>NZ_JBVVOS010000016.1:0-194433 GCF_055807515.1 Bradyrhizobium sp. Kon69 | reverse complement strand
TCTTCGAGACGAGGTCGCCGAACACGGCCGATGTCGTATTGTACTCCATCTTGTCGTTCTCGGGCGTCGCGGTGCCGTGCGCGTTGATGTGGTCGATCTGGTCCGGCGTCATGCCGGCATCGGCCAGCGTCTTGTTCATGCAGCCGATGATCGGCTTGCCGTCGGGCGAGGAGCGGGTGCGATGGAACGAATCGGTGAGCTCGCCGCAGCCGGCGATCACGCCGAGAATTTTTGCGCCGCGCGCGGTGGCGGCTTCATAGCTTTCCAGCACCAGCGCACCGGCGCCTTCGGCCATGACAAAGCCGTCGCGATTCTTGGAGAAGGGACGGGAGGCCGCCTGCGGCGGATCGTTCTGGGTCGACAGCGCCGAGAGCAGCGAGAAGCGCACCAGCGCCTCCGGATTCACGGTGCCGTCGGTCGCCACGCACAGCGCGGCATCGGTCTCGCCGCGGCGGATCGCCTCGACGCCGAGCTGGATCGAGGTCGCGCCCGAAGCGCAGGCCGTCGACAGCGAGATCGGCGAGCCCTTGGTGCCGAAGGTCTCGGCGAGGTAGGCCGCGACCGAACCGAACATGAAGCGGTGGTGATAGGCGCTGTACTTGCCGCCACCAGAGATGCGTAGCAGATCGTCGTAATTGAAGTCGAGCTTACCGACGGCGCGGCCGAGCTCGCGGCGCTGCGGCCATTCGACTTCGACAGGTGCGACCGCAAGGAAGAGAGGACCCGGGAAATCCGCTTTGGCGCCGATGCCGGCCTGGTCCAGCGCTTCCTGCGTCACCAGTTCGGCCATCCGCTCGGACAGGCCGGTGGAGGAGAAAGGATCGACGCTGACGAAATCCACCGTGCCGGCCATCGTGGTTTTCAGGCCGTCGACTGGAAAGCGCGTGATGGTGCGGATGCCGGATTCGCCGGCGACGAGCTTCGCCCAATTGTCGGTCTTGCCGTTGCCGAGCGAGGTCATGATGCCCATGCCGGTGACGACGACGACGGGACGCCCGAGTTTGTCGCGTGGTGCAGTCATGTCGATCCCCGCTTGAGCTGGAGCATGATACGAAAAAGCGTGACGCGATTTTCCGAGAAGATCATGCCCAAACAATAACCTGCCAAAGCGCAACGCGCTCTAGCTTACTGCCTCGACCAGCGCCATGCCTTCGCCGCGCCAGTGTCCGGCCCCCACCACCACAATCTGGGTGGGCGCTCCTTGCATTTCAATCTCGGTGCCCGTGGAATCGTTCGGCGGAAACAGCGCGCCGCGAGAGATCGACAGCGCGGCGAGCGCGATACCGAGCGGGAATTGCGTCTCCATGGTGTGGCCGAACATCGTGCCGGTCGAGCGCACCGGGAACTCGGCGTGGCCCTTCAGGAAGCCGCGCTCTTCTGATGTTGCCGGCTCAGCGCCGGTCGCACCAGATATGATCGCGCCCTTGCCGTCGCGCTTCGGCAACTTTGCCCAAAGCTTCTCCAGCGTCGCGGCCATGTCGCCGGGGGTCTTGCGCCGGGCGAGGTCGGCAACGACGCTCGACAGCTTCGCGAACGGCTTGGCACCGCGCGCTTCCGCATGCGCCTTGGACTCCAGCACCAGAAACGCGCCAGCCGAGCCGAGCGCGAAGCCGGCGTTGTCCTCGCGCGCCCACACGGGTGCGAACTTGTCCTTGAGATTGAAATCGCCGAATTCGTAGAGGACCATCAGGTCCTTGCGCTCGCCATTGTGCGAGCCGCCGATCAGCGCGATGTCGCTCTCGCCGGAGGCGATGCGCGACAATGCAATGCGGGCGGCATCGGCGCCGGCAACCTCTTCACCCATGAAGGTGCGCGAGGTGCCGCCAATGCCATGCACGATGGCGATGTTGCCGGCGAGCAGGTTGGAGAGCTGGGCCAGGAACAGCGTCGGCCTGAGATCGCTCATCAGCCGCTCGTTGAGGAAGCCGGGCGCGTTGGCACCCTTGGCCTCGGCCGTGAGCACGCCGGTGTCGACGTTGAGATCGCGCTCGCCGCCGCCGGCGGCGACCACCATGTCGATCTTCGACAGGATGTCCTTGTTGCCCTTGATCCCGGCGGAGTCGAGCGCAAGCCCGGCCGCATAGGTGCCGATGCGCTGCCAGGCTTCCATCTGGCGCTGGTCGCCCTTCTTCGGGATCTGGCTGTCGAAGGTAACAGGCATCAGGGGGTGCACGATGTAGGGCGCAAAGCCCTTCTCGTCGACATTGATGCGCTTCTCCTGAAGCGCGGCCCAGTTGGCGTCCAGGCCCTCGCCGAGCGAGGTGGCCAGGCCAATGCCGGTGATCCAGACTTCCGTCTGGGCGGGCTTCGAAGCAGTCTCGGTCATGGCGATACGGCCTGTTGCGGAAAGCCGACGCGCTTGGCGACCTCGTCCATGTGGGCGCGCATATCCGCATGGGGAAAGGGAATCTGCGTGAAGGTCAGCGTCGAATTCGCGCGCAGCTTGCCGCCGACCTTGATCTTGGCTTCGGTCACGGCGTAGCCCGAGCCCTGATGGGCCAGGCTCGCCTCGATGCTCATGAGATCGCCGGGGAAGACCGAGCCGCGGACCTTGGCCTCCTTGACGGCAGCCAGGATCGGCATGCGCTCGAATTTGAGCACGCCAAGCTGAAGCCAGCCAGAGGCCTGCGCCATCGATTCGATCAGGAGCACGCCGGGCATCAGGGGATAGCCCGGGAAGTGCCCCTCGAAGATGGTGCTCTCCATCGGGACCTGAGCCTCGACGACAATCGTCTTCGCGTCGACGTTGAGGTCGACGACGCGATCTATCATGTGGAAGTATTCGAGTTGCATGACCGCGCGCTTAGGCGCTCGCGCCCTTGGCCGCAACCAGTTCGTCGATGCGCGCGCACAGGTTTTTCAGCACGAAATACTGCTCGGTGGTCGCTTTGCCGTCGTTGACCTCCTGGGTCCACTTTTCCAGCGGCAGCTTGATACCGAACTGCTTGTCGATCGCGAACGCGATGTCCAGGAAATCGAGGCTGTCGATGCCGAGGTCATCGATGGCATGGCTATCCGGCGTGATCGTGTCGCGCGGGATGTCGCAGGTTTCAGCGATGATCGTAGCGACCTGATCGAATGTGGAGGACATCACT
Source organism: Bradyrhizobium sp. Kon69 (assembly GCF_055807515.1). Lineage (NCBI taxonomy): Bacteria > Pseudomonadati > Pseudomonadota > Alphaproteobacteria > Hyphomicrobiales > Nitrobacteraceae > Bradyrhizobium > Bradyrhizobium sp. Kon69. The sequence continues at coordinate 191,338 of NZ_JBVVOS010000016.1, read as the reverse complement.
AAGCCTTTGATATATTGCAGTTGTTTGTCAGATTTTCCAGAGTGGAACGGTGGGTGGGCATCGCGCCCCGATGACGCCCTCAACCCCCCTCTGGCCGGGTCGAAAGCCCGTATATCGGAGCGCCGCCCTGAGTTCAATGGAGCCGGCGGGTGTGGGGACAGGGCTGGGGATGCCCGGTTGAGCCGTTTCCGCCGAAGGACCGTCGCCTAGATGTGCGGCGTCGTGATCTTGACGCAGTCGCGGCGGCCCATCAGCACGCAATCCTGGGTCCGGCGCAGGTCGGCGATGCTCACCGCGAGCCAGATCCCGATCGCGGTCAGTGCGATGGTGAAGGCCAACGCCGCGATATTCGCGAGCATGCGATGGCGGAAATCGTCCGGTTCAGTGCGGGGCTGCTCGTAGCGTGACAGGTCGAGCGGTTCGGGCGCGACGCGCAATTGCTGCACGCTAGCGTTGCCACGGTAGCCCGTCGGGGAAGGCGAGGTGCGCGGCCTGAACTGGAGCACCCGGTGCTCGTCATCCGAGCTTATGGGCCGCTGGGTTGTCATGGTGCAGGGATCACTCCGAAGCAGCGATTTTTAGATAGCATACGTGGTGAACGCGTTGCAGAAAATCTTCTCAACGCGCACGTGCATTGCGCGTTCGCACTATCTTGCAGGGTTGCGAACGAAGGACCGTGGAACCGTGGTCGTTCCGGGCCTGCAGAGGGTGCGATGCAATATCTCCGCCCAGCCGAATGCATTGCCGGCCCGATGCCCATGGCATAGTCCAGGGAACCTGACCACGCAGCTGCAACCATGTGAAGGGCGCTTCGACCATGACCAATCCGCGCGAACCGAGAGTGCATCCGGTGTCGATCCTGTCGCTGCGGCCGACGCAGATGACGGTCGGAATGCGCGAGGTCAAGGAGAAGCGCAAGCGCTGGCGCGAGCACGACAAGAAGAAGCAGGCCGATCTGCTCGGCAAGCATATGATCCCCGTCGTGCATGGCCCCGACGAGCGCTATTACGTGATCGACCATCATCATCTCGGTCGCGCGCTGCACGACGAGGGCATCAAGGAGGTGCTGGTCACCATCGTCGGCGACCTCAGGATGGTCGAGCGCGAAGCGTTCTGGGGTGTGATGGACAACAAGCGCTGGGTTTACCCCTACGACGCCAAGGGCGAACGGCGACCGTTCCGCGATTTGCCCAAATCCGTCGTCGATCTCAAGGACGATCCCTTCCGGAGCCTTGCCGGCGAGCTGCGCCGCATGGGCGGCTTCGCCAAGGACACCACGCCGTTCTCCGAATTCCTGTGGGCCGATTATCTGCGCCGAAAGCTGTCGCGCAAGGCTGTGGATGCCAATTTCGACAAGGCGCTCGAGAAGGCGATGTCCTCAGCCAAGAGCAAGGACGCGATCTATCTGCCCGGCTGGTGCGGTCCGGCTGACGATGATTAGGCGCCACGCTCACGTCAGTACGGCATGTGGCTCCGCAAACCGGATCTGATCACAGCCTCTTGAGCGAAACCATCTTCCGTCCGCGCGAAGCAGTGCTGAAACAAAGCCGTGCCATCTGTGGGATTGTCGAGCTCACACAGGAGGCCGAAATGCGCCGTCTGGTTTTCACCGTTGCCCTGCTCGTGGTCGCTTCAGCCGGGATATCGGCATCGTTTGCCGCAGTTCACCATGCCAAGACGTTGACGTTTTCCGAGCGCTTTGCCCCCGCGCTCGAGTTGATGGCGAACCGTTAGGACAGATCCCCGCCAGTTCAACCAGCAGCGTCGCGATCGATTTTGCGCAGCCGCACAAAGGCGGCCCAGGCCCGCGGATAATCCTTGTCCGTGGGATCGATCGTAAGTAGCGCGCGACATGCTTCCTTGATCTCCTCAGGCGAGGGACGCTTGGCCGGGACCCCGGATGATTTGGCGTCCTCCCAGCGAGCCTCGATGCCTTTCGCGAAAGCCAGGGCCTCGGCGCTCGTCCGCTTCTGCGCCGATTTCGCCAGCGGATCGTCCGAGGGGAAATTCGGCCATGCAGCCGGCGGCTGGTCGACGCGCCACGTCAGTTCATCTGATTGTCGCGCCTCCACGCCCGAATTTGAATGCTGTGCTGCTGGCGCCCATCCTGCCCCTGCTGAGGCTGCCGAACCCGACAAGCCGGCCGATCTCCGCGGGACCGCCGAACCTGGCGCGACCGCCGCTGTCTGTCCGGCGAGCTGGCCAAGCTGTTGTTCCATCGTTCCGCCGCTGGACTTGGGGATGATTTTTTCGACGGTCTTGATCATCGACAGCGCGCCTGGCGATATCAGCGTGTTCTGGTCGGCAATTTTGTCGTCGGCCGCGCCCGGGCAGGGCTTGTAAGCAGAGCGCTGCGACGTCATCCGGCCGTCGTCGTCGATACGGGCAAAATCGATCGCGACGGTATAAACGAACGCGGCCTCGACGTACTGCCTCTCCTTGTCCATCGCCTTTACGGAGCCGCATACGTATTTTGCCTTGTCTGCATCGATCGTTCGCAGGCCGTTGAAGTGAGCTGAATTCGGCGCAATGAGGACGCGTAAGACGGCAGCCCGCGCCTTGCCATGCTCCGATTCAAACATGCTCCATATCTCGTTCGCGTTGATGATCTCCGGTTGATAGTTCCATGCGTATCCGGCCGCGAAGAATGCCGTGCCGATACAGGTCGCGATCACAAATGCCCGCACGTTCATGAGAAGCCCCTCAACAGGCACGACTCATCGGCGTCTCCGGTGACGGAAACTGCGCAAGTTGTGCCAAAGCGATTGTGCTAGTTGGGGGTGAGATTCTTAATTAAACGTGTGCGATTGCGAAAACATAGAGTTCCCGTAAAGCGGGAACTCATCCGCTGCATTTGTCGGTGATGCGTTCCTTCCGCGCTCGCGGCGGGCGCTCATTGCTTCGGCAGCCGTCCCATCAGATAGAATTCGTCGTTCGGCCGCATGCCGGTGAAATTCGCCAGCCGGTTCGACAGTGCGAAGAATGCGGAGATTGCGGCGATGTCCCAGATGTCGTCGTCGCTGAACCCATGCGGCGCGAGCGCGGTGAAATCGTCCTCGGAAATCCGCTGCGCATCGGCCGAGACCTTCATCGCGAAGTCGAGCATCGCCTTTTGCCGCGGCGTGATGTCGGCCTTGCGGTAGTTCGTGGCGATCTGGTCGGCGATCAGCGGGTTCTTGGCGCGGATGCGCAGGATCGCGCCATGCGCAATCACGCAATACTGGCACTGATTGGCTGCCGAGGTCGCGACCACGATCATCTCGCGCTCGGCCTTGGTGAGGCCGCCGTCCTTCTCCATCAGCGCGTCGTGGTAGGCGAAGAAGGCGCGGAACTCGTCCGGGCGGTAGGCCAGCGTTAAGAACACGTTCGGCACGAAGCCGCTCTTCTCCTGCACGGCGAGGAGACGTGTGCGGATGTCGTCAGGGAGCGCATCGAGGGCGGGAGCGGCGAAGCGTTGCGCGGGCTTGGTCATGGGCATGGATTCCGGCTTGGGGCCGGTAACCATAGTCGATGCCGGCGCCATGCTCAACGTGACGCCAGGCTCGCAATGCCGGAGCTGGAAAACGAGCGTTTCTTTACCGCAGCGGCTTCTTCAGCAGCGAGAAGCGGTCCGGATCCAACCCCATCGACGGTTGCAGCATCGGGGCTTCGACGTTGGAGAGCGTCTTCGCGGGCGGCGCCGAGAACACCGGATCGTTCGGCACGTCGCGCTGCGAGGTGGCACCGCGCCAGCGCTCGAGCACGGCGCCGACGAAATGCATGTCGTGACCGGAGGTGACGGACGGCACGCTGCTGATGGTGGCTTCGCCGCGCGGCAATTGATGCGGCGGCACCTCCTTGAAGCGCAGCCGCGTCGGCAGCGCGACACCTTCGCCGAACGCCAGCACTTCACGGGTGCCGAGCGAGGGCACGAACGAGAGCAGGTTCGCGGCCGCATCCGACACCGCGGCGCGCAGCAGCGCCTGGTCGCGCTCGTTGGCAAGACGCATCGTGAACAGCGTGTTGCACTGGGAGATGATGGTGGCGTCGAGCTCGGCCGGACGCTGGGTGATGAGGCCGAGATAGACGCCGTATTTGCGGCCTTCCTTGGCGATGCGCGACACCGCCTTGCGGGTCGGCCCGAAGCCGACATTGCGATCGGCCGAGGCGTAGCGGTGAGCCTCTTCGCAGACGAACAGCATCGGCGAAACGCCGTCGCTCCACAGGCCGAAGTCGAAGGCCATGCGGCAGAGCACCGAGACGACGGAATCGATGACCTCGGCCGGGAAGCCGGCGAGCTGCATCACCGTCATCGGCTTGCCGTTGGCCGGCAGGCGGAACAGATGGCTGATCACCTCGGCCATGGTGTCACCGCCGACATTGGCGTTGTCGAACATGAAGGCGTAGCGCGGGTCGTTGCGGACCGCCTCGATGCGGGAGATCAGCTTGTGATAGATGATGCGCGAGGAGCGGTTCTCGAGCTTGCCCATGCGCTCGTCGATCAGCGACATCAGATCGACCAGGCGATAGGGCACCGGCGTATCGACGGTGTAGCCGATCTGCTTGGGATCGATGCGCTTCAGGCCAATGCGGTCGGCGTTCTGGTACTGGGTGTAGACGCCCTTGGCGAGGGGAATGACCTCGGCGAGGACGTCGAGCTCCTCGGGCACGCCGGCGCGGCCGCCGAACAGCACGTCGACGATTTCCTCGAAATTGAACAGCCAGAATGGCAGTTTCAAATTGCGCGGGTTGAGCACCAGCGCGCGGTCGCCGAAGCAGCGGCCATATTCGTTGTGCACATCGAGCAGGAAGATGCGCAAATTCGGGCGTGCCTTGAGGATCTCGTTGAGCAGCAGCGACACACCGGTCGATTTGCCGACACCGGTCGATCCCAGCACCGCAAAGTGTTTGGAGAGCATTTCCTCGATGTCGACATAGGCGACGACGGAGCTGTCCTGCTGAAGGAAGCCGACATTGATCTGGTCGGAGCCGGTGGGCGCGTAGATCGTGCGCAGCTCCTGGCTCGTGATCAGGTCGACGGAATCGCCGATGGTCGGATAGTTGGTGACGCCGCGCTGGAATTTGGCCTTGCCGGCGGCGTTGAGAATTTCGCCGAGCAGGTCGACCGAGGCGATGGCGATCAAATTGTCGTTGCTCGAGAGGTTCTCGCAGGACACCTCGGTGATCATGGCGACGATGACCGAGCTGGCGCAGCGGATACTGACGAAGCGGCCGACGGTGGCCCGCACTTCCGAGACCGGCATCCGGCTTTCAGCCAGCAGCCCGACCCGGGCGAGCGACCCGCGAACCGAAATCACGCGTCCAAAGGATGTCACAATGAATGAACCTGGCAAGAGCAACGGGTTGCCCGGACTATGCACGGCCGTCGCTGGACAAACGGTTAAACGGCAGGCGCCGGCGCTTCGTTAAATCCGCGACAATTCGGGTGCGAGGTTTGTTCCCAATACATACTTGCGGGCAGAAACGGCGGGAATGCTGCTTTTTCCCGCCCGGCGGGCGGGGGAGTGTTTAAGGAAGATTTTACCATTCGGGCAGTCGGTCCGCGGTTCGGGACGGGTTCTCATCCCGGATCGCCCGTCATTCGCTCTCAGCGCCAATGGTTGATTTGTTGACGAGACCTAATCATTTGTACATTAGTACAAATGAACCGGCGACTTCGGCGCCGCCCACCGGCGCGTGAGCGGATTACAGCCTGCGCCGGATCGCGGGATCCGGTCCAGCGGATCGCAAGCCACCTCTTGGAGGACACCATGCAACCCGAACCGATCCTCGATCTCGCTCATCTCGGCCACATGGAACTGCTGACGCCGAAGCCGGACGAGAGCCTGAAATTCTTCGTCGACGTCATGGGCATGACCGTCAGCGGACAAAAGGGCGAGTCGGTCTATTTGCGCGGCTGGGACGATTACGAGCGCTATTCTCTCAAACTGACGGCGTCGAAGACATCGGGCATGGAGCACATGGCGTTGCGCGCGCGCAGCCAGCAGGCGCTGGAGCGCCGCGTCGCGGCGCTGAAGGGGTCCGGCTTCGACATCGGCTGGATCGACGGCGACATGGGGCAGGGGCCGACCTTCCGCTGCCGCGATCCCGATGGACACATCGTCGAGCTCTATTACGAGACCGAATGGTATCAGGCGCCGCCGGAGTTGAAGCCGGCGCTGAAGAACCAGGCGCAGCGCTTTCCCGCGCGCGGCGTCAATGTCCGCCGCCTCGACCACCTCAATTGCCTCGCCGTCGACATCAAGGCCAACCGCGAGTTCTTCGAGAACTATCTCGGCTGCCGCCTCACCGAGCAGATCGTGCTGAACGACGGCCGCGAAGCAGCGATGTGGCTGACCATGTCGAACAAGAGCTACGACTTTGCCTATTCGCTCGACCATTCCGGCACGCCCGGCCGCTTCCACCACGTCACCTACGCGCTCGACAGCCGCGAAGAGATCTTGCGCGCCGCCGACATCTTCCTGGAGAACGGCATCCACATCGAGACCGGCCCGCACAAGCACGCGATCCAGCAGACCTTCTTCCTCTACGTCTACGAGCCCGGCGGCAACCGCGTCGAAGTCGCCAATGCCGGCGCGCGCCTCATCCTCGCGCCGGACTGGAAGCCGATCGTGTGGACGGAAGAAGAACGCAAGAAGGGGCAGGCGTGGGGCCTGAAGACGATCGAGTCGTTCCATACGCACGGCACGCCGCCGGTAGAGCACAAGAAGTAGCGCTCAGTTGGCGGCGGCTCTCACACGCGCGATCGTCTCGCGCACGCCAGTCCACGCCGGCCTGTCCGGTGCGAACTGCTTGCGCAGGAAGGTGACGAGTTCCTCGACCTGCGCATCGCTCATGCTGTTCTTGAATGCCGGCATGTAGCCGAGATCGCTCGACACCGGCTCGGCGATGCCGTGCAGGATGATTTGCACGAGATTGTCCGATGCGGCGCTGTGCAGATTGCTGTTGAGTGCCAGCGAAGGCCGGCTGCCGAACAGCGGCAGGCCGCCGATCTCGTGGCAGGCGGCGCAGGCGCCCTGATAGAGCCGCGTGCCGGTGGAGGACGCCACCGTAACCTGCGTTGAGCTCTCAAGTTTTGCAGCAAGTGCATCTAGGCCCTGCGTATCGGTCACGGTGTCGTTGAACGAGTTGAGATAGACCGCCATCGCGCGAATGTCCTGGTCGGGCACGGCGGTGAGATCCCTGACGATCGGCGCCATCGGCCCGGCGGCGACGCCATGGTATCGCGAGTGGCCGGTGCGCAAATAGGCGAACAGCTCGTCCTCGCTCCATGGGATCGGCGCGTGCGAGATTGAGGTCAGCGGCGGCGCCTCCCAGCCCTCGGCAAAGCCGCCGGCGAGATAGGCGCCACGCTGCTCGGCGCCGAGCGCGTTGCGCGGCGAATGGCAGGCACTGCAATGGCCGAGACCTTCGACCAGATAAGCGCCGCGATTCCAGACGTCGGATTTGGCGGGATCGGGCTTGAACTCGCGCGTCTGGTGGAACAGCGCATTCCATCCGGCAAGTAGCGGGCGGAGATTGAACGGGAAGGCGAGCGTATTCGCAGGCTGCGTCGCGCGCACCGCCGGCTGTGCCATCAGGTAGGCGTAAAGCGCCTGCATGTCGGCATCTCCAGTCTTTGCAAAATGCGTATAGGGGAAGGCGGGATAGAGTTGCCGTCCGTCGCGATGCAGCCCGTCGCGCATCGCGCGCTCGAATGCGGGATAGGACCAGGCTCCGATGCCGGTCTCGACATCTGGCGTGATGTTGGTCGCGTAGATCGTGCCGAACGGCGTCTCCAGGGCGCGGCCGCCGGCGTTGAGCGCGCCGCCGATCGTGGTGTGGCACTCCGCGCAATTGCCGAGTGCGGCCAGTTGTTGCCCGCGCGCGATCGTCGCTGCGGAATAGACCGATGGGTCAGGCCGCGCGATCGGCGCGATGGCGCGGCCAGGCAAAAGGGCCGCACCGATGCCAATCGCCGCGGTGCAGACGGCCGCGATCGTCGCGAAAATGCCGGCGCGTTTGGCGAACGGATTTTCCCAGATACGGGATGGCTGTGGCGTAGCTGGAACCGGCAACGCCTGCGGCGTGGCTGGGGCGCTGCCGTGCAAGCCCTTCAGGATGCGCTCGGGCGTGAACGGCGGCTCGCGAAATCGCACGCCGGTGGCGTCGAAGATGGCGTTGGCAATCGCAGCCGCGCTTGGGACCGAGGCGGACTCGCCGACGCCGAGCGGCGGCTGGTCTGGCCGCGGCAGCAACAACACGTCCATCTTGGGCACGTCAGGGAACGGCATGATCGGATAGGCGCCCCATTCCCGCGCCGCGACTGCCCCGCGCTCGAACGAGACCTCCTCCATCAGCGCGCGGCTGGTGGACTGGATGACGTTGCCATGGATCTGGTGGCGCACGCCGTCCGGGTTGATCATCAATCCGGAGTCCTGCCCGGCGACCACGCGCGTCACGCTGACGTCGCCGGTCGACTTGTTCACGGCAACGTCGGTGACCCAGGCCGACCACGCCGCGCCATAACCGGGAAATTTGCTGTGGACGTAGAGCGCATAGGCAAAGCCGCGCCCATGCACGATCTCGCCGTCCTTCTCTTGTCGCACCGGCCGCGGCGTCCAGCCCGCACGCTCGGCGACCGCATGGACGAGATCGACGGCGCGCTGATCCCTAAGGTAACGCAGGCGATATTCGATCGGGTCGACGCCGGCCTCGGTCGCGGCTTCGTCGATATAGGATTCATGCGCAAAGGTGTTCGGCAGGGCCGAGACGCCGCGAAACCAGGACGCGCGCACGATCGGCGCCATGTCGTGGGCGACGACGCGCATGTGGTCGTAATCGTAAGGCGGGATCGCGGTGCGGTCGCCCATCTGGAGGACGTCGGCCTTCGGCGATATCCGCCCCGTCAGCAACAGTGCCAACGTCGGCGCGGCATTCGACGGATACCGCGTGGCAAGATCGTAAGCAGCGACGCCGCCCTCCGCGTTCAGGCCGCCATTGACGTCGATGAGCTGCGCGGCGCCCTTGGGCTCCCAGGCGTGCTCCTGCTCGCGCGTCAGCTGTACGCGCACGGGCCGGCCGACCGCGCGCGAGAGCAACAGCGCGTCCGCCGTGACATCGTCGGCGCAGTTGCGGCCGTAGCAGCCGGCGGCCTCCAACCTGATGACCTCGATCTCGCTCTCGGGACGCTCGATCAGCAGCGACAGGTCTGCGCGCAGCAGGTGCGGATTTTGCGTGCCCGACCAGACGCGGATGTTGCCGTCCTGGAAGTCGGCGACCGCGCAGGACGGGCCGATCGAGGCATGCATCTGATATGGCCAGACGTAAGTGCGCTGCATCGGCTTGGCCGCGCCGGCAATGGCCGCATCGACGTCGCCCTTGTCGATCAGCGTGCGCGGCGTCGATGGATTGGCACGCAGCGCGTTCTCGACGTCGGCGAGATCGGTCAGTTCAGGCGTCGGTCGCCAGCTCACCGCAAGCTGCTCCGCCGCGCGGATCGCGTTCTCCTCGCGCTCCGCGACGATTCCGACGAAATCGCCGATGCGCACGACGGCTATAATGCCGGGAATGCCGCGCACCGAGGATTCGTCGACCGAAATCAGGCTGGTGCCGACGAACGGGCCGGCGTCGACGCCGGCATAGGGCGGACGCACCACGCGGCCGTGCAGCATGCCGGGCACACGGATGTCGTGCACGAAGGTCAGCTCGCCTGTGGCCTTGGCCGGGAGGTCGATGCGGGGCATCGATTGGCCGACAATGGCGTAATCGCCGACCGGCTTGACGGCGACGTCGTCGGCAAGCTCGAGACGAATGGTCTCTCCGCCGATCAACTCGCCATAGCTGACGCTGCGATTGTCGTGCCCGCGCACGAGGCCGTCTTCGATCCTGAGATCGGCTGCCGGCAGCTCCAGGCGCTCGGCCGCACGTGCGATCAGGAAGTGTCGCGCCTGCGCGGCGGCTTTGCGCAGGGGAATGGCGGTGATCTGGATGGTCTCGCTCGCGATCGTGGCGCCCTGGTTCGGCACCGTTGCGGTGTCGCCGAGCACCACGACCACGCGGGCAAAGGAGACGTCGAGCTCTTCAGCAACGATCTGGCCAAGCGCCGTGCGGATGCCGGTGCCGAGGTCGACATGACCATTGTAGGCTGTGACCGAACCGTCCGCGGTGATGCGAACGAAGGTCTCGGATGTGCACTCGTCCACCGTGCGGACGACGACGAGCGAGCCGGATTGCAGCTCAGCTCCGTTCGGGGCAGGGGAGGCCATCAATCACCGGCCTCGCCGAGTTGGCCAGACGCACGCATCACGGCGCACAGGATTTCGATATGCGTGCCGCAGCGACAGAGATTGTAGCGCAGCGCCGCCAGCGCCTCCTGTTCGGTGGGCCGCGGGTTGATGGCAAGCAGCGCCTTGGTGGTCATGATCATGCCGTTGAGGCAATAGCCGCATTGCGCGGCCTGTTCGTCGATGAAGGCTTGCTGCACCACATCCGGCTTGTCGCGGGTACCGAGCCCCTCGAGCGTCACGACGTCGCGGCCGGCGCAGCCACTGATCGGAATCACGCAGGAGCGCGCCGCCGCGCCATCGATCAGGACAGTGCAGGTGCCGCATTCACCGAGGCCGCAACCGTATTTCGGACCGTTGAGCGCGAGATCGTTGCGCAGCACGTAGAGCAGCGGCGTGTCTCGCGCCGCAGTGATCTCGTGGATCCTGCCGTTCACGGTGATGCGGATCGGTGTCTGCGTCATCCTCGTTCCCAAATCGACTCGTTGAGCGTCGCGGCCAAAGCTTTGCGAATTCCAAGTCCGCTCAAAATCTACGTTGCGACGATACCGTTTGTACACAAACGTGCAAGCCGTGCATGCCGCAGTGCAGCGCGAATGCCTTCTTTGTGGACAGGGCGGATAGGCAAATGAGGTTTTATGCGGCAGGCGTATGTTTTGCGCCGCACCGCCGCTTGACAGTCATCGGGAGGGCGCGCAACATCGTTCGTGTACAAATGATAACTGCACTGTCGGCTGGCTTTGACATGGTGACTGAACCTACGAGCGCCGCCATCGACAAGATCCGCTGCGATGCGTGTCCGGTGATGTGCTACATCAAGCCGGGCGCGGCGGGCGCCTGCGACCGCTATGCCAATCACGAGGGCAAGCTCGTCCGCGTCGATCCGCATGTGATCCTGGAGCGCACCGTGTCGCATGGCGGCAAGCTCGTTCCGTTCAGCCGCACCGAAGATTGGGACGGCAAGATCGTCCACGAGCCTTCCACCTTTGTAACGGCGATCGGCGCGGGGACGACCTATCCCGACTACAAGCCGGCGCCGTTCATCGTCTCGGCGGAGGTCGACGGCGTCGACATGGTGACTGTCGTCACCGAGGGCATCTTCTCCTATTGCGGCATCAAGGTGAAGATCGACACCGACCGCTATCTCGGGCCGGAGACCGCGACCGTCCGTGCACAAGGCGAGGCGGTCGGTCACGTCACCACCAGCGAATACGGTTCGCAGATGCTGTCGCTCGGCGGCGTGCATCATCTGACCGGCGGCTCCAAGAAGGAAGGCCGCGTCACCTGCGACACGCTGATGGACCTCGCAAATTGCAAGGCGGTCGAACTCACCATCGACGGCGGCGCGAGCGTGGTGGTGCAGGCCGGCCAGCCGCCGATCGTCAACGGCATGAAAGAAGAGCGCATGCGCGTCGGCTGCGGCTCGGCGACGATCGGCATGTTCGCCAAGCAATGGCACGGCAAGGTCGACGAGGTCGTCGTGGTCGACGACCATATCACCGGCGTGCTCTCGGAGCACCAGGCCGGCAAGCTGCTCGACATCGCCGACACCGGCATCAAGATGAAAGGGCGCCGCTCGACGCCCGGCCGCTATTTCCAGGTCGCCGATCCCGGCACGGGTTGGGGCGGCACCAATATCTCCGATCCGCTCGCAATCCTGGGACCGTTCGACGCCAAGGAGGCCAGGGCCGGTCTTTCCATGCTGATGGTCTCCACGACCGGCGAACATTCGTCCTATTACGTGCTCGACGAAGCCTTGAAGCCGGTCGAGACCGAGATGCCGGATGACCTCAAGTTTTCGGTCGAGCGCATTCAGGAGAATTGCGAGCCGGCGCTGTGTACTGTGCTGTTCATGGCGGGCGCCGGTGGTTCCTTGCGGGCAGGCGTGACCGACAATCCGGTGCGGCTGACGCGCTCGGTGAAGGACGCGCTCACGCGCGTCACCAGTGGCGGCGCACCTGTTTACGTCTGGCCGGGCGGCGGCATCACCTACATGGTCGACGTGACGCAGATGCCTGCGGGGGCATTCGGTTACGTGCCGACGCCCGCGCTGGTCGCCCCGATCGAATTCACAATGAAGCTGTCGGACTATGCGGCGCTCGGCGGGCACATGGATTATGTGAAGCCGCTCGCCGAAGTTCAGCGCGGCGACGATGTCCGCCAATTGCCCTGGCAGAACCCGATTCCAGGGCCTCGGGCATGACAAGGCTCCCGCAAATCGCGTTGCTGTCTGACGGCCGGCGACTGCATTTGCAGGATGGACCGATTGATTTGGTCGTCGAGGCGAGGGGGGCTGCCGACGCAGTGCGCGCGGCCTATGAGGCGGCCGTCCGGCGCTTCACGGGATTGCTCGACGAGCTCTGCGCGGAACTGCCCGAACTGCGGACCGCTGTCGAGGAGCGGACCTCGTTGAGAGGCGTTGTGGCGCGTCGCATGCACGCCGCGGTCGCGCCCTATGCCGCTGATGGCTTCATCACGCCGATGGCCGCTGTGGCCGGCGCCGTAGCGGAGGAGATTCTCGGCGCAATGCTGAACGCTGCGGCGCTCGATCGAGCCTATGTCAACAATGGCGGCGACATTGCCCTGCATCTCGGCGAGGGCGAGCATTTTTCGGTCGGCCTGATGGACCGGCCCGATCGCGACGGCGTGATGCGGACGATCAGGGTGGACGCCGATGATCCCGTGCGCGGCATTGCGACCAGTGGACGGCACGGTCGCAGCTTTTCCCTCGGGATTGCCGATGCGGTGACCGTGCTGGCCGGAACAGCGTCGCAAGCCGATGCCGCCGCGACGATCATTGCGAATGCCGTCGATCTGCCGGGGCATCCCGCCATTATCCGAAAGCCTGCGTGCGAGCTTCAGCCCGACAGCGATCTTGGCGCACGGCTCGTGACCCGCAACGTTGGTGGATTGTCGCAGAACGAGATCACCACCGCGCTCGAATCTGGCGCGGAATGTGCACGGCAATTATTCGATCGCGGATTGATCGAGGGTGCCGTGTTGCAGCTTTGTGGTGATATGCTTGTCATCGGGACCAAGGATATTGAACGGCAACGATCGCGCCCGCTTGTGCCGGAGAACGCGGTTCATGCCTGAACAGGGAAGCGGCTTGAGGAAACAATCATGAGCGCGATCATCCGCAAGATCGTCACCGTCGTCGAAGAGACGCAGATGGAGATGGGCCGCCAGGTCTCGCCGCCGACGCGGCGCGCGGCGGCAATCGCCGTGATCGAGAATCCGTTTGCCGGAAAGTATGTCGAGGATCTCTCGCCCTTGATCGCGATTGGCGAGGAGCTCGGCGAGCTGCTGTCAAAGCGTGCAGTGGCGGCGCTCGGCATCGACGGTTCCAAGGCGCAGAGCTATGGCAAGGCGGCGGCCGTCGGCGAGAACGGCGAGCTGGAGCATGCCGCCGCCATCCTTCACCCGAAAATGGGCGCGCCCGTGCGCAAAGTGCTGAGCAAGGGTGCTGCGCTGATTCCGTCCTCGAAGAAGCGCAGTGGACCCGGCACGACGCTGGACATTCCGCTGGGCCACAAGGATGCAGCCTTCGTGCGCAGTCATTTCGACGGCATGGAAGTGCAGATCAACGATGCGCCGCGCGCCAACGAGATCATGGTCGCGGTCGCTGTCACCGACAGCGGTCGTCCTTTGCCGCGCGTCGGCGGGCTGACGGTTGCGGAGATCAAGGGCGAAGACGGACTGCGTTAATCTTTTCAGAAAAGTGGAGGTTGGGATGCGAGCAAAGAACTATTTTGTCGGGGCGGCGTTCGCGCTGTTGGCAAGCGGCATGGCTCATTCGGCCCTGGCGCAGGACATCAAGATCGGCGAGATCAACAGTTATTCGTTGCTGCCGGCGTTCACGGAGCCCTATCGCAAAGGCTGGCAGCTCGCAGTCGAAGAGATCAACGCGGCCGGCGGCATCAACGGCAAGAAGCTGGTCGTCGTCTCCAAGGACGACGGCGGCAAGCCGGCGGATGCGCAGACCGCGGCCAACGAGCTGGTGTCGAGCGAAGGCGTGGCGATGCTGACGGGCACATTCCTGTCGAACATCGGTCTTGCGGTCAGCGACTTCGCCAACCAGAAGAAGGTGTTCTTCCTGGCGGCCGAGCCGCTGACGGACGCCATCACCTGGTCCAAGGGTAACAAGTACACCTTCCGACTGCGTCCTTCCAACTACATGCAGGCGGCGATGCTGGTGGAAGCAGCCAGCAAGCTGCCGGCAAAGCGCTGGGCGACGATCGCGCCGAACTATGAATACGGCCAGTCCGCGGTCGCCGTATTCAAGAAGCTGATGTCGGAGAAGCGGCCCGACATCCAGTGGGTCGACGAGCAGTGGCCGCCGCAGGGCAAGATCGACGCCGGCCCGGTGGTGCAGGCGGTTGCCGCGGCAAATCCCGAAGCGATCCTCAACGTCACCTTCGGCGCGGACCTCGTGAAGCTCGTGCGTGAAGGCAACACCCGCGGTCTGTTCAAGGGACGCGAGGTCGTCTCGTTCCTCACCGGCGAGCCCGAATATCTCGACCCGCTCAAGGAGGAGACGCCCGAGGGCTGGATCGTCACGGGCTATCCCTGGTACTCGATCAAGACGCCCGAGCACGACGCGTTCCTGAAGGCCTATCAGGCCAAGTACAACGACTATCCGCGCCTCGGCTCGATCGTCGGCTATCAGACCATCAAGTCGGCGGCGGCGATCCTGGCGAAGGCCAATTCGACCGATCCGGAGAAGCTGATCAGCGCGGCGGAAGGACTGTCGATGCCGTCGCCGCTGGGCGAGATCACCTTCCGCAAGATCGATCACCAGTCGACGCTCGGTGCCTATGTCGGCAAGACCGCGCTGAAGGACGGCAAGGGCGTGATGGTGGACTCGTCCTACAAGAAAGGCGCGGATTATCTGCCGAGTGATGCCGAAGTCGAGAAGCTGCGTCCGAAGGATTGATGCAAGGAGAGACCGGGGCCTCGTGGTTCGAGACGCGCGGCGCGGCCGCGCTCCTCACCATGAGGGTCCCGGACCTCATCCTGAGGAGGCGCGTAGCGCCGCCTCGAAGGATGAAGCCCAGTATCGAGAATGTTGCTTAACGCGGACCGCCGATGGCCTTTTACGTCGTACAGTTTCTGACCGGTCTCGCCAGCGCAGCGTCGCTGTTCCTGGTGGCGTCGGGCCTGTCGATCATCTTTGGCGTGACGCGGATCGTGAATTTCGCGCACGGCGCCTTCTACATGATCGGTGCCTATATCGCCTTCACGCTCACCGAGCGCCTATCGGGGACGTTCGGCTTCTGGGGCGGGATCGTCATCGCAGCGCTTGCCGTGGCGGTGATCGGTGTCATTGTCGAGATGGTGCTGCTCCGGCGCATCTATCACGCGCCCGAGCTGTTCCAGCTGCTTGCGACCTTCGGCCTGACCTTGATGGTCGAGGACCTCGTCGTCCTGATCTGGGGCCCGGACGATCTCGTCGGGCGCCGTGCACCCGGCTTCAAGGGGGCGATCGACTTTTTCGGCCAGAACATCCCGAGCTATGATTTGTTCCTGATCGTGCTCAGTCCGGTCGTGCTTGGCATCCTCTGGCTCCTGTTCCAGCGCACGCGCTGGGGCGTGCTGGTGCGCGCAGCGACGCAGGACCGCGACATGGTCGCGGCGCTCGGCGTCAACCAGAAATGGCTGTTTACATCCGTGTTTGCGGTCGGCGTTTTCCTCGCCGCTCTGGGCGGTGCGCTCCAGATCCCACGCGATGCCGTGCATCATGCGATGGATTTGCGTATCATCGTCGAGGTCTTCGTCGTCGTCGTGATCGGAGGCCTCGGCAGCATCATCGGGGCTTTCGTCGCGGCGGTGCTGGTCTCCGAGCTCAACGCCTTCGGCATCCTGATCTTTCCAAAAATCTCCATCATCCTCGTCTTCCTGGTGATGGCGGCAGTGCTGATCGTGCGGCCCTGGGGCCTGTTCGGCAGGCCCGAGGCGCCGGCGCGCAAGACGCCGGGTCTCACGGTCAATCCCTGGCGGCCGCTGACGTCGAACGAGCGGCTGGCCGCGCTTGCAGCGCTCGTCATCGCCGCGACGCTGCCGCTGTTCGCCGGCAATTATGCACTGACCGTCGGCTCGGAGATCGCGATCTCCGTGATCTTCGCCGTCAGCCTGCACTTCCTGATGTCGGTCGGCGGGCTCGCCTCCTTCGGCCATGCCGCCTATTTCGGCCTCGGCGCCTACGGCGTCGCTTTCCTCGCCAAGATGGCGGGACTGCCGATGATCGTCTGCCTGTTGCTCGGGCCGCTGCTCGGCTGCATGGGCGCTGCCGTGTTCGGCTTCTTCGCGGTGCAGCTCTCCGGCGTCTATTTTGCAATGCTGACGCTCGCCTTCGCGCAGATCGTCTGGTCCATCGCGTTCCAGTGGGTGAGCGTGACCGGCGGCGACAACGGCATCCTGGGCGTCTGGCCCGCGAGTTGGGCGGCGAGCCCGTCGCATTTCTACTGGCTGTCGCTCGGGGTTGCGGCGCTTGTGACGATCGCGCTGCGGGCCATGGTGTTCTCGCCGTTCGGTTATGCGCTGAGGGCGACGCGCGACTCGCTGCTGCGCAGCGAAGCGGTCGGCATCAACGCCAAGCGGATCCAGTGGACCGCCTTCGTGATCGCGGGCACGACCGCCGGCATTGGCGGCGCGCTGTTCGCCTACCTCAAGGGCAGTGTTTTCCCGGACAATCTCGGCATCTCGCTCTCGGTCGATGCGCTTGTGATGGTGCTGCTCGGCGGCGTCGAGACGGTGTCGGGCGCGGTGATCGGCGCCATCGTCTACAAGGCCTTGAACATCTGGCTGGTCAGCCAAACCGACCTGTCAAAGCTCGTGCTCGGCGGCTTCATCGTTCTGATCGTCGTCGTCTTCCCCAAGGGCATCGTCGGCATGCTGGAGATGCTTGCCCAGCGCCGCAGGAAGGCGTCGCCACCGGGGTCACCCTTGCTTGCCAAGCCGATCGAGTCCGCCGAATGAGCGTCGCCCCACCACTTCTCGCGGTCGAAAGCCTGACCAAATCCTATGGCGGCGTCCACGCCGTGCGCGGCGTCTCGTTCTCGCTGCGATCAGGCGAAATCCTGGCGTTGATCGGGCCGAACGGCGCGGGCAAGAGCACCTGTTTCGACATGCTCAACGGCCAGAACAAGCCTGACAGCGGCCACGTCCGCCTGCTCGGCGAGGACACAACCGGCAGGAAGCCGCGCGAAATCTGGCGGATGGGCGTGGGCCGCACCTTCCAGATCACCGCGACCTTCGCGACCATGACGGTGCGCGAGAATGTGCAGGTCGCGCTGATCTCGCACGGCAAGCAATTGTACAATCTTTGGGGCTCGGCGCCGAACTTCGACCGCGGCGAAGCCGGGCGACTGCTGGAGCTGGTCGGCATGGGCGGCTATGCGGATCGCCCCTGTGGCGAGCTTGCCTATGGCGATCTCAAGCGGCTCGAGCTCGCCGTCGCGCTCGCCAACCAGCCAAAGCTGCTGCTGATGGACGAGCCGACCGCCGGCATGGCGCCGCGCGAGCGCGTCGATTTGATGCGGCTGACCGCGCAGATCGCCCGGGAAAAATCGATCGGCGTTCTCTTCACCGAGCACGACATGGACGTGGTCTTCGAGCACGCCGACCGCATCATCGTGCTCAACCGCGGCACGCTGATCGCCGAGGGCTCGCCCGCCGAGGTCCGGGGCAATCCGCAGGTGCAGGCTGTCTACCTCGGCGAGGGCTTGCTTTACGAGGCCGGGCATCGCGAGGGAGCATCGGCATGAAGCTCACGGTCGAGGGGCTCAATAGTCATTACGGCCCGGCCCATATCCTGTTCGACATCGGCTTCGAGGTCGGCGAGGGGGAAGTCGTGGCGTTGCTCGGCCGCAATGGCGCCGGTAAGTCGACGACGTTCCGCTCGATTGTCGGGCTGGTCGCGCAACGCTCGGGGCGGATCATGTTCGAAGGCAAGGACGTCTCGGCGCGCCCGACACATGAGATCGTGCGGGATGGGCTTGGTTACGTGCCGGAGGAGCGGCGCATCTTCACCGATCTGACGGTGGAAGAGAATCTGGAGGTCGGCCGTCAGCCGAAGCGCCCGAACGCGCCGCACTGGACCCGCGACAAGCTGTTTTCGCTGTTTCCTAACCTCGGCGAGATGAAAAATCGCCCGGGCGGCCGCATGAGCGGCGGCGAGCAGCAGATGCTTACCATCGCGCGCACGCTGATGGGCAATCCCTCGCTGGTGCTGCTGGACGAGCCCTCCGAGGGCCTGTCGCCGAAGATCGTGGAGCAGATGGTCGATGCCATCCTGACCATGAAGAAGGAGGGCGTCAGCATCGTCGTCTCCGAGCAGAATCTGCATTTTGCACGGCTGATCTCCGATCGCGCCTATATCATCGAGCGCGGCCGCATCTGTTTCGGCGGCACCATGGCCGAGCTCGACGCGCGTCCGGATATCCGCGACGCGCATTTATCGTTGTAGGGGGCGGGGAGCGGATGGCGAGAAGCGTCGCGGCGAAGAAGAGCGTCAAACCAGCAAAGCCGCCTTACGTGCTCGACGAGCAGGTTGGTTTCATCCTTCGCCAGGTCTGGCAGCGCCACAGCGCGATCTTCTCTCGCGAGATCGGCACCAATATCACGCCGACGCAATGGGCGGCGCTGTCGAAGCTCGCCGAGGCCGGGCCATGCTCGCAGAACCAGCTCGGGCGCCTGACGGCGATGGATGTGGCGACCATCAAGGGCGTGATCGATCGCTTGACGGCGCGCGGCCTGACCGAGACCAGCCAGGATCCCGAGGACGGACGGCGGCTTCTGGTCAGCCTGACGCGCGCGGGCCAGCAACTGGCGGAAAAGGTCGCGCCGAATGCGCTCGCGATCACACGGGAGACGCTGGCGCCGCTCGAGGCAAAGGAGCGCGAGATGCTGATGGCGCTGTTGAACAAGCTGCGGTGAGGCGCGACTAACCTCGGTGAAGGTCTTGTCGAGGTTTTTGATATGAGAGCGGCGAACCGGTTTGCGATGGCTCTGAGTATGAGTGTGATGCTGGCGGGCCAGTGTGCTCCCGCCCTGGCGGCGCAAGCCTATGAGGGGTTCTGGGCGTCGACCAAAAAGGATTGCCGCGACCAGGACAGCGCCAACCGCATGAGCATCGAGGGCGGCAACCGCCTCTATTGGTACGAGACCAGGTGCCGCGCCAGCGAGATCACCGCCGACGGGAAGCTCAGCTGGAAAATGAAGCTCGCCTGCGAAGGTGAGGGCGAGAAGTATCGCTCCAATCCCCGGGTTTCCATTGCCGCTGATGGCAAGCTGGTGATGGACAACAGCCCGGTCGGGCAAGGCAAGCGCCAGACCTACGTGCGTTGTGAAATCGCTAAGCGCCGTTGATTGGGTGATCAGCTTTTCCCGAGGGACCGCGCCGAGCGGCGAGCCGCTCCGGCTGCGTCACTTGGCCACCACCTCCGGCACCCGGCCGGCCGGCGGGGTGTTGCGGCTGCGCTGGGTGCGCACGATGCCGTCGATGATGGTCATGCCGATGCCGGGGAGGTCGCCGAGCTGGACGCTGTCTAAAATGTTCTTGCCGGCCGAGTGCTGCGCCTTGTCCATGATGACGAAATCTGCGGAACGGCCGACTTCGATCAGGCCGCAATCCAATTCGCGCATCCGCGCCGTGTTGCCGGTGGCCAGGCAAAACGCGACCTCGGCCGGCAGGTCGCCCAGCGAGGACAGCATCGACACCATGCGGAGAATGCCGAGCGGCTGCACGCCGGAGCCGGCGGGCGCGTCGGTGCCGAGGATGACGCGGTGCAGATCGCCCATCTCGCGCGCGATGCGCAACGTGAACAGCGCCGAGCGCTCATTGCCGTTGTGCACCAGCTCGAGGCCGCGCTTGCAGCCCTCGCAGATGCAGCGGATCTGGTCGTCGGGAAGCGCGGTGTGGCCGCCATTGATGTGGCCAACCACATCGGTGTCGGCCTCCAGCACCACGTCCTTGTCGATCAGGCCGGAGCCGGGGATCGAAGGACCGCCGGTGTGGATCGTGCTCTGGATGCCATATTTGCGGGCCCAGCCAACCATTTTTCGCGCCGTGGGGCCATCCTTGACGCCGCCCAAGCCCACTTCGCCGAGCAGCTTGACGCCGGCTGCGGCCAGCTCCTTGAAATCCTCCTCGACCATCTCGCATTCGATCACAGGTGCGCCGGCGTGAACCTTCACGCCGCCAGGCCGCAGATTCCAGAATGCGCGCTGGGCGAAGATGGCCATCGCCTTCAACCCGACGACGTCGCGCGGGCGGCCGGGCATGTGCACCTCGCCTGCGGAAATCATCGTGGTGACGCCGCCATGCAAATTGCTGTCGATCCAGCCGATCTGGTTCTGGCGCGGCGTCCAGTCGCCCGCAACAGGGTGGACATGGCTGTCGATCAGGCCGGGCGCCACCGTGGTGCCGTTGGCCTCGACGATGGTGGTCGCGCCTTCGGTGTTGAGGTCCTTGAAGCGGCCGATCGCGGTGATCTTGCCGTTCTCGGCGACGATGGTGTCGCCGTCCAGGATCGGCTTTTCCAGCGCGCCGGACAGGATCAGGCCGATATTGCGGATCACGAGCTTCGAGGGTCCGGTGGCCTGGGGTGCGTCATGCGCCATGGAATGGGTCCTTGTCCTTAACTGCAACGCTTCCGATCTTGGGCAGCCTTGACCCCGGGATCAAGCCGGATTATTCATTAGTATACAAATGATCGTGTACAAACGACGCATAGCTGCCGCCTTGAAAACCGCCACGACGCGCCACGGAAGGGTGAGATGAGCAATTTCAATCAGGAAGCCGTTTTGAGCGTCCACCACTGGACCGACACGCTGTTCTCCTTCAAGACCACCCGCAGCCCGACCTTCCGCTTCCGCAACGGCGAATTCACCATGATCGGGCTCAAGGTCGGCGAGAAGCCGCTGTTGCGGGCCTACAGCGTCGCCAGCGCCAATTACGAGGACACGCTGGAGTTCTTCTCGATCAAGGTGCCGGACGGCCCGCTCACCTCACGGCTCCAGCATCTGAAGGAAGGCGACGAGATCATCGTCAGCCGCAAGGCCACCGGCACGCTGGTGATCGACAATCTGGAGGATGGCCGCAACCTCTACCTTATCGGCACCGGTACGGGCCTTGCGCCGTTCCTGAGCGTGATCAAGGACCCCGAGACCTACGAGCGGTTCGAGAAGGTCGTGCTGCTGCACGGTTGCCGGCACGTGAAGGAGCTCGCCTATGGCGAGATGATCACCGAGACGCTGCCCAAGGACGAGCTGATCGGCGAGTACATCCGCAACCAGTTGATCTACTATCCGACCGTGACGCGCGATCCCTTCCGCAATCGCGGCCGCATCACCGACCTCATCACCTCGGGCAAGCTGTTTTCCGATATCGGCCTGCCGGCCCTGGAAGCCGCCCACGACCGCGTCATGATCTGCGGCAGCCCGGCGCTGGTGGCGGATACCCGCGTGCTCCTCGGCGAGCGGGGTCTTGTCGAGGGCAATCACGGCGAACCGGCCCAATTCGTGGTCGAAAAGGCTTTCGCCGAGCGCTAGGCCCGGAACCTCCGCGCAATAAGACCGTATTTTCGCCGCCGCGCGCCCGTTGCGGCGCCGATTCGGCACGCGATACACTGTGGGAACGAATCAGCGGAGTTCCCACATGGTTGCGGACAGCGACAGCAACATCGCCTGGCACCGGGTTCAGTTGAAGAAGAACCGCGCCGAGTTGAAGGCACTCGAGACCGCGCGCTTCACCATGGGCGAGATCGCGTCTTCGAAGCGGAACGGGCAGACCCAGAAGGCGGTCGGGGAACTCAAGCGCAAGATCGTGCAATCCGAGCGCGTGATCGCCGATCACGACAAGCGCACGCGCCGTCCGCTCACCACCGACCTGCGAAGCCTCAGCAACGGCAGCTGGAGCAATTGGGACGCCTACACCAATCAGCAGCAGCGCAAGATCGGCCCGCGTTCGCCCGGGCGGGGGTAGGCACTCAGCTCATCGCGCCGCTTCCGGCCCTTGCGGGCCGTCGCGTGCGCACCATCTGGTTGAGGCGCCACCAACCACTCGGTGATCCCATGACACCGCGCCTCGATTTCACCAGCGAGGCCTTCTTTCGCGATCCGCCCAAGGCGATCGCAACGTTGCGCATGTCCGGTCCTGTGGTCGCGACGCGATTTCCTCTCGTCGGCGATGTCTGGATCACCACGACCCACGATGCCACGGCGCAGGTCCTGAAGGACGGCACCAATTTCACGCTGCGCAAGGAGGATGGCGACGTCGCAGGTCTGCGCTGGTGGATGCCGAACTACGTCAGAACCATCGCCAACAACATGCTGACGATGGACGAGCCGGACCATACAAGGCTGCGCAGCATCGTGGACGAGGCCTTCCGGCGCCGCGCGATCGTCGCGATGGAGCCGCGTATCCGCGCCATCGCGGACGGTCTCGCCGACGAGCTGTTCCTGGCAGGAAGCCCGGCCGATCTCGTCCAGCGTTATGCCCGCATCCTGCCGCTCGCGGTGATCTCCGAGCTGCTTGGGTTGCCGTTGGCCGATCGCCCTCGCTTCATCGCTTGGGCCAATACGATGTCTTCGCTCACCGACGTCGCCAGCTTCTTCCGCCTGCTGTTCGCGTTCCGCAAGATGCGAGCCTACCTCGAACGGCAGCTTCAGATTGCGCGCGCGCGGGGCGGCGAGGGCCTGATCTCGGAGCTGGTCCAGGTCGAGCGCGAGGGTGGCCAGATCACGCCGGACGAAATGGTGTCGATGGTGTTCCTGCTGCTCGCGGCGGGCTCCGAGACCACCACGCATCTCATCAGCGGTTCCGTCTACGAGCTCCTTAGAAGTCCTGGCGTCCGCGACTGGCTGGCACAGGACTGGAGCCGCGTCGGGCTTGCGGTGGAGGAATTCCTGCGCTTCGTGTCGCCGGTGCAGTTCTCCAAGGCGCGCTATGTGCGGCGGGATATCGAGCTCGCGGGCGTGCGTCTCAAGAAGGGCGATCGCGTCATGGTGATGCTCGCCGCGGCGAACATGGACCGGCGGCGCATGATCGTCCCGACAGCCTCGATCTCGCGCGCAAGCCGAACCGTCACATGTCCTTCGGAACGGGAATCCATTTCTGCCTCGGTCATCAACTTGCCCGGATCGAGGCAGCGTGTGCCTTGCAAGCGCTGTTTGTGCGATGGCCGAAACTTGGCTTTGCTGTGGACGTGTCTCAGATCCACTGGCGCAAGCGACCGGGCATGCGTGCGATCGCGAACCTCCCCGTTGTGCCCGACGGCCACGGAGCAGCTGGATCGATGATGGTTCGTTCCCAGCCAGCGGCCTGCTGAGACTTACACGCTTGCGGAATTTCTCTGGACTCGTCGGTAGGAACGGCATGCCGTTGCTCTAGTTGTTTTTGCGACATCGAAAGCCGGATGAGTTCCTCCGGTCGATGTCGTGTCAACAACAGGAGACAGCATCATGACCGGCAAGATGCCACCTGTTCCCGCCGAGAACCAAAGCCCCAAGGGAACCGGCGACAGCAAGCAAGTGTCCTCGACTGCCCCGCACGGCCAGCAGCGTGCGCAAAATCCAGACCAGCAAGGGCAGCAGGGCAACATCAAGCAGAACACCACCAACCAAGGCTATCAGCAAGATCGCTGAGGAGGTGACATGTCGACATCCACCAAGACACCGAACAGCATCCGTCAGGGCGGACCTGGCGCATCGCATGAGAATGCGAAGGCACCGCTCGAAGTGAAGAAGCCACCGGCGGACGACCCGCAGCGCAACCACAGCCGCGTCTCTGGCGGGGGTGGCGAGCACGATTCACACCACAGACACGACGAGGCCGGAAAGGGCGGAGGCAGGTGAGACATGACCAATAAGCAACCCAAACTCTACGCACCGACCGAAAAGGATCTGCACGAAAATCCCATGATTGGCGGATCGAAGGGCGCAACGATGGCCGGTATCTCGCCTGACGACCTCGAGGACGCCCTGGGCGAGAACACGATCGAAGGCGATGTCGAGAACGACGTGAACGCCGCTGGCGGCATCGACAAGGACGTCGCGCGCAGCGGCGCGCGCCGACGAGACCGATAGCTCCGGAGGACGAGCATGCAAGGCAAGAAGACCCACGAGCAACAGGTTCGCATCCTCGAGCGCAAGCCCGATGTTCCAGACGCGCGAGAGCTTGACCAGGCGATCGGCCACAATCCGGAGGACACGGCCGTCCATCGCGCGCGACCTGAGGCGCGGCAGAGTGAATTTCCGGTGAGCCGGGGCGGCCTCAACCAGGAAAGCGACCACAACAAGCACAACGATTCCGGCCAAAGCGGACACAAGCCCCCGAAACCGACGCCGGCACAGCAGAAGCACTGAGCTTCACAGGCGATCAAAGCAAGAGGAGAAAAAGATGCCAGGTGGTCATGGCAGCAAGACGCATTTCAGATCGGGCATGCACGGCAAGGGCGACGGCACCGGCGCCATGACGGACGTGCCCAAGGACAAGATCGGCGACAACATGGTGCTGTCCAACCGCGACAAGAAGCAGCATTCGGACATTCGCGGCATGGACGGCAAGTCGATCCAGACCGATCAATATCAGGATCATTCGGCCAACCGGCTCGACGAGGAGCCGGGCACCGACGAGACCTGAGAGAGGCGTTCCTCCCGACCAACTCGCGGACCGGTGTTCAGCCGGTCCGCTTTTTTGTCGATGCCAGGTCCCGTTCCCAGCCGAACACTGAGCGGCCGTCGAGATCGGGTGAGGCGGCACGCTCTCCGGCGATATAGGACTCAACCGATGGCCCGCGCGCGGTGCGCTCCAGCCGCCGCGCCTGGTCGTCGAGGCGCTTGATGGCCTGCATCTCTTCCTCGCGCCCGAGCTTTGCATTCTGGATCGCGCTCTTGAGCACGCGGATGGTCTCGTCATACACCTTGATCGGAACGGGGTAGGGATGCCGGTCCTTGCCGCCGTGGGCGAGCGAGAAGCGGGCGGGATCGTTGAAGCGGTAGGGTGCGCCGTGCACGACTTCGGCGACCATCGCCAGCGAACGCACGGTGCGAGCGCCAACGCCGGGCGTCAGCAGCAGTTCCGGAAAGTCGACTGGGCCGCGCTCGGCCGCGGCCGCGAGTGTGCCGTGCAGGCGGCGCGCAAACACGTCCTTCGGCCGCACGTCGTGATGCCCGGGCATGATCAGGTGCGGCAGCGTCGCCTGTGCGGGCTCGGGCGTAGTCCCGGTGAGCCGTTCGAATTCGGAAAGGATGCGATCCGGGCCGAGATCGCTCAGAAGCTCGAGCTGCGCGCTCCGCGAGAGAACGGCGCGATGGTCGGTGAGATTGACGATCTCGCCTTGCAGCGGCCCGTCGATCGCGCTGTGCGGGGTATCGACAAAACTCTTCAGCGCCTCGGAATGCCAGTGATAGCGGCGGGCCTGTCGCTTGTCGCCGTTCATGCCCTGCTGCACCACGGTCCATTTGGCATCGGCGGTGACGAAGAAGCCGTGGAGGTAAAGGTCAAAGCCGTCCTGGACCGCGGCGCTGTCAACCTTGGCCACGAGGCGACTCGCACGCGTGAGCTTTGCGCCGTCGAAGCCGACGCGGTCGCCGAGCTGCATCAGTTCGTCCGGGGTCTTGCGCGAGTGCTGGCCACGTCCACCGCAGACGTAGATTCCGAGCTCATCCTGGAGCGGGCCTAACCCCCGCTTCAGCGCCCCTATCACGGAGGTCGTGATGCCGGAGGAGTGCCAGTCCATCCCCATGACGGCGCCGAACGACTGGAACCAGAACGGGTGCGAGAGCCGCTGGAGGAATGCATCTCGTCCGTAGTGATGCACGATCGCTTGCGTGACGATCGCGCCCAGCGACGACATGCGGGTCGCCAGCCAGGGTGGAACCCGGCCGGTGTGAAGGGGAAGATCGGCGCTGCCAGTCCGTCGAGTCATGATTGACCAGAAATAGCGCAGTTCGGCGATGATTGCACCAGAGGGATGCTGCATTGCACTGAGCGGGGGAGCGAACCACGCTACGACGCGTTGAACGGCAAGCGCGAATGCAAACGGGGACTTTAATGAATCGGCAGACCCTTTTGGCCGACATCGACAGGATGTTCGGGTGGATACCGTCGTGGTTCGTCGGCCTCTGTCTGGTCGCTGGCGCTATTCTGATGGCCCTGTCGATCTACCGCCTCGCGGTTTGGCTGTTCAACCGCGCCTTCGGAACCCGTCTCCCGCTCGTGAGCGTGTTCATCGAGCGCACGGCTGGCCCTGCTCAGTTGGCCCTCAGTCTTGCCGCCGTAGCCTTGGTGCTGCCGCTCGCGCCGCTGGACGATGCCTTCCGCACGCCGCTGACGCGCCTGTTCGTCGTCGCCTTCATCGCGCTGATCGGCTGGATCTCGATCCGGATCGTCGATATGAGCGCGGCACGGTATCTCCTGAACTTTCGCGACGTCACCGAGAATTTTGTCGCGCGCAAGCACGTCACCCAGGTCCGCGTCTTCAAGCGCGTCACCGATATCATCATTGTCATCATCACGGTATCGACCGCCCTGATGACATTCGACTCGGTCAGGCAATACGGCGTCAGCCTGTTCGCCTCCGCCGGTGCCGCGGGTATCATCGTCGGTCTTGCCGCCCGGCCGCTGCTGAGCAATCTGATCGCGGGCATGCAGATCGCGATCACCCAGCCGATCCGCATCGAGGATGCCGTCATCATCGAGAACGAGTGGGGCTGGGTCGAGGACATCGCCTCGACCTATGTGGTGATCCGGCTGTGGGACTGGCGCCGCATGGTGGTGCCGCTGTCTTATTTTATCGAAAAGCCATTCCAGAACTGGACCCGCGACACCGCGTCCCTGATCGGCGTGATTGCGTTCCATGTCGATTATCGTGCCGACGTGCCGCGGATCCGGCGCTGGCTGGAAGAAGCAGTAAAGGAGTCCAAGCTCTGGGACGGCGAGGTGGTCAACCTCCAGGTGATCGACGCGGATTCACGCACCATCGAGCTCCGCGCCCTCGTCAGCGCCAGGAATGCGCCGCAGTCCTGGGACCTGCGCTGCGAGATGAGAGAGAAGCTCATCGCCTTCATCCGCGACGAGATGCCGGAAGCGCTGCCGCGCGAGCGCGCGATCCTGATTCCGTCGGGAGGAGGCGACGATGACGCCGATTTCGTGCGGCGTGCCGCGCCGCCGGAGAAGATGCGGGCGAGCGCACGCAATTGACCTACATCGCCTTCGTGGCGCCGCGCAAGCCGGCCTGGCGCTGGATCGTGTCCAGCGCGCCGGACGACTGCTCTTCAGTGACGAAGCGGTTGAGCAGTGGCAGGGCCGCCTCGCGTCCTTTGGGGATAGCGATGGCCATATGCTCCAGGCCCCAATTGCCATCGAGGATCCGCGCGCCCGGCATCTGGTCGGACATCTCAAACAGTGTGGGCTTGTTGGTCGCGTAGAGATCGATCTCGCCGCGGCCGAACATGGCGACGGCAACCTTGACGCTTTCGGCGGGAACGATGGTCGCGTTCTTGAACTTGGCCGGCAGCGTACGCTCGGAGGTCGAGCCTTTGGTGACGCCGATCTTGACGCCTGGTTTGTCGATATCCTCGACCTTACCGATCGACGAGTTCGCCGGCACGAAATAGCCGAGCTCGATCGCCAGCACGGGCTGGCTGAAGCTGACCTCGGTAGCGCGAGCCGGCGTGGCATTTGTCACGGTGAAATCGACCTGGCCGTCATGGATCGCGGCGACGATGTCGGCGACGCGTTGGAACTTGACGTAATCGACGTTTACGCCGAGCCGTTTTGCAAGCTCGCCCCCGAGATCGTAAGCGAGCCCGTGCGGCTTGCCGGTTGCATCCGTCACCATCGAGGTCGGGCTGCCCGGATAGACGCCGACGCGTAACATGCCACTCGGCGCCAGCAGCTTTGCTTCGCCGTCGGCATGCGCTGGCGCCCCAAAGAAGCTGATGACTACCGCCGCGAGCAGGGCGGCGCGCGAAAGCCGCGCGGAGGAGGTCCTCATGCGAAGAGCCTCACTGCGCTCGGATGTCGGCAGCCTTCAGCACCGGCTCCCATTTGGTCGCCTCGGCATGCATGTAGGCGTCGAAATCCTTGGACGAAGAGCCCACTGGAGTTGCGCCGATCTTGCCGAGCGTCGACAGCACGTTCGGGTCCTGCAGCGCCGCCTTCAGATCAGTTTCGAGCTTCGCCACGATCTCTGGCGGCATTTTCGCCGGGCCGAGAACGCCCCACCAGACCGATACGTCGTAGCCCGGCACGCCCGACTCGGCGACGGTCGGAACATTGGGTAGCGCCTTGGAGCGTTCGGCCGAGGTCACCGCGAGCGCGCGCACCGGACCGCCTTCGATTTGGCTGATGGCTTCCGCAAGTGGATTGATGCTGAGCGGGATGTCGCCGGCGATCACGGCGGTCAGCGCGGGCGCGCCCCCCTTGTAGGGGATCGCGACGATCTTGGTGCCGGACATGTATTTCAACAGCTCACCGGCGAGATGCGCCGAGGTGCCGTTGCCGGACATACCGTAAGAGAGCTTGTCAGGGTCCTTCTTCGCCGCAGCGAGAAGATCGCCGACCGTCTTGTAGGGGCTGTCCTTGGCGACGACGATCGCTAGCGGCGAGGAGGCGACTTCGGTGATCGCGGTAAAATCCCTAAACGTGTCGTAAGGCACGCTCGGATAGATGAACTGGTTGAGGGGATGACCGCTCGCGACCAGGATCAGCGTATAGCCGTCGGGGGCGGCCTGCGTCAGTGCCTGAGAGGCGACGATGCCGCCGGCGCCGGGGCGGTTGTCGACCACAGGCTGCTGGCCCCAGGTTTTCGCCAATGCCTGTCCGAGCGTGCGCGCGAGCACGTCGACCGCGCCGCCGGCAGCGTAGGGCACCAGGATGTGAACCGGCTTGCTCGGATAGCTGTCGGCGGCCTGCGCGGCGCCGCCTCCCAGCAGCAGACCGGCACCCAGCATCAAGCCGCCGATCTTCTTATTCAAACCCTGCATTTTCCAGCACTCCTTGCGAGCGTTTGCGTGCGGACCCTCGGTCTTTCGAGCCGTCCGGACGCTGCCCATGGTTTTTGTTGACGAGACCTGATCTTTTGTACGATAGTACAAATCGCATGATACGCAACCCCACCAGCAAGGAAACGGCCCGCAAGCCGAACATGCGCGAGGCAATTCTCGCCGCGGCCGAGGAGCTGTTCGCCACCAACGGTTTCAACGCCGTGTCGGTGCGCGATATTGCACAGGCCGCGGGCGCCAATCCCGGCAGCGTCACCTATCATTTCAAGACCAAGGACGGCCTGCTGCTGGAGATCTACCGGCGCCATTGCGGGCCAATGAATTTGCGCCGTTCCGAGCTGCTCGCGGCCGCCAAACGCGTGCGCGATCTCCAGGACCGGCTCGAAGCGGTGGTGCGGGCCTATGTCGTGCCGGCCTTCACCTCGGGCAGTGATCTTGCCGGAGGCGGGGCGCGGTTCACGCGGCTGCGCGCGGTGATGTCCGCGGAGGGCAACGAGGTCGCGCGAAAGATCATCGCACAGACTTTTGACGACACCAGCCACGCCTTCATCGATGCTGTTCACGAAAGCCTGCCGCACGTTCCGCGCACCGATATCGTCTGGCGCAGCCACTTCCTGCTTGGCGCACTCTATTATTCGCTGGTGACGCCGGATCGCGTCTCGCGCCTGTCGCGCGGCGAGGCCGACGGTAGCGATGCCGCAAGCGCCATCGAGCAATTGGTGCAAGCCACCGTGGCCGCGTTCCAGGCGCCGGCACTGGATCAGGCTGGGCTGGCACGGCGACGACCGGTCGTCAGCAGCAAGACTTGAACACTCGGTCTCGTTCGGCGGTTTATCCGATGGCAATGATGTACACGCCGACCATCCCGCCGCCCGATCCGGACACGCGCACGCCGAAGTTCGAGCTGCCGAAGCTGTCTTGCGATGCGCATTGCCACATCTTCGGGCCCGGCGCGAAATACGCTTACGCGCCGGACCGTTCCTACACACCGCCGGATGCGCCGCTCGCCGATTTCCGCGCGCTGCATGCCAAGCTCGGCGTTGGACGTGCCGTCATCGTCAATGCCAGTGTGCATGGCACCGACAACACGGTGGCGCTTGACGCCATCGCGCAGAGCAACGGCGCCTATCGCGCGGTTGCCAATATCGACGACACCATCACCGAGCCCGCGCTCCGCGTGCTGCACGAGGGCGGCTTCCGCGGTTGCCGCTTCAATTTCGTCCGCCATCTCGGCGGCGTTCCCGATAAGGGGGGGTTCGACCGTATCGTCGCGATGGTCGCGCCGCTCGGCTGGCACATCGACCTGCATTTCGACGCGATCGACCTGCCCGAATATGCCGACACGCTGACAAAGCTGCCGCTGAGCTACACGATCGACCATATGGGACGGGTGAAGGCGTCCGAAGGGCTCGATCAATTGCCGTTCAAGATCCTGATCGAGCTGATGCAGCGCGACGAGAAGTGCTGGGTCAAGATCTGCGGCTCAGAGCGGGTGTCCTCCAGCGGTCCGCCGTTCACCGACGCCGTGCCGTTCGCGCGAAAGATCGTCGAGACCGCGCCCGACCGGGTCATCTGGGGCACAGATTGGCCGCATCCCAACGTCAAGGCGATGCCGAATGACGGCGATCTCGTCGACCTGATCCCGCTGTTCGCGCCGGAGCCGGAGTATCAGCAGAAGATCCTCGTCGATAATCCGGCGCGCCTGTTCGAGTTCGACCAATGACGGCGCTGGCGATCGACAAGCCACGCGGCCGCGCCTGGTGGAAGGAGCTCTGGATCCAGGTGCTCATCGCCATGGCGGCCGGCATCGCGCTTGGGATCGTCGATCCCGAGGCGGGCGCCAGGATGCAGCCGCTTGGCGACGCCTTCATCAAGGCGATCCGGATGCTGATCGCGCCGATCATCTTCTGCACGGTCGTCCATGGCATCGCGCATATGGCCGACATGGCGCGGGTGGGGCGCGTCGCGGTCAAGGCGATCGTCTATTTCGAGATCATGACCACGATCGCGCTGATCATCGGGCTCGTCGCGGTGAACGTGCTCAAGCCCGGCGTCGGCATGAACATCGATCCCGCCAGCATCAACGCCAGCGCGATCGAGCCCTATGTCAAGCAGACCGGCGTGATCGGCTTCGTGCCGTTCCTGATGAACATCGTGCCCGTGACGTTCGTCGGCGCCTTTGCCGAGGGCAACATCCTCCAGGTGCTCTTCATCGCCGTACTGTGCGGATTTGCGCTGGTGCAGCTCGGCGAGCGCGCCGCGCCGCTGGTCAATCTCATCGACATCGCCGCCAAGATGGTATTCACCGTCGTCGGATTCGTGATGTGGGCGGCGCCGATCGGCGCCTTCGGCGCCATCGCCTTCACGGTCGGCAAGTTCGGCGTGGGCTCGCTGGCCTCGCTCGGCAAGCTGCTCGGCGGTTTTTATCTCACCTGCGTGATCTTCATCATCGTGGCGCTCGGCCCGGTCGCGCGGCTGTGCGGCTTCTCGCTGCTCAAGCTGATCCGCTACATCTGGGAAGAGTTGCTGATCTGCATTGCCACGACATCGTCCGAGACGGTGCTGCCGCGCATGCTGACCAAGCTGGAGCAGGCCGGCTGCGAGCGCAGCGTCGTTGGGCTGGTGATCCCGACCGGCTATTCCTTCAATCTCGACGGCACCTGCCTCTACCTTGCCGCCGCCTCGGTGTTCCTGGCGCAGGCGACCAACACGCCGCTCGGGCTCGCCGAGCAGATCGAGCTGCTCTTGATCCTGCTCGTGACCTCCAAGGGCGCGGCGGGCATCGCGGGCGCCGCCTTCGTCGTGCTAGCGGCAACGCTGTCCGCCACCGGCAGCATTCCGGTGACGAGCGTGGCGCTCGTGCTCGGCATCCACCGTCTGATGTCGCAGGGGCTGACGCCGACCAATCTGATCGGGAACGCGGTCGCGACGATCGCGATTGCCAAATGGGAAGGCGCGCTTGATGCCCAACGCCTGAAGCGCGTGCTCGACGGCGAGGAATCCGCTGTCGCGGCTCGATGAACCGATGACGTTGACGAACGAAAGAGGGGAGTTTGTCCCATGAAAACAGGTCTCGTGATCACGGCCCATCCGGGCGATTTCGTCTGGCGCGCTGGAGGTGCCATCGCGCTGCATGCGAAGAAGGGCTATCGCATGAAGATCGTCTGCTTGTCCTACGGCGAGCGCGGCGAGAGCCAGTTCGCCTGGAAGGAGAAGGGCGCGACGCTGGAGTCAGTCAAGGCCGGCCGCAAGGACGAGGCGGAGCGCGCTGCAAAGCTGCTCGGCGCCGAGATCGAGTTCTTCGACTGCGGCGACTATCCGCTGAAGCTGACGGAAGCGCATTTCGACCGCATGGTCGACATCTACCGCGAGCTCAATCCAAGCTTCGTGCTGACGCATGCGCTGGAGGATCCCTATAATTTCGACCATCCGAACGCGGCGCATTTCGCGCAGGAAACCCGCGTGGTCGCGCAGGCCATGGGCCACAAGCCCGGCGCGCAGTACAAATACTCCGCACCCCCGCTGTTCCTGTTCGAGCCGCACCAGCCCGAGCAGTGCAATTACAAGCCGGACCTGCTCCTCAAGATCGACGAGGTCTGGAAGGAGAAGTACGAGGCATTCCAGATCCTCGCCGCGCAGAAGCACCTCTGGGGCTATTACGAGCGCGTCGCGCTCAATCGCGGCATTCAGGGCAGTCGCAACACCGGCGTTCCGATGACGTATGGCGAGGCTTATCAGCGCCTATTCCCGACGGTTGCGGAGGAGCTGGCATGAAGCCGGTCGTCGTTCGCAACATTGAGCGTGCCGATCCCGCTGGGATGGCGGAGTACGGCGTCTCGACCGTGCACGAGGCCTATGGCCGCATCGGCCTGATGAAGCCGTATCTGCGGCCAGTCTGGCCCGGCGCGGCGATCGCCGGCCCCGCTGTGACCGTGCTCGCCCAGCCCGGCGACAACTGGATGATCCATGTCGCGGTCGAGCAGTGCAGAAAGGGCGACATCCTCGTCGTCGGCTGTACCGCCGACAACACCGACGGCATGTTCGGCGAGCTGCTCGCGACCTCGCTGCAGGCGCGTGGCGTGCAGGGGCTGATCATAGATGCCGGCTGCCGCGACGTCAGGGCGCTGCACGAGATGGAGTTTCCGGTGTGGTCGCGCGCGGTCTCGGCCAAGGGGACGGTGAAGGCGACGCTCGGCGCGGTCAATGTCCCCGTGGTGTGCGCCGGCGTCAATGTCGATCCCGGCGACATCATCGTGGCCGATGACGACGGCGTCGTGGTGGTGCCGAAGCGCTACGCGGCCGAAGTCGCCCAGAAGGCGAAGAAGCGCAACGCGGATGAAGCCGGCAAGCGCAAGCGGCTGGCTTCGGGCGAACTGGGCCTCGACATGTACAGCATGCGCGAGGCCTTGACGAAGGCCGGGCTCGTCTATGTCGACAATCCCGAGGATGTGTGAGCGCAGTATTTTCTGAGCATGATCTATTCGGAAAACCGCTTCACACTTTTCCGGATCATGCTCTCGAGAAGCGGAGCGGACCGATGGATCGTCTCAAGCTGAAGACCGTGCTCGGCAGTCACCCCCATGTCCAGGCGGTGAAAAGCGGTGAGCTCCGCTCCGACCTGTTCGATCTCGATTTCATCGCATACACGCCGACCAACACCGCGTTCAAGCCGATGGTGCGCGAGCAGGCCTTCGACGTCTGCGAGATGGCGATCGTGACCTATCTGATGGCGAAGGCGCATGGCAAGCCGCTCGTGCTGCTGCCTGCCGCCATGCTCGGCCGTTTCCAGCATTCCTACGCGCTCTATAATCCTGCGCGTGGAACGCTTGGGCCGTCCGATCTGGAAGGCAAGCGCGTCGGCATCCGCTCCTTCACGACCACCACCGGAGCCTGGATCAGGGGCATCCTCGCCAACGACCACGGCGTCAATCTCGACAAGATCCGCTGGGTCACGTTCGAAGATCCGCATGTCGCCGAATATGTCGACACCACCGAGCGCGCGCCGAAGGACAAGAAGATCCTCCAGATGCTGCTCGACGGCGAGCTCGACGCTGTCCTCGGCGAGGCCTCCAATGATCCCAAGCTGAAGACGCTATTCCCCGATCCGGCCGCGGAAGCCGCCAAATGGTACGCGCGTCGCGGCGTCGTGCCGGTCAACCATCTCGTGGTCGTGACCGTGCAGCTGGCGAAATCGCGTCCTGACGTGCTCGCGGGCGTCTATGATCTGCTCAAGCGGAACAAGACCCGGATGGGGCCTGCGGCGACGCCCGATCTCGTTCCGTTCGGAATCGAGGCGAACAGGAAGCCGCTGGAGCTGATCATCGACTATGCGTTTCAGCAGGCGCTGATCCCGCGCCGCTATGTTGTCGAGGATCTGTTCGACGAGACAACGCGAGGACTGAACTGATGGCGGGCGATCCCAAGCGATGGCAGATCGGACTGGTCGGTTACGGCGAGGTCGGCAGGATCCTCGCCGAGGATTTGCGCCAGGAGGACATCAAGGTCTCAGCCTATGACATCAAGCTCGGTGGCGAGCAGGGCGATTCGCTGAAGGAGCATGCTGAGAAATTCGGTGTCGGGCTGAAAGCCTCGCACACCGAGCTGGCCGCCAAGTCCGATTTCATCATCTCCGCGGTCACCGCGAGTCAAACCGTGCCTGTGGCGAAGGCCTGCGCGGCCACGATCAATCAAGGCACCTGGTTCCTGGATTTCAATTCGGCGTCTCCCGGCGCCAAGCAGCGTGCCGCCGCGCTGATCGATGGCGCCGCTGGACGTTATGTCGAGGGCGCGGTGATGACGTCGGTGCCGCCTTATCGCATCAAGGTGCCGTTGCTGCTCGGTGGTCCCGACGCCAGGGAGCTCGAGCCGCTCTTGAACGCGATCGGTTTTGCGGCAAAGGTTGCGAGCGACAAGCTCGGTGTTTCCTCGGCGGTGAAGATGTGTCGCAGCATCATGATCAAGGGCCTGGAGGCCATGGTGATCGAGAGCTTCACCACCGCGCGCGCCTATGGCGTCGAGGACGCGGTGCTGGCTTCGCTGGCGGAAACCTTTCCCACGATCTATTGGGAGATGCAGGGCGCTTATTGCTTCCAGCGCGTGATCGAGCATGGCCGCCGCCGCGCCGAGGAGGTCCGCGAGGTCGCCGAGACCGTGCGTGAAGCGGGGCTGACGCCGTGGTCCGCGCAGGGCACCGCCGAGCGGCAGGCCTGGGTGGCGGACCTCGCCGATGAGGGCCTGTTCGGAATGAAAGGTACCAAGGAATTCGCCCGAAGCGCTGATTGGCGCACCGAGGCGGACCGAATCCTGGCGAAGATCAATCGCGAGAAATAGGGTGGCTCCTGCTCAGGACTTTGCCGTGCGAGAGCCAGTGAGCTCGTCGCGGGCGCGTTCGATCAACTCCATCAAGTCTTCGGCCTTGCGGGCTAGCCGATCGTTCGCGACTTCGGTCCGGAATTCTGCGCGGATCGACCGAATGCACTTGTCGGCGGTATCGAGCGTCAGGAGCATGCGCGTCAGGTCATCCTGTGTCCGGACGCCCGCCAGATCGAGGTCCGACAGGACGTGCCCGATGCCGTCGAGCCGCTTCACGGCGGCCTCGCTGGGCGTTCTTGCTCGAATGGAGTGAGTGTCGATGCCGCTGAATGCGCTGAACATGTCGATGCTTCCCCGTTTGAATGCAGACATCAGTGCCGGTCCTACTATGACCGGCACCGCGGGACTTGCAATGAGCGCAGCTATCGAGAATCAGCAAGAATCTACTATCCGGGAATCTACCGGATTCAGAATTGCGGAACGATGAGCGGTAACATCGAACGGAAGCTGCTCGGAAATAAGCCGCCCTTCAATGCAGATATGCATCGAGAGCGGATCAGCAGCCGGGGCTGAACAGAGTGGGCCGTTGACGCGCAAAAGTCTGCCGGCCGCTCTTGAAGCCCATCACGACATCCGGCAGCTCTGCGATGGCGAAGCGGCTGTCTTGCGTATCGAGCACGACGAGATCGGCGGGGTTTCCGACCTTGATGCCGTAATCCCCGAGGTTCATCAGCCGCGCCGGCAGCTCGGTCACGAGATCGAGGCACGCATCGAAGTCGTTGACCGAGGCATGCGCGACGTTGGCGTAGAAATTCGCCATTCGCAGCAGTGAGGCATCACCGAACGGCGTGAAGGGATTGAGCACGTTGTTGGTCGCGATCGAGCACACCACGCCTTCGCCGGCGAGCTTGTGGGCGAGCGTCAGCCCGCGCGGCGCGTTGTGGGTCGCCTCGCGCCCCATCAGATAGAGATCGGTTGCCGGCAGCACCGTGACGGCAACGCCGGCCTTGGCCAGTTGCGCGGTGGCCGCCCTCAGCCGCTCCGGTGGCAGCGCGGAGAGTTTCGTCGCATGGCCGATTGCCACGCGTCCTCCGTAGTTGCGCCGCTCGGTTTGCCGGCAGACCTCGTCGAGGTGCCACCAGGAGGGATCGAGATCGAAATCGAGATGGAGATCGACGTCCACGTCGAACGCCTCGGCGAGGTCGAAGATGCGTGTGAGATGGGCGTTCGGGTCCGTGTCCGTATAGGGACAGCCGCCGATCACCTCGCCCCCGTCGCGCAGCGCCTGGATCAGAAGCTCCTCGCTGCCGGGATCGTTGGTGAGGCCTTCCTGCGGAAAGACACAGAGCGACAGGTCGATCGCCCAGGCAAAGTCACGCTTCAGCGCCTTCACCGCCTCGAAGCCGCGCAAGCCGATGCGCGGATCGATCTCGACGTGAGTTCGCATGCGCGTGGTGCCGTGGACGATGGCACGTTCGAGCACCCGGGCGCCGCGCGCGTAGACGTCCTCGACCGAGAAATCCTTCTTCATCCCGGAGACGGCGCGGATCGCTTCGGAGACGCTGCCGTGATCATGCCCGCAGCGGCCGAGCAGGCAGGCCTTGTCGAGATGGATGTGGCTGTCGACGAAGCCGGGCAGGGCGAGACGCCCGCCGATATCGACCTCGACGGCCTCGCAGGCGAGCGTCGGTTCGATGGCGGTGATCCGGCCGCGCGTGACGCCGATGTCCATCGGGTCGGCGGCACCACGCAGCAAGGCGCTGCGAAAGACGAGGTCAAAGGCGGATTGGGCGGTCATGGCTCTTGCGGAAGGAAATTAGTGCATTCGGCCGCGTTTGGCGGCGCCAGATTGTCGGCAGTGTAGCGACGGATGTTCAAAATATATGCACGTATTCCCCGAGAGGGGCGTTAGTATTCCGCAGACCCGGGAGAATGAGCCATGTCCGCTGCCGCAAAAGCCGAAGCCGGTCCGTCGTCCGACGCCGAGATCGTTGAAGCCTATCTCACGGCGTCGATGATCCCCGATCCGGACGCCGCGGCGGCCTATATGGCGCCGGGCACGGTGATCACCTTTACCGGCGGGCGCGAGTTCGATCATCCGCGGGGCCCGACCGGGTTCAACGCCAAGCGCTACCGCTGGGTCAAGAAGAAGATGGATCGGTTCGATGTCTGCCCCGGCGACGGCGAGACCGTGGTCTATAGCGTCGGCACGCTCTACGGCGAATGGATGGATGGGACCGCGTTCGAGGGC
Source organism: Bradyrhizobium sp. Kon69 (assembly GCF_055807515.1). Lineage (NCBI taxonomy): Bacteria > Pseudomonadati > Pseudomonadota > Alphaproteobacteria > Hyphomicrobiales > Nitrobacteraceae > Bradyrhizobium > Bradyrhizobium sp. Kon69. Next base: position 153,499 of record NZ_JBVVOS010000016.1, on the reverse strand, counting down.
AACCGCTACGTCGATCGCTTCGTGGTCCGGAATGGCCAGATCACCAAGATGGACGTCTGGAACGACAGCGCCGAGCGGATCCTGGTCCAGCGCGGTATCGACGCGTAAGCGCCATCCTGGCGCTTGAGGCGCCTCGACTCCAGGCGGACAAAAGGCCGGTCACCATATCCCAAGCCGCGATAGCTGATAGATGCAAGCTCGTGTGGCGGCTGCCGCGCGCCTGCGCTATCAACGGTGCGATTGCTGCGCCCGGCATGGAGGCGCGAGCCTCCTCGAGGAGTTCCCGATGCGTTTACCCACTGTTGTCCTGGCCCTCACATGCCTTGCAACGGCTGCTTCCGCCGAAGACCTGTCGGGTACGCTTCAAAAGGTCAAAGAGACCAAGAAGATCACGCTGGGCTATCAAGAGGCGTCGGTCCCATTCAGCTATCTCGACGGCAACCAGAAGCCGGTCGGCTTTGCCATGGATATCTGCCTTAGAATCGTGGATGCCGTGAGGAAGCAGCTCGGCATGCCCGACATCGCGGTCGACACGCTCGCCGTGACGTCGTCGAACCGGATTCCGCTGATGGTCAACGGGACGCTCGACCTGCATTGCTCGGCGACCACCAACAACGCCGATCGCCAGAAGCAGGTCGCCTTCACCAACACGCACTTCCTCAGCGCAACGCGATTTGCAGCCAAGAAAGCCGCAAAGATCAACACCATCGACGATCTCAAGGGCAAAGCGGTGACGGCGGTGGCCGGCTCGGTCAACCTGACGCAGCTCGCCAAGGTCAGCACCGAGCGCAATCTCGGCATCAATGTGATGCCGGCCAAGGACCAGGCCGAAGCCTTCCTGCTGCTGGAAACCGATCGCGCCCAGGCCTACGCGCTCGACGACGTGCAGCTCGCGGTCGCGATCGCGCGCTCGAAAGAACCTCAGCTCTTCATGATCAGCGAGGAGACGTTCTCGAAGCCTGAGCCTTACGGGATCATGCTCCGGCGGGAGGACGCGCCGTTCAAGGCGCTCGCCGACCGCGCGACTGCAGAGCTGTACGCGAGCCAGGAGATCGAGGTCCTCTACAAGAAATGGCTGGAATCGCCGACACCGCCGAACGGCCTCAACTACAACGTCCCGATGTCGAGCGCCTTGCGCAACGCCTTCAAGAAGCCGAGCTCCAGCTTCGATCCGGATGTGTACGTCGTGAACTGAGGCGAGGGCTGTCGCCGCCGGAGGCGGGTCGCGCGCGAGCGGTCCGCCGAGATGTCAGTAGGCCGTCGGGAACCCCCGCCGCGCCCCGGGTCCGGCCGGGGGCGGGCCAGCCTGCTGCATGATATCGGCCCGAGGAACTTGCGGTCACCTTCGCGACTCTCCAGCGCATAGAACGGTGGGCAAGCCGCCAAGACCGACGCCGAAGCGAAATAGCCATGCGCGCAAATGAACCCTTCCTGGTCCGCCACGCGGACCTGATTTTCGCTTTGAAGGCGTTCGCCGCGTCGATCCTGGCGCTCGTCATCGCGCTGGCAATGGATCTGCCGCGGCCTTATTGGGCGATGGCGACCGTATACATCACCTCGCAGCCGCTGGCGGGGGCGACCAGTTCGAAGGCGTTCTTCCGCGTGATGGGCACGCTGGTCGGCGCGATCACGACGGTGGCGCTGGTCCCGAACCTGATCGATGCACCCGAGCTGCTGTGCCTCGCGATCGCGCTCTGGGTCGGGCTCTGTCTTTATCTCTCGCTGCTCGACGGCACACCACGCAGCTACGTCTTCATGCTGGCCGGGTACACGGTGGCGCTGATCGGCTTTCCCTCGGTGTCCGAGCCGGGCGCCATTTTCGAGACCGCGGTGGCGAGGCTCGAGGAAATCTCGCTCGGCATCATCTGCGCAAGCCTGTTTTCGACCATCGTCTTTCCTCGCAGCGTCGCGCCGGCTGTTGCCAATCGGATCGAGAATTGGGTGGCGGACGCGCAGCGCCTAAGTCAAGTCGTCCTGCTGCGCAACGGGACGAACGAAACCCGCCGCGGCAAGCGCATCAAGCTTGCGACCGACATTGTCGAAATCGACACGCTCTCCACCCATCTTGCTTATGACCGGTTGACCGACCGCAATGCCATCGTCGGACTGGGTGAAATCCGGCTTCGCATGCTGATGCTTTTGCCGGTGATCGCTTCGCTCGAGGACCGGCTCGCCGCGCTGGGCGAGGAGGCGTTGAGGCGGCAACCCGAGCTGAGGCGGCTCCTGGAAGATCTCGCGGGATGGATCACCGGCGACGCCAACGCACGGCAGCCGGCCGAGCGAATTCGCGCCATGATCGCACGGCAGCAGGCGGTCCTAGACGACAGCGCGTCCTGGGAGCGGATCATCGTCACCGGCCTGTTGTCGCGGCTGCGCGAGCTGGTCGACCTCTCGCGCGATTGCCGCGCCCTGACGGAAGCGATCGTCGAGAGCCGGAACGTCTCGACCCTCGATCTGGATTTCCAATCCGAAGCAGGTGCCGCGCCGGTGCGCCATAGGGATCGCGGCCTTGCCCTGTGGTCGGCTGCCGGCGCGTCGGCGGCCATCCTGATCTGCTGCGCGTTCTGGATCGGTACCGGCTGGCCGGACGGCGCGTCGGCGCCGATGATGGCGGCCGTCGCCTGTTCGTTTTTCGCCGCGCAGGACGAGCCCGCGCGCTTCATCCGCAGTTTTGGCCTGTGGTCCCTGGTCGCCATTGTCGTCGTGGCGATCTACCTTTTTGCGCTGGTGCCCGCGATCTCGCGTCTCGAGGTTTTGGTCGCCGCGCTCGCGCCAACGTTCCTCTTCTATGGCTTCCTGATCGCACGGCCCGCAACGACCGGAACCGGCATGGCGCTCGCGGCCAACACGGCGACGCTGCTGGCGCTGCAATCGACCTACAGCGCGGATTTCGCGTCCTACGCAAATTCCGCTGTCGCCTTCTTCGTCGGTGTCATCATTGCCGAGCTGGTGACGCGGATCGCGCGTGGGGTGGGGGCGGAGTGGATCGCCAACCGCCTGGTGCTGTCGAACTGGACGGCGCTCGCGGTCGCCGCCGAACGGCGCGGCAAGCGGGATCGCGCGGAGTTCGCGGGCCTGATGCTGCACCGGCTCGGCCTTCTGGTGCAGCGCATCGCGTTTCTCTCCGAGAGTGACCGCCGCGACGCCGAGAGCCTGGTCCAGCTTCGTATCGGAATCAACATCATCGATCTGCGGCGCGCCCGCTACGGGCTTGCGGTATCCACCATTGCCGTGATCGACGACATGCTCGATCAGCTCGCCATCGCCTGCCGCAGATATGCGGGTGATGGAATGCCGGCCGAACTTCTGACAAGCGTCGATCGGGCACTGGCCCGGGCGGTGAAGGATCCCAACGGAAAGGCGCGCGAGGACGCCCTGGTCGGCCTCGTCGGCATAAGGCGCGGTCTGTTTCCGGACGCACCGGCCTATCGGCCGCGGGCAGGCGAGAGTGTTGCGGCATGAGATACGTGATCGATATCTACGGTGTGCTCGTGCCAGCGCTGCTGTTGTGGATCATCATCGCCTACGCGCTGAGTGCTCTGCTGCGCCGCTTCATGCAGCGCTTTGATCTTTACCGGCTGGTCTGGCACCGCGCGCTGTTCGATTTCGCGATCTACGTCTGCATTCTCGGCGTCGTCGTCTATCTCTCGGAGTATCTTGCATGAAAGGGAATGTTGCCTGGCTCGGGCGCCTCGCGTTGACGCTCCTTGCCGTTGTCGCCGCGCTCGCTGTCGGCCGCGAGCTCTGGGTCTATTACATGGAGCAGCCATGGACCCGCGACGGCCGGGTGCGCGCCGACGTGGTGCAGGTCGCGCCCGATGTGTCGGGCTTCGTGACCGAAGTGTTGGTCAAGGACAACCAGAAGGTCCATCGCGGTGACGTCCTGTTCAAGATCGACCGCGAGCGTTTTGCGCTGGCGCTGCGGCAGGCCGATGCGTCGGTGGCCGGTCATCAGGCTACGCTCGATCAGGCCAATGCCGATTTGAAGCGCTATAGCGCGCTGACGACCGACGCCGTGTCGCAGCAGAAACAGGAGCAGGTGCTGGCCACCCAGCTCCAGGCCAAGGCGGCTTTCGATGCGGCCGTTGCCGACCGCGCGGTCGCCCAGCTCAATCTCGATCGCAGCGAGGTGCATGCCTCCGTGAACGGCGTGATCACCAACATGGATCTGCGTCCCGGCGCCTATGTCACGGCCGGGAAAGGCGTAATGGCGCTAGTCGACAGCGATACGCTGCATGTGGAAGGCTATTTCGAGGAGACGAAACTCGCGCGCATTCGTATCGGTGACAAGGTGCAGGTCCGCCTGATGGGCGAGAAGGTGACGCTTTCAGGCCATGTCGAGAGCATTGCCGCCGGCATCGAGGACCGCGACCGCGTCGAGGGCGCCAGCCTGCTTGCCAACGTCAACCCGACCTTCAGTTGGGTGCGCCTCGCCCAGCGCGTGCCGGTACGCATCGCGCTGGATCATGTGCCTGACGGAATGTCGCTGGTGGCCGGGCGTTCGGCGACGGTGGAGGTGTTGAACTAGAAGCGATTGGCATCGCCCGATTCAAGCATTCGAATATTTCTTCAGCTCGAACCGCGCGATCTGGTTCCTGTGGACCTCGTCCGGGCCGTCGGCGAGACGCAGCAAGCGCGCGGTCGCATAGGCCTGGGTCAATCCGAAATCGTTCGACGTGCCGCCGCCGCCATGGGCCTGGATCGCCCAGTCGATGATCTGGCAGGCCATGTTGGGTACGGCGACCTTGATCATCGCGATCTCGGCTTTCGCCACCTTGTTGCCGACGGTGTCCATCGCGTAGGCGGCGTTGAGCGTCAGCAGCCGGGCCTGCTCGATCATGATGCGGGCCTCTGCGATGCGTTCCTGCGTCACAGTCTGCTCGGAAACCGGCTTGCCGAAGGCGACGCGGCTGCGCACCCTCCGGCACATCTTCTCCAGCGTGCGTTCGGAAAGCCCGATCAGCCGCATGCAATGATGGATGCGGCCGGGGCCGAGGCGGCCCTGCGCGATCTCGAAACCGCGGCCTTCGCCGAGCAGCATGTTCTCTTTGGGCACGCGCACATCGGTGAAGACGACCTCGGAGGCACGGTCGGGCACACCGTAGAAGCCGAACACGGGCAGGGGGCGCTTGACCTCGACGCCCGCTGTGTCCATCGGCACCAGGATCATGGATTGCTGCTTGTGGCGGTCCGCATTGTCGGGATCGGTCTTGCCCATGAAGATGCAGATCTTGCAGCGCGGGTCGGTCGCGTTGGTGGTGTACCATTTGCGGCCGTTGATGACGTAATGGTCGCCCTCGCGAACGATCGAGCTTTCGATGTTGGTCGCATCGGACGAGGCGACAGCAGGCTCGGTCATGGCGAAGCAGGAGCGGATTTCGCCTGCGAGGAGCGGCTTCAGCCAGCGCTCCTTGTCCTTCTCCGTGCCATAGCGCTCCAGCACCTCCATGTTGCCGGTGTCGGGCGCCGAACAGTTGAACACTTCGGGTGCGAGATGCGAGCGGCCCATGACCTCGCAGAGCGGCGCATATTCGAGATTGGTCAGGCCTGCACCGTGGCCGGAGTCCGGCAGGAACAGATTCCAGAGGCCTTCGGCGCGCGCCAGCGGCTTCAGCTCCTCGACGACCGGATAGACTTTCCAGGGACCCAGCTCCTCCGCCTCGCGATAAAAGCGTTCCTCGTTCGGATAGATGTGCCGGTCCATGAAACTTTCGAGCCTGCGCTTGAGCTCGACGACTTTAGGCGACATCGGGTAGAGCATCTTTGTCTCCTTGATCAATCGACAGGCCGGGTGCAATCGGCTCAGGCGACGCGATACCCTTTGAATTTCTCGCGCAACGCTGATTTGAGCACCTTGCCGGTGCCGGTCATCGGGAACTCGTCCATGAACTCGACGGCGTCGGGCATCCACCAGCTCGCGATCTTCGGGCGCATGTGCTCGAGCAGCGTCTTGCCGTCGACGGTCGCGCCCTTCTTGCGGACGACGAGGAGCAGAGGCCGCTCCTGCCATTTCTCGTGGTTGATCGCGACCACGGCGGCTTGCAGCACATCGGGGTGAGACAAGGCGACGTCCTCGAGCTGGATCGAGGAGATCCATTCGCCGCCGGACTTGATCACGTCCTTGGAGCGGTCGGTCAGCGTGACGTGGCCCTGTGGGTCGATCACGGCCATGTCGCCGGTGACCAGCCAGCCGTCGCGGTCGAGGCCTTCGTCGAGCTTCATGTAGCCGGACGCAACCCACGGTCCCCGCGCGCGCAGATGGCCGACGCTCTTGCCGTCGCGCGGCAGCTCGTTGCCGCCGTCGTCGACGATGCGCAGGGCGGTGCCGAAACAGGCGCGGCCGGACACCTGGCGGCGGTCGAACTTCTCCTTGTCGTCGAGATGCTCGGAGCCTGGCCGCAAGCCCGGCATCGAGCAGCCCAGGGCTTCAGTCATGCCCCAGGCCTGGACGTAGTCGATGTCATACTCGCGCTTGAGCTTCTCGACCATGGCGCGCGGCGGCGCCGAGCCCGACGACAATGTTGCACGAAGTGTCGAGAACCTGTTGCCGGTCCGTCCGAGCCAGTCCAGCAGGATCAGCCAGAAGCTCGGCACGCCCGCCGACAGCGTCACCTTCTCGCCTTCGAGCAGCTCGTAGAGCTTGTCGGCCTCGTAATTGCGGCCGGGCAGCACCAGCTTCGAGCCGGTATACGGGGCGGTGAACGGCATGTTCCAGCCGTTGCCGTGGAACAGCGGCGCCATCGGCATCATCACCTCGCGCACGCCTTCCAGGTGGCCGGGCAGGAAGTCGAAATTGCAGGAGACCATGGTCTGCAGGATCGCGGCGCGGTGCGAATAGATCACGCCCTTCGGATTGCCGGTGGTGCCGGAGGTGTAGCAGATGGTGGACGCCGATTTTTCGTCGAACTCCGGCCAGGCGAAGCCGGCGTCGTTCTCCTTGTCCAGAAGCTCCTCGTAGCAATGCACGTTGGCAAGCTTGGTCTCCGGCATCCGCTCGCGCGAGCACATCACGACGTAGGCTTCGATCGATTTGAGCTGCGGCGCGATCGCCTCGACGATCGGCAGCGTGGCGCGGTCGATGAACAGCAGCCGGTCCTCGGCGTGATTGACGATGTAGACGAGCTGTTCGGGGAACAGCCGCGGGTTGATGGTGTGCAGCACATAGCCCATGCCCGGCGCGGCGTAGAACATCTCAAAATGCCGATGCGTATTCCAGGCCAGCGTGCCGACGCGGTCGCCGGGCATCATGCCGAACCTCTTGAGCGCCAACGCCATGCGCTTGATGCGCGGATGGGCGTCGGCATAGGTGTAGCGATGGATGTCGCCTTCGATCTCGCGGGCCACGACCTCGGCCTCGCCGTGATAATCGGCGGCATACTGGATCAGGCCGCTGATCAGGAGCGGCATGTCCATCATCAATCCCTGCATCGTCTCCTCCGGACCGCCATGTCGTTGCATGACGTACGCTTGTGATGTGCGCTTGAGGTTAGCGGAACGCCACGCCACGTTCACGCAAAAAGCGAGAGACGTGATTGCATGCGTCACTTTTTCAGGGCTAAGTGATGCGAGCTGCCGGCGAGGCAGTGCCCGCCGGGGAGGAAACGGATGTCAGCGGAAAGACACAAGACCGGTGCAGCCGGCGAATCTACAATCGACATTGCAGCACTCCGTGCGCGCTATCGCGACGAGCGCGACCGCCGCCTGCGCACCGAAGGCAAGGCGCAATACGTCGAAGTGACCGGCGAGTTCGGGCGCTATCTCGACGATCCCTGGGCCAATTCCGGATTTGCGCGCGAGGCCGTCAGCGAACAGACCGAGGTGCTGATCGTCGGCGGCGGCTTCGGTGGCCTTCTGTGTGGCGCGCGACTGCGCGCGGCCGGCATCGATGATTTCCGGGTCGTGGAAAAGGCCGCCGATTTCGGCGGCACCTGGTACTGGAATCGCTACCCTGGTGCGGCCTGCGATACCGAGAGCTACATCTACCTGCCGTTGCTGGAAGAGACCGGCTACATGCCGGTGCGAAAATATGCGCGAGCCCCCGAGATCTACGAACATTCGCGCCGCATCGGCCGTCACTTCGGTCTCTATGAGCGCGCGCTGTTTCAGACCGTCATCACGCGCATGGAATGGCAGGAGCAGGAGGCAATTTGGCTGGTCGAGACCGATCGCGGTGATTGCATCCGCGCGCGCTTCGTCATCCTTGCCGGAGGCCCGCTGAGCCGTCCGAAGCTGCCGGGCATTCCCGGAATCGAAAGCTTCAAGGGACACAGCTTCCATACCAGCCGCTGGGATTACGCCTACACCGGAGGCACGGCCGAAGGTGGTCTGACCGGTCTTGGCGAAAAACGCGTCGGGATCATCGGCACCGGTGCGACCGCCGTGCAATGCGTGCCGCATCTCGGCCGCTCGGCCAAGGAGCTCTACGTCTTCCAACGTACGCCATCGGCGATCGGCGTGCGTGACGACCGCCCGACGGATCAGAGCTGGGCGCAGGGGCTCAGGCCTGGCTGGCAGCGCGAACGCATGGACAATTTCACCGCCGTGATCTCGGGCGAGCCATTCGAACAGGATCTGGTGCAGGACGGCTGGACCGGCCTGCTCGGCGAGATCCTGCTGGCGCCGCGCCGCCAGCCCCAACCGGTGACCTCGATCGAGGAGGCGCTCAAGGTTATCGAGCAGGCTGATTATCGCAAGATGGAAGAGATCCGGGCGCGCGTCGATGCGATCGTCGAGGACGAGGCGACGGCTTCGGCGTTGAAACCCTGGTACAAGGCCTTCTGCAAGCGGCCGTGTTTCCACGACGAATATCTCGACACCTTCAATCGTCCCAACGTGCATCTCGTCGACACCAGGGGGCAGGGCGTCGAGCGCATCACCGAGAACGCCGTCGTGGTCGACGGCCACGCCTACGAACTCGACTGCCTGATCTATGCCAGCGGTTTTGAAGTCGGCACCGATTACGCCCGTCGTATGGGCTTCGAGATTTATGGACGCGATGGCACGAGCCTGTCCGAGCGCTGGCGCGACGGCGTCAAGACGATGCATGGCTTCTACAGCCGCGGCTTCCCGAACTGCTTCCTGATCGTCATGGTGCAGGCCGGCCAGAGCGCCAACTTCCCGCACATCATCGACGAGCAGTCGCAGCACATCGCCTACGTGATCGCCGAAGCGCGCAAGCGCAAGGCGCGAACCCTCGAGCCGACGCTGGCGGCCGAAAACGCCTGGGTCGAGGAGGTGGTCAAAGCCGCGCTCGGACGCCAGACCTATCTCGCCGAATGCACGCCCGGCTATTACAACAATGAAGGCGTGTTCGATCCGATCGCGGCGAGAAACAGCCAGTATTGGCGCGGGCCGGTGGCATTCCTGCGGCTGCTCGACAAGTGGCGCAAGGAGGGCAATTTGGATGGACTGGAACTGTCCTATGATCACGCCATGGAGTCGGCGCCTTCGTCCGGGTAAGCTCGGGCATTGGATCGCGCCAGAGAGAGGACATCGGACATGATCAGGGGCAGAACTGTAGCTGGGGCGTTTTTTGGGGCGATGACGCTGCTCAGCTGCCTGGCGCCCGCCGCCCACGCCGCGCAATGCGGCAGTTCGCCGGCCGGCTTCGAGGCCTGGAAGCGCGAGTTCAGCGCGGAGGCGCAGGGCAAGGGCGTTGGCCAGACCGCGCTCTCGGCGCTGATGCAGACCAATTACGCGAGTGCCACCATCGCGGCCGACCGCGGCCAGCGCAGCTTCTCGCTGTCGCTCGACCAGTTCCTCGCCAAGCGCGGTGCCACCACCATCGTGGCCAAGGGTCGCCAGCTCAAGCAGTCGCAGGCGGCCTTGTTCGCCTCGATCCAGCAGCGCTATGGCGTCCCGCCGGGGCCGCTGATCGCGATCTGGGGCATGGAGACCGGGTTCGGCAGCCAGCGGGGCAACCAGAACATGCTCTCCTCGATCGCGACGCTCGCCTATGACTGCCGCCGTCCCGAATTCTTCACCGAGCAGCTCTATGCGGCGCTGAAGCTGATCGATCGCGGCACGCTGTCGGGGGCAACCCGGGGCTCGATGCACGGCGAAGTTGGTCAGACCCAGTTCATGCCCAAGAACATCCTGGCCTATGGCACCGGCAATCTCGAGGTTGCCGCCAATGCGCTGAACTCGACGGCGAATTTCCTCAAAGCCCATGGCTGGCGTGCAGGAGCCGGTTACCAGCCGGGTGAACCGAATTTCGTCGCCATCGAAGCCTGGAATGCCGCCGGCGTTTATCAGAAGGCGATCGCCCTGATGGGACGGCAGATCGACGAGGGCGGAGGAACGGCCGCCTCGCGTTGACGCGAGCCCCGTTTCGAACGGGGCTCTAGCTTCTTGTTTGGACGCGTTTTCTGTCTCCGAACTGGCATCCACTTCGCTTGAAAACGCTCTTGCTCAGCAAGGCGTGATGCGCCGGCAAGAGAAAGTTGTTGCCATCAGGAACCGACGGCACGAGGTTTGCTTTGATCGAACAGGGCTGGGCATGAGGAGACTCAACATGGCAACCCAGATCGTGATGGACCAGACTGGCGACACGCGCCACGAGTTTGATCCTGGCAATGCCGAAGCGCTGGCGCGGGCCGAACGGCGCTTTCGGGAGCTGACCGGAGCGGGCTTCACCGCCGCGTTGCGAACCGGACCTGGCGAGGTCACCCGGATCCGATCGTTCGACCCGACCGCGCAGGAAACGCTGTTCTATCCCCGCCTGGTCGGCGGTTGATCTGAGCTGCTCATGATCGCGGCGGTCTGGCTCCGCGCGCCGGCGCGTGCGCGTCTGCATGCGCTACGCGAACTCTATCGGCGCTTCTTCGGCGAGAACACGCCGGATGCCCGCGGCCGCCGGCTCCTGGCCGAATGGCTGTCGCCGGCGCAGCGCGTCCAATTTGAGCAGTACCGGCATTTCGATGTCGTCGGCTGCGATACCGGCAAGACCTATCGCATCCATTATGGCACCGCCGCCAATGTCCATGAGATCGACGCCGCCGGAAACGCGACGATGGGGTGGTGCTTCGTCCCGTCAGGCTTTCTCGTCCCCGGCGACGTCATGCTCGCACAGAAGATCGCGCTCGAAACCGACGAAAGGGGAGCTCTCGCGCTAGCCAATAGGTTTCCGCCGGCAACGCATTCGGAGCATTTCTACCGGCGGCCGTTCTAGGGCAAGGCTGTCAGTGCAAGGCTATCAGTGCAACGCTATCAGTAATGGGTGGTGCGATAGGCATCCACCGCGTGCGCTGCAAAAACGCCGACGCTGCAAAGCGCGAGCAAGGCCGAGATCAGCTCGATCATAGCTCATCCTCCCGCGGCGGCAGGGCGACGAGGTGCTGACAGCAGGAATAATCCCAGATCAGGTCGAGGAAGAATTGCATGGTGGCCGTCCCTGTATGATTTTGACAACCAGATAACCGACGATCTGTTTCAGGCGTGTTTCGTCGCATCTGGAAACGGGTTTCTTGGGGAACCCCGGGCTGGTTTGTGCGCTGCGGAGCCGTTACATCCCGCTCTTGCTCAATCTCATTAGCCGCGAGGCGGCACATCGCATGGCGAGGCGAAATCATGGCGCAGGTCGAGTGGTTCGACGATCTCACCATTGGAATGCAGTTCAAATCCCCCGAAGTTCACGTCACCGAGGCCGACATCAAGCGGTTCGCGGCGGAGTTTGATCCGCAGCCGATGCATCTCGACCACGAAGCCGCCAAGCAGACCCTGTTCAGGGGTCTCGCTGCCTCGGGATGGCACACCGCCGCGATTGCCATGAGCCTCGCGATCCAGACCCGCCCCTTCGGCCCCCATCCGCTGATCGGCGCCGGCGTCGATGGGTTGCGCTGGACCATCCCGGTACGGCCCGATGACCGCCTGCATCTGGTCGGGGAGGTCATGAGCCTGACGCCGTCGAAATCGAAGCCGCAGGGCATCGCACTGGTGAAATGGACGATGTTCAACCAGAACGGCGAGGAGGTTTACACCTTCACCCCGATCGCGATCGTGCCGCGGCGGGAGTAGGGCAGGGTCGGCGCCCTCCGCAACCGCCCGAGGCCCTTGCGGGTCACCGGCAGAGGTGGTCATCTCAGTCCGGGGAACACGCTGGAGGCTGACATGAAACGATCTCTTCTCGCCGCCGGGTTACTGGCCGGCGCCTTGAGCGCAGTCGCTTTGACCGCAAGACCGGTGCAGGCGCAACAATCCAAGGTCGGCGACTGGACCATCGAGAAGCGTACGCAGGACGCACATTGCAATGCGAGCCGCGGCTACAAGGACAAGGAAGACGAGAACCGGGACTACGTCATGGTCATCACCTATTCCGAGAAGGCTATCGTGATCGTGATGATCTATGACGGCTGGGAGTGGGACAAGGTTGGCGAGATCCTCCGGGCCGATGTCGGCACCGACGACGCCGATATCATGAAGAAGGCGAAGTGGGAGGTCATGGACAAGACCACCGTGCGCGGCATCTTCGAATACGATCAGTCCATGATGGACCGGCTGTCCAAGGCCAAGCGTCTCTCGCTCGATTTCGAGGACGATGACGACGACAGCATCGAGATACAGGTGCCGCGTGCCGGTGAAGCGCTGGCAGCGCTGAAATTTTGCGAGGAGAATCGCAAGTAGATTGCCGGAGCCGGATGCGAGGCCGGCGGGATCGGTGGCGACTGGATGCTGCAGCGCGCGGCGCGCGACGCATCGCACGCGTGACTCATCGCACACAGTCCGCGCGCTGTTCGCTTTAATCCTAGTCTTTGGCGAAAACGTCCAAGCCGCATCCTGCGGTTGACGTTACGCAAGGACGATGTTCGATATTCCAGCATTTCGTTGCAACGTTTTCTTCGCGTCGATTGCGTCGTCCGGACGATGACAATCCTCCACGCAAATCGATTCTCGTCCCTCGTCGGCGAGATCTACGACGCGGCGGTCGATCCCGCGCTGCGCAGTGGGGTGTTGGAACAGGTTTCGCATTTCGTCGGCGGATGTGCCGTGACCATCCTGTCCAGGGACAGAGCCAGGCTCTCGATCGAGATCCACGAGCATTTCGGCAGCGAATCCCGCTTCCGCCAGCTTTATCGCGACCGATATGTGGAACTCGACCCTCTGCTCGACCGTCATCTCGCGCTCGCGGCGGAACAGACGATCGGCGTCGCCGACATCATGTCTCAGGCGGATTTCCTGGCAACGAGCTTCTATCGCGAGTGGGTGGAACCGCAAGGAGCGATAGACCTTGCAACCGTTGCCCTCGAGAAGTCGGAGACGCGCGCCACGATCCTGCAGGTGTTGCGCCACCGGTCGCGCGGACTCGTTGACGAGCCGATGCGTGAGCGCATGCGGCTGCTTGCTCCGCACCTCCAGCGCTCCAGGATCATGGGCCGGCAGATCAGGGCGCGCTCGCATACCGTGGACGACCTTGCCGATGTCTTGGATGGGCTGAGCACGGCGATCTGCCTGCTCGACGCAGATGGCCGCGTCGTGCATGCCAACGCAGCATGCCACGGGCTCTTCGCCGATGCCAGCCTGCTCGCAATGGTCGGCGACCGGATCGTGGCCCGCAACACCCAGACCGACAAAATATTCCGCGGTCTGTGCGAAATCGATTCAGGCAGCGAAACTCGTTCCGCTGCCCGCCGCCAGATCGAGCTTGCGACATCAGTTGATGGGCAGCACTATCTGCTCCACGCTTTTCCGCTGAAGCGCGATCGCATTCCATCGCGAGATGCTGCAGCCACGGTTCTGTTCGTGCAGAAGGCCTCGGCAGCGACATGGCTCGCAGCCGATGCGATCGCTGCGGCCTTCAGGCTGACACCGTCCGAACTGCGCGTATTGATGGCCATTATCGAGATCGGCGGCGTTCCCGATATTGCGGCAAAGCTCGGCATCGCCGAGACGACGGTGAAGACGCATCTCGGCCGTCTGTTCGAGAAGACCGGCGCCGGCAGGCAGGCCGACCTGGTCAAGATCGCCACCGGCTTTGCCGTTCCATTCGCGCGGCGAACGAACGGTGATGGCGACGCCGTGTGATCCATTTCACAAGGCCCGCCGGTATCTGCCGCGATCTCAATGCATTGTGATGAGCCGAGCTCCCGTGTCCTCCGAATGCAGGACGCGAGTCATTTGATACTTTCGTATATCGCGATCCAGAAAAGTGAAGAGCAGCAAGCGCCGCGAAGAGATGCCACGACGGCGTCAAACGCGAGTGTGAGGAAACGACAGCGCACGGCCGGACCTGCTCGTCGGTTGGAGGATTGCAGTGAGCCAATTTGATTTTTCCGTTATCAATGTTTCAACGAACGAAATTCCCGAGAACGAGCGTATCCCGCTGCTTCGCGATTTCTACTGTCGCGGGGTGTTGAAGGCGGAGGTCGAGGTGAGGGAAGGAAAGCCGTTCGCGGCGAGCTTCACGTCCCACGTCTTGCCGGAAGCCCAATTGCTGATGGGAGGATTGTGCGGAGCGCGGGTCATTCGCACCAAGCACCTGGTTGCCGACGGCGACGACAGTCTGGCCCTGATCGTGAATCGATCTGGCGTGCTTGGGATATCCGAGCGGGGACACGATCTGAGCCTTCGTGCGGGAGAGGCCGTCCTGACCAGCGCGGAGGACGTCACGACGTTCGAACGATTGTCGCTGGGTAGCTGTTTCTCGCTCCGTGTGCCGAGACGCGTGCTGGCGCCGATGATCGTGGATGTCGATGACGCCGTGATGCGAGTGATGCCGGAGAGTTCGACGGGACTTCGATTGCTGGTCGATTACGCGGTGACACTGGTGCGGGAGAATGCGTTCGCGATGCCCAATTTGCGCAAGCTCGGGGTCGGGCATCTGCACGATCTTCTGGCAATCGTCCTCGGTGCCACCAACGAGCCGCGGGAGCTGGCTGGGCGGCGCGGCGTCAAGGCGGCACGGCTGCAGAAGGCCAAAGTCTCCATCGCCAACAACTGCTGGCGGCAGGATCTCTCCGTTGCCACGGTCGCCCAGGAGCTCGGCGTGACGCCGCGTTATCTCCAGCGCCTGTTCGAGGCCGACGGCAAGACGTTCTCGTCCTTCCTGATCGAACAACGCGTCAAGCGTGCGCATCGCATGTTGCGCGAACCCGGACACGCCGGGCGGACGGTCAGCTCGATCGCCTACGATGTCGGTTTCGGCGATCTCTCCTATTTCAACCGCTGCTTCCGGCGGACTTATGGCGCCACGCCCAGTGACGTCAGGAGCCGCGAGATGTCGTGACCGCGCGCGATTGAATGTCAGGTCAAATGCCGATTGGAGACGGCACGGGCGTGCGCCGCCCGCAGTTGGAGTGTTGTGTTGCATGCGCCGTTTTTTCTTTGATCTTATGCTCGGAAATATCGTGAAGATCGATCCGGGTGGCATGGTGTTCGAATGCCCCGAAGCGACATTCGTGGTGGCCAACGAGATGGCAAGCCACCTGTTCGTCTGGCGCGACGATTTGCGCGGCCGCGATGCCTGCATCCGGGTCAGAGACACCGACGGGCGCGAGATCTATCGCGCCGCGGTCTGGTCGGAGAATGTGGAGAAGGTCGGCTGGGACGAGGCGTGAGCGTCCCGCTCCGGTCTCGCAACTCCGCATCAGTAGCGCCCGAAACGGATATCCGTTCGTTCCGGCCCGGCTCCATCCGCCCGGCCGGCGTCCTCCGATCGGAGGATGCCGCATGCTGTGGTTGTGGTATGCTTGGTGATATTGATCACCCAGGCCATTTATAGCCATGCACGGACCACGGAAACTGCCCGACCTGGTCGAGGCCATCTACGATGCCGGGCTCGATCCCTCGCTGTGGAATAACGTCGTCACCGGCATCCGCGACTTCGTCGGCGGCCAGGCCTGCGGGCTGTTTTCCAAGGACTCGATCAGCAAATTCGGCGTCACGCACTATTATTGCGGGGCGGACCCGCACTACATCCGGCTCTATTCCGAGACGCATTCGAAGTTCGATCCGCTGACGGTCCTGCCGCCGCATGGCCAGATCGTCAGCATCCCGGATCTCGTCAATTTCGATGAATATCGGCGGGGACGCTTTTACCAGGAATGGATGCGGCCGCAGGGTTGCAGCGATGCGGCCAACGTCGTGCTCGACAATTCGAATGCGAACTGCCCGGTGATGATGACGGTGCTGTCGGGCCGCCGGATGGTGGATCCGGTGATGAAGCACCGCCTCTCGCTGGTCGTCCCGCACGCCAGCCGCGCGTTGCTGATCAACCGCGCCATGACCTCGCAACTGACGCTGGCGACAGCGCTGGCGGAGGTCCTGGACAATCTTGCCTGCGGCATCTTCCTGCTCGATGGCTCCTGTCGGGTGGTGCACGCGAATTCCGCGGGGCACGATTTGCTTGCGGCCGACGATCTGGTTCGGTCCGTTGCGGGGCAATTGGTGACCAGCAGTGCGGAGGCCAATCAGACGCTGCGGGAAGCGTTCGCGACCCGCAATGAAATTACCCTGCTTGCCACAGAGGGGCATGCGTTTTCGCTGCTTTCGCCCTCGGGCGAGCGCTACGTCGCGCACATCCTGCCGCTGTCGTCCGTCCTGCGGGACCGCAGCGAGCGGGTGGTCGATGCCGTCGGTGCGCTGCTCCTGCGCAAGGTATCGCCCGGCGGACAGTCCTACGGCGAATTGATCGCGCGGACATTCGACCTTACGCCGGCCGAGCTGCGCGTGTTCCTGTCGATCGTCGAGGTTGGCGGCGTCCCGGAGACGGCGGTCGCGCTCGGTATCGCGGAAACGACGGCGAAGACGCATCTGCATCGCGTGTTCGCCAAGACGGGCGTTTCGCGTCAGGCCGATCTAGTCAAGCTTGCGGCAGGATTCTCCAATCCACTCGTCAACTAGACCGTCGATTTTGCCTTCACGATTGAACCTTTCGCTCCCGCGAAAGACTCACGGAAGCCGCTAGGCATGAAGAACATGTCGCCATCTCCATGTGTCAGTATTGGCTCTTCCGATGCCCCGACCTCCAAAGCCGTCCGAGTTGATCGAGACTATCTATGACGCGGGTCTCCACCCGGAGTTGTGGAGCGAGGTCGTTGTCAAACTCAATGCTTTCATCGGCAGCCAGGCCTGTGGTCTGATTTCGAAGGACCCGGTCAGCAAATCAGGCGCGACGCATTATTACTGCGGGGTCGATCCGCACTACATTCAGCTCTATGCGGAGACCTACTCCCGGTACGACCCGCTCGCTCGGCTTCCGCGCTATGGCGAGGTGCGGAACATCCCCGATCTCGTGGATTTCGACGAATATCGCCGCGGCCGCTTCTACCAGGAATGGCTGCGCCCCCAAGGCTGCGTCGACGTCGCCAATGTGGTGCTGGAGCAGTCGAAGTCGTCCTGTCCGATGCTGATGACGGTGATCCCGCGCAGGGGGATGCTCGACGCCGAGCAACGGGCGCGGATGCAGTTCCTGGTTCCGCATGCGAGCCGGGCGTTGCTGATCAACCGGGCGATCGAACGGAAGCAGCAGCACGCGATCGCGCTCGCCGACGTCGTGGACCAGTTGAATGCGGGCGTCATCCTGCTCGATTCGACCTGTCATATCGTCCACAGCAATCCGGCCGCGGAGACAATCCTGGCCGTCGATGATGTCCTGCGGTCTGTCTCGGGCCGGTTGGTGGCAAGCTCCTCCACTGTAAATTCGGTGTTGCGCGATATTTTCCGCGACACAGGCGAAGTTGCGTTGGCGGCGTCTTCGGGCCGGAAAATTCCGCTGACGTCGCGTGACGGTTCCTACTACGTCGCGCAAATCATCGCGCTGCCATCATTGCTGCGCGAGGGTAGGGCCGAGCGCAGTTCGGCCGTAGGAGCCTTGTTCATCTGGAAAGCGGAACTCGACGGCCGCTCGTGTGCCGGTCTCATTGATCGCACCTTTGAACTCACGCCTGCGGAACTGAGGGTCTTGCTGTCGATCGTCGATGTCGGCGGCGTGCCGGAGACCGCGGTTGCGCTCGGTATCGCGGAGACGACGGTGAAGACGCATCTGCATCGTGTGTTCGCCAAGACCGGCGTTTCTCGTCAAGCCGATCTCGTCAAGCTCGCAGCTGGATTCTCCAATCCGCTCGTGCACTGAGACGCGTTCAAAAACGCAGGCGAGTCGCTGCAGCTCGCAATAGGTTCAATCAGAAGCATCATTAGAAAGTTATCGCGCGTCGTTCGATCGAATGACGCGATTTTCCGCGCTCTATTCTACTGAACATCACACGGTCTGTTGTTCGACGTATCGGGCATTTGTGTGAAGCAATTCACTGCAGGCGGAAGTGGATCCCGTCAACCTCTCGAGCAGGTTGAGAGGAGATTGTCATGCGAACGGCGTCACCGGTTTTGGCAGGCAGGTTCCGCGATATCGTCGCCCGCATAGGCGCGGTGCTCCGCGCGCAGCGGGAAATCGACGCGCAACGCGTGTTGCATCGCTATCGCCATCTGCTGGAGCAGCCGCACGAAACATTGCGTTTGAATGAAATCATTCCGGTCAGCAACGAAGAGGATATTGCAGAAAATGCCCACGGATCTGATGGGTGCGAGCGCGCCGCCGGACAGCCCAAATTCGAACGTGCGTAACGTCAACGTCGTCGCGATCGCGCTGACCGCGGCGCTCGTCACGCTCCAACTGGTCGGCCTCGCGATGGTGGAGCGATCTCACGCTTACGCGATGCATCCGTCGGCTCCACTCGAGCCGGCCGCTTGCACGGAGAGCGCCGAGGTCCCTGTCTCGCAAATTCCCTACGATTGACCGGAGGGCGGATTGTGCCTGATGTCACGACTCTGATGCTGCTCAGCGTTGCCGTGTTCGCCGGTGCCTTCGTATCCGGGCTCTCGGGATTTGCCTTCTCGGCGGTGGCGGGCGCCATCCTGCTCCGGGTGTTTCAACCGCTCGAAGCTGTGCCGCTGATGATGGCGTGCAGCATCGGCGTGCAGGCCACCAATCTGTGGGCGCTTCGACGCAATATCCGCTGGGAAGGCAGCCTGCTACTGATCGTCGGCGGCTTGATCGGAGTTCCCATCGCGGTATCGCTGCTCCAGAGCACCGATACGCATCTGCTCCGGCGCGGCTTCGGCATCATCGTTGCACTCTATGCGGCCTACATGTTGCTCCGGCCGACGTTGGTGACGGCCGGCGGGGCGGTCGGGCGGCATTGGGTTGCCTTGATCGGGTTCGGGGGAGGGCTGGTCGGCGGGCTGACCGCGATGCCCGGCGCGATCCCGACGATCTGGTGCGACATGCGCGGCATGCCCAAGAGCGAGCAGCGCGGCCTGGTGCAGCCGTTCATCGCCGCGATGCAGCTGTTCGCGATCGCGCTGCTGGTCGGACATCAGGATCTGTCGTCAAAAGTCTTCGTCGATCTCGCGGTCAGCCTGCCGGCGCTGTTCGCAGGCTCCGCGCTCGGCGTGATCGCCTTCCACAGGGTTAACGAAACGGTCTTTCGCAAGACCGTGCTCGTTTTGTTGTTGCTGTCGGGGATTTCCCTGATCTAGTGCCCGACGGTTTGCACCGGCGCCGCGCTGGCATCGCTGCCGTGATGCGTCAGCGGCTTCATGCCGGTGACGGTCCGTAGCAGCACATAGAACACCGGCGTCAGGAACAGGCCGAATACGGTGACGCCGATCATGCCGGAGAACACGGCGACGCCCATGGCGCGCCGCATCTCCGAGCCGGCACCGGTCGAGAGCACTAGCGGCAGCACGCCCATGATGAACGCCATTGACGTCATCAGGATCGGGCGCAACCGCAGTCGGCTCGCCTCGATCGCTGCCCGGATCGGCGTGCGGCCTGCGAACTCGAGCTCGCGCGCGAATTCGACGATCAGGATCGCGTTCTTGGCCGAGAGTCCCACCAGCACGATCAAGCCGATCTGAGTGAAGACGTTGTTGTCGCCCTTGGAGATCCAGACGCCGAACATCGCAGCCAACAGGCCCATCGGCACGATCATGAGGATCGAGAGCGGCAAGGTCAGGCTTTCATAGAGTGCGGCCAGCACCAGGAACACGAGCAGGATCGCCAGCGGGAACACCCAGAGGCCGGAATTGCCGGCGATGAACTCCTGATAGGTCAGGTCGGTCCATTCGAAGGCAAAGCCGGGCGGCAATGTCTCCGCCGCGATCCGCGTCGCGACCTCCTGTGCCTGGCCCGAGGAAAAGCCGGGCGCAGCCGCCGCGTTGATGTCGGATGACAGGAAGCCGTTGTAGCGGATCGCACGCTCGGGGCCGGCGCTCTGGCGGATCGTGAGCAACGCCGACAGCGGCACCATGTCGCCGGAGGACGAGCGCACCTTTAACTGCCTGATGTCGTCGGCGCGCGCGCGGAACGGCGCGTCGGCCTGCACGTAGACGGAGTAGGTGCGGCCAAACTTGTTGAAGTCGTTGACATAGTAGGAGCCGAGATAGATCTGGAGCGTGTTGAACACCTCCGTCACGGGGACGCCGAGCTGGAGCGCCTTGGTGCGGTCGATATCGGCAAAGAGTTGGGGCACATTGACCTGGAAGCTCGAGAACACGCCGGCGATCTCCGGCGCTTTCTGCATCGCCGCCATGAACGCATTCGTCGCCTGGTTCAGCGCCTCATAGCCGAGGCCGGCGCGATCCTCGATCTGCAGCTTGAAGCCGCCGATGGTGCCGAGACCGTTGACCGGCGGCGGCGGGAACATGGCGATAAAGGCTTCCTGAATCCCGGAGTATTTCTTGTTGAGGTCGGCCGCGATTGCATTGCCGCTCAGCGCGGGGCTCTTGCGCTCGTCGAACGGTTTCAGCGTTGAGAACACGATGCCGGCGTTGGAGGAGTTGGTGAAGCCCGAGATCGACAGGCCCGGGAATGCAACCGAGCTCTCGACACCGGGCTGGGTCAGCGCGATGTCGCTCATCTTGCGGATCACGTCTTCGGTGCGGTCCAGCGTGGCGCCATCAGGCAGTCGTGAGAACCCGACCAGATACTGCTTGTCCTGACCCGGCACGAAGCCGCTCGGGACCTGCTGGAACAGGAGGGCGGTGAGGCCGACCAGCACCACATAGAGGCCCATGACGGCCGCCTTGCCCGAGATCACCTTGGTGACGGTGCCGCTGTAATTCTCAGACGAGCGTGTGAACACCTTGTTGAAGCCGCGGAAGAACCAACCGAGGCTCTTTTCCATGATGATCGTCAGCCGGTCCTTCGGCTCGTTGTGTCCCTTGAGCAGCAGGGCCGACAGCGCCGGCGACAGCGTCAGCGAGTTGACGGCCGAGATCACGGTCGAAATCGCGATCGTCAGCGCGAACTGCTTGTAGAATTGCCCGGTGAGGCCGGAGATGAAGGCGAGCGGCACGAACACGGCGATCAGAACCATGGCGATCGCGATGATCGGCCCCGACACCTCGCGCATCGCCTGGTAGGTCGCATCGCGCGGCGACAACCCGCCCTCGATGTTGCGCTCGACGTTCTCGACCACGACGATGGCGTCGTCGACCACGATGCCGATCGCAAGCACCAGGCCGAACAGGCTGAGCGCGTTGATGGAGAAGCCGAAGACGTGCATCACCGCGAAGGTGCCGACGATCGACACGGGCACCGCCAGCAGCGGAATGATCGAGGCGCGCCAGGTCTGGAGGAACAGGATCACCACCAGTACCACCAGCGCGATCGCCTCCAGCAGCGTGTGGATCACGGCCTCGATCGAAGAGCGGACGAATTGGGTCGGGTCATAGACGATCTGGTAGGACACGCCTTCCGGCATGTTCTTCTTGATTTCGGCCATGGTGGCGCGAACGTGGTCGGAAATCTCGAGCGCATTGGAGCCGGGCGCCTGGAAGATCGGGATCGCAACCGCCTGCTTGTTGTCGAGCAGCGAACGCAGGCCGTATTGCGAGGCGCCGAGCTCAATGCGTGCGACGTCGCGCAGCCGCACCACCTCGCCACGCGTGCCGGTCTTGACCACGATGTCGCCGAACTGCTCCTCGTTCGCAAGCCGTCCCTCGGCGTTGACGGACAGTTGCAGGTCGATGCCCTTGACGTTCGGCGAGGAGCCGACCACGCCGGCGGCGGCTTCGACGTTCTGCGCCTGGATCGACTTGACGATGTCGCTTGCGGTGAGGCCGTGCTCGGCGGCCTTCTGCGGATCGACCCACACCCGCATCGAATAGTCGCCGGCGCCATAGAGTTGAACGTCGCCGACGCCGTCGATCCGCGCCAGCCGGTCCTTGACGTTGAGCACGGCGTAGTTGCGCAAATACGTCATGTCGTAGCGATTGTTCGGCGACAGCAGATGCACGACCATGGTGAGGTCGGGCGAGGACTTCTTGGTGATGATGCCGAGCTGCCGCACCACGGCGGGCAGGCGCGGCTCAGCCTGCTGCACGCGGTTCTGCACCAGCTGCGTCGCCTTGTCCGGATCGGTGCCGAGCCGGAACGTCACCGTCAGCGTCATCGCGCCGTCGGTGGTCGCCTGGCTCGACATGTAGAGCATGTTCTCGACGCCGTTGATCTGCTCCTCGATCGGCGTCGCCACCGTTTCCGCGATCACCTTCGGATTGGCGCCGGGATAGGTCGCGCGCACCACCACCGAGGGCGGCACGACGTCGGGATATTCCGAGATCGGCATCGCGAACAGCGAGATCAGGCCCGCGAGAAAGATCAGGACCGACAGCACGCCGGCGAAAATCGGACGATCGATGAAGAATTTCGAAAGATTCATGGCCTTGCCCCTGCGCGAGAGACGACTCTCCCGTCATTCCGGGGCGCGGACAAAGCCGCGAACCCGGAATCCAGAAGTATGTCTAGGTAGTTCAACGATTTCGACATTCCGGTTCGCGCTGCCCGCGCGCTCCGGCATGGCGGAGACGCTAACGCTGCACGACGTCCTGATTGCTGTGGTTGGATGCCTGCTGCGGCCCGCGCGCGCCCATTGCCGCGATCTCCGTCTTGAGCAGGGCACCCGGGCGCACGCGCTGGAGGCCGTTGACGATGATGCGGTCGCCGGTCTTCAGCCCCGCCGTCACGATACGCAACCCGTCCACCGAGCCACCGAGCGTGATCGACCGGTAGACCGCGCGGCTATCGTCGCCGACCGCCATCACGAACTTCTTGTCCTGATCGGTGCCGATCGCGCGCTCGTCGATCATGACCAGCGATTGCTGCTTGGGTTGGCCCATGCGCACGCGGGCGAACTGACCGGGAATGAGACGCCCGTCCTCGTTGTCGAACACCGCGCGGACACGAATGGTGCCGCTCTGGCCGTTGACCTGGTTGTCGATGAGCTGGATGTGCCCCTTCGCCGAGAGACCGCCGGAGGTCGCCATCGCGACCGGGATCTGGTCGAGATTGCCGCGCTTGCCGGAGTCCTCGGAAATCGAGTTCAACGCCCGCACCACCAGCTCTTCATCCGCATCGAATGACGCATAGATCGGATTGACGGAGACCAGCGAGGTCAGCACCGGAGAGGCGGTGCCGGCGGCGACGAGATTGCCGACGGTGATTTCGATCTTGCCGACGCGGCCGTCCACGGGCGCACGTACCTCGGTGTAATCGAGATTGAGTTTTGCGGTCTG
Source organism: Bradyrhizobium sp. Kon69 (assembly GCF_055807515.1). NCBI lineage: Bacteria > Pseudomonadati > Pseudomonadota > Alphaproteobacteria > Hyphomicrobiales > Nitrobacteraceae > Bradyrhizobium > Bradyrhizobium sp. Kon69. The sequence goes on along the minus strand of NZ_JBVVOS010000016.1, from coordinate 129,991 downwards.
GAGCGTCGCCTCGGCCGCCTTCACGTTGGCGATGGCCTCGCGGTTGGCGTTGTCGCGCTGGTCGTAGTCGCGCCGCGTGACCACCGCGTTGCCCACCAGTTGCGCGCCGCGCTCGAGCTCATTCTGCGTGAACACGACGCGCGCTTTCGCGGCTTCGAGTTGGGCCGCGGCCTTGTCGACCTCGGCCGCGTAGGGCGCTGGGTCGATCTTGAACAGGACGTCGCCTGCCTTCACCAGCGCACCTTCGGTGAAGTTGGTCGACAGGATCGCACCGGCCACGCGCGGGCGAAGCTCGACGCGTTGGATGGCCTCGAGCCGGCCGGAGAAATCGTCCCACAGCACCGTCTGCTTTGGTTCGATCAGCGCGACAGTGACGGGGACGGCTTGCTCGGCCGCGGCGGTCGCGGTCGCCTGCGCGGCACGAAAGTAATGGCCGGTCGCGATCGAACCGGCCACGGCGAGAGCGCCCACGATGGCGACGCCGCCGAGAAGGCGGCGGACACGGCCAGGGCGAGAGGTATTTTGGGACGGGGGCATTTGCGCGCTCCAGATATGTAGTGTTCACTACAGATGTGGAGCTGGATACCGCAGCGCAAGATACTTATGTACCGTCCGCTAAGAAAATTGTAGCCGCTTACCGCAAGAGTTGGCAAGTGGAAGAGAAAATAAAGCGAGAACAAAGAGATAGGATCAGGCGTTAGGTTGAGAGACGACGCCGATTTCGAGGAGAACAGGCACATGGGCATGGGACGCCCCCGCGAATTCGACGCCGAAACGGCGTTGGACCAGGCGATGGAAGTGTTTTGGCGCCATGGCTACGAGGGTGCCACGATCGCTCAGTTGACCGAGGCCATGGGGATCAATCCGCCCAGCCTCTATGCCTGTTTCGGCAACAAGGAAGGGCTGCTGAAGGCCGCACTCGACCGCTATACCAAACTGCGCAACGTCTGGATGGACGAGGTGGTGGCGGCACCCACCGCCCGCGACGTCGCCGAGCGGATGCTGATGGGCATCGCCGACAAGCAGACCGATCCCGCCAACCCGCCCGGCTGCCTGCTTGTGCAGGGGGGCATTGCGTGCGGCACCGGATCAGAGAGCGTCCCTTTTGAACTCGCCGCCCGTCGCGCCCAGAACGAGGACCAGCTTCGCGACCGTTTCATTCGCGCCAAGACCGAAGGCGATCTCAAGCCGGGCTCGGATCCCGCAGCACTTGCGCGCTATGTCTCGGCCGTCGCGGTCGGCATGGGCGTGATGGCGTCCTCAGGCTCCGATCGCGAAGCGTTGCAGCAGGTCGCGAGCGTGGCGGTGCAGGCGGTCGAGGCGCAGTCGACTGAAAGAACCTGACGACCGTTGCCGCCTTCCTCTCTCATCTCACCGATTGCGTGGCAGCCAACGACGGCGGCGGGACGAAGCCGCCGAACGCGCGTTCGATCAATCCGGCGAGCGCAATCGTGGTGCGATCCTCGAGATAAGGCCCGATGATCTGGACGCCGATCGGCAGGCCCGACGGCGTGCGCTCGATCGGAACGGCGGTCGCAGGCAGTCCGCAGGTCGAAGCGGGGTCTGCCCAGATGAAGCACGCATCGGCATAGTTGTAGAGCTGTCCTTCGATATCGAGTTGCCGCGCGTCGAACGGCTCGGACTGGTCCTGTGGAAACGCCGGCACGGCCGCGGCCGGATAGATCACTGCGTCGAAGTCTCGGAACAGTTCCTGCCACCGTTGTTGCAGCCGCAGGCGCGCCGCATCGGTCGCCAGCCATTCGCGATGGACCATCGCCCAGCCGCGCGCGCGCTCGGCCTGCAGGCTGCGGTCGTCGGGCGAAAGTGCCGCGGCAACGCCTTGCGCCTCTGCGAGGGCGGCCGGTGTCAGGCGCGGACTTCGCGCCGCGTTCAACAGCTTCATGTAGAGCCGCGCGGATTCGGCGAGGTCGGGCAGCGACGCACTCGACCGCGAAACCCGCGCGCCTGATCGTTCGAGCCGTTCCGACAGCCGCCCGATGGCGGAACGCACGGCATCGCCTGTCGGCATCAACGGATGCGTATCGATCACGAGGATCCTGAAATTCCCGAGCTGGTCGTGTCGCGGGGCCGGCAACGCAAGACGATAGCCGATCCCGTCGCGCGTCTCGTCGGGGCCGGCGATCACGTCGACGGCGAGCGCGAGATCCGAGGCAGTGCGCGTCATCGGCCCGACGACGGCGAGATCACCCTGGCCAGGCACGGGCGGCGCCGGCGGCAGGTTGTATCCGCGTAGCGGGACCAGGCCGAGGCTGGGCTTGTGTCCGAACACACCGCAGAAATGCGCGGGCACCCGGATCGAGCCGCCGATATCCGAGCCGATCGAGAGCGGTCCGAACCCTGCGGCCAGCGCCGCGCCCGATCCGCCTGAGGAGCCGCCGGGCGATCGGCCGAGATCCCACGGATTGTTTGTCGTCCCGTAGATATCATTGTAGCTCTGAAAATCCCGCAGACCGATCGGGATGTTGGTCTTGCCGATGATGACAGCGCCCGCCGCCTTCAACCGCGAGACGACAAGGGCGTCCTCCGCCGGCTGGAAATCCCTGAAATGCGGAAAGCCCCATGTCGTCGGCAGGCCGGCGACGTTGAACGGTTCTTTCAACGTCACGGGGATGCCAAGCAATGGCTTCCGCTCGCCGCGGCCAAGTGCGGTATCGGCGGCGCGCGCGGCGTCTCGTGCGCGATCGAAATCGCGAACGACGACGGCATTGATTCGCCCGTCCAGCGCCTCGATGCGCGCGATCGTATGCTCGATCAACTCCGACGCAGAAACCTTGCGCGCGTGCAGGGCGCTCAGCAGTGTGCTGATCGAACCGTAGTCCCAGTCGCTGGCGGTCAGTCCGGGCGGCATCACGATCTCCATTGTCTTGCATCGCCGCGTCGATGTCGCTCGGCTGCAAACCTATCCGAGCATCGAACATGCAATTTGGCAGAGGTAATGAGGAGGCCGCGCAACGGGAACCAGATCTGTCCGCCGGTCGGGGGCCGAAGGCGGCGTCCGACCGCCAGATCGCGGGATACGCACTTCTTGCCGCGGTCTATGCGCGATCGATGGGCTCTGTACGCGCTGCTGCTCGCGTGGCATTGGGGGCGGTGAAGCCTGGATACTGACAACATGTTCGCCCTGACATTCCTTGGGACCTCGGCAAGCGTTCCGTCGACGGAGCGCAACCATCCGGCTCTCCTCGTGGAGGCAGCGGGCAAGCGCGTCCTCATCGATTGCGGCGAGGGTACGCAGCGTCAGTTGCTGCGCAGCGGTGCGGGGTTTCGGCGGCTTGACCGCATTCTGCTGACGCATGCCCATCTCGATCACGTGCTCGGCATCCCCGGTCTCTTCTCGACGCTGGGGTTGCGCCAGCAATCGGACGTGATGACCGTCCATGGAGGGCAGGGGACCCTCGACATCGTCATCCGCATGCTTGCCGGCCTGTGGGGCGCGGGCAGGGCGCCGATCCCTGTGGAGTTCGCGCCGCTGATTGAAGGACAGGTTGTCGACGCCGGTGACTTCACCATCGACTGCTTTCCGGTCCGCCACCGGGACACCGACAGCTTTGGTTTTTCCTTCCGGAGCCCCGCACGTCGCCATCTGGAGCGGGAGCGCCTCGCCGAGCTCGGTGTTCCCGATGGGCCCATGCGCGGAGAACTGGCCGCGGGACGACCGGTCGTGATCGCCGGCCGCACGATTGATCCGGAAGACGTTCTGGGGCCGCCGAGCGGCGGCAGGAAGCTCGTGGTAATCGGCGACACCGAAACTACCGACGGGCTATCCAAACATGTCGTCGATGCCGATCTACTGGTGGTCGAGGCGACCTTCCTCGATCGCGACGCTGCGACCGCACGGGCCTATGGCCACCTCACCGCCCGCGAGGCGGCTTCATTTGCCGCCGCGAACAACGTCGGGCAACTCGTGCTGAACCACATGTCGGGGCGTTATCGGGACGAAGAAATTCTGGCCGAAGCGATAGGGATTTTTCCAAGTACCCGGATCGCCGCCGACTTCGATCACATCGTGATTTGAACGCCGCCCTCAGCTCGTCAATCCCGACTTGATCGCGAGGGCCTGCACCTCTCGCGTCGCCTGCATCAGCCTTGGCAGTGCCTGGTCGCGGAAGGTCGGCATGTCCATGCGCATCGCGTCGACAGTGACGCTCAATCCCCCGATCACGAGACCCCGGGCATCGAAGATCGGCGTTGCCAGCGTGCGCAGGCCATAGGCGTTCTCGCCGTCGGAGACGGCATGGCCCTTCTTCTTCACCTGATCGAGCCGTGCGAGCAGGGCATCGAGATCGGTCAGCGTTCGCTCCGACAATTTGACGCGAGGGCGCGCTTCCAGTCGCTCGATCTGCTCGTCCCGCGCCAGATGCGCCAGCATGGCATGGCCGAGCGCGGCGCTGTAGGCGGGAATGCGCGTGCCCGGCCGGCGATCCATCTTGTGGCGGTCGAGGCCCGCGCCGATGCGCGCGAGATAAATCACGTCGCCGCCGTCGAGGATCCCGAGCGAGGCCGCATCGCCGACATCAGGCACGAGATCGCGCAGCAGCGGCTCGACGATCGGCCGCAATGATCCGTGCGACAGCACGGTGTAGCCAAGGTCGAGACAGGCAACCCCGAGACGGAACCGGCGGCTTTGCGGAACCGCCTGGACATAGCCGAGCTCGACCAGGGTTTGGATCAGCCGGAATGCCGTCCCGCGATCGAGATCGGCGCGTGCGGCAATCTCACTCAGGGTCAACTCGAAGGCCTCGCTGGTGAAGCCCTTGAGCACAGCGAAGGCCTTGCCGACGGAAGCGACATAATTCTTCCGATTCTTCGGGGCGGTTTCCGGTGCGCGCTTCGTGGCCTTCTTTTCGATCTTGGCCATGCTCTAATGTCTCGCCATGACATGCCGCCCTTGACGTGGCGCCAAGCTGATTTTACGACAGGTCAAGCCAATAACAAATGTTCGCATTCCGAACAATATTGATTTGACGATCGGAGGAAGTTTGTCGACATCATCGCTGGACCCTCATGGCGTGTTCTCCGCCGCGCTGACGCCGCTCGACGCCGAGCTCGCCCCCGATCATGCGCGCTTCATCGCGCATTGCCGCCATCTTCTGGACGAGGGCTGCGATGGCATCGCGTTGCTGGGCACGACAGGCGAGGCGAACTCCTTCTCGGCCGCCGAGCGCATGGCACTGCTCGAGGCGGTGGTCGCCGCCGGCATCGCACCGCAGCGGCTGCTGCCGGGCACCGGCGTTGCCGCGCTCAGTGAGACCATTGCGCTGACGCGCCACGCGCTCTCGGTCGGCGTCGATACCGTCGTGATGTTGCCGCCGTTCTACTACAAGGGCGTCACCGATGACGGCATCTTCGCCTCCTACAGCGAAGTCGTGCAGCGCATCGGCGATGCCAGGCTCAAGGTCGTGCTCTATCACATCCCGCAGATGTCGGCGCAGCCGATCTCGCATGCCCTGATCGAGCGGCTGCGCGCGGTTTATCCGTCCACCTTCACCGGCATCAAGGATTCCTCCGGCGACTTCGCCAACATGACCGCGATGGTCGAGCGCTTCCCGGGCTTTTCGGTCCTGGTCGGGGCCGATCCGCTGCTGTTGCCGTTGCTGCGCAAGGGCGGCGCGGGCTGCATCACCGCGACTTCCAATCTCGTCGCGCGCGATCTCGCCTACGTCTACAAGCATTTTCGCGACAGCGACGACGACGCGGCACTCAAGGCTGCGCAGGCGCGCATCGTGCAGGCGCGCGAATTGGTCTCGCGTTTCCCGCAGATGGCCTCCCTGAAGGCGCTGGTGGCCGAGCGCACCGGCCATGGCGGATGGCAGCGCCTGCGGCCGCCGCTGGAATCCTTGCCGCCGGAGCAGGTCAAACAGCTGCTCGCGAACGCGACGGCAATCGCTGCCTAGCGCGGCGCGCGACGAGGCGATCCGATGTCCGACCCTTTCCGTGATGCGTTGACCGGGCTTGCCGCCATCGTCGGCGACAAGCACGTCATTGCGTCCGGGCCCGACCAGGAGCCGTACGTCGTGGACTGGCGCGGGCGTTATCACGGTCGCGCCGCCGCCGTGGTGAAGCCCGGCTCGACCGCGGAGGTCGCCTCCATCGTCGAGTACTGTGCGGCAAGGCAGCTCGCGATCGTACCGCAAGGTGGCAACACCGGCATGTGCGGCGCCGCGACCCCGGACGATCGTGCGGGCAATGTCGTGATCCGGCTCGACCGCATGCGGGCCGTGCGTGACGTGAGCCCGCTTGCCAACACCATCACGGTCGAGGCCGGATGCATTCTCGCCGAGGTGCAGAATGCGGCCCGGGACGTCGATCGCTATTTCCCCCTGAGCCTCGGTGCCGAAGGCTCCTGCCAGATCGGCGGCAACATCTCGACCAATGCCGGCGGCACGGCGGTGCTGCGCTACGGACCGACGCGGGATCTCGTGCTTGGGCTGGAGGTCGTGCTGCCCGACGGGAGAATTTTCAACGGCCTGCGTGCGCTTCGCAAGGACAATACAGGTTACGCGCTCAAGCAGCTCTTCATCGGCGCAGAGGGGACGCTCGGCATTGTCACCGCTGCCGTGTTGAAATTGTTCTCGCCACCGCGCAGTTCGGCACTGGCGCTGCTCAAATTGCAGGGCGTCGAGCAGGCGCTGGAGATCATGCAACGCCTGCGCGGTGCGGTCGGCGACCGGCTCGGCAGCCTCGAGATCATGTCACGATCACAGATCGAGGCGATCGCGGAGACCGTGCCGCATGTCACGATCCCGTTCGAGCTGACGACGCCGTGGTATCTGATCGTCGAGCTGACCGACACGCTCGCGGGCGTCGACCTCGATGAGCCGCTCGGCACGGTGCTCGTGGATGCGATGGAGGTGGGGCTCGCCGAAGACGTCATCCTGGCGTCCAACCTGGCGCAGGCGAAGGCGATTTGGGCCGTCAGGCACAGCGTGTCCGAGGGTAACAAGCGCAGCGGTTATGTCGTGTCGCACGACAGCGTGGTGCCGTTGGAGCGTCAGGCCGCCTTCGTCACCAATGTCGAGGCCCGGATCAACGCCGCCGTGCCGCATGCGCGCGTGGTGCTGCACGGCCATATCGGCGACGGCAACATCCACGTGATCGCCCTGATCGACCGCGCGCATGGCCGGGATCCGGATGCGATGACCGCGCTGGTCGCTGAGATCAACGAGATCGTGGACGACGAGACCGTGGCGCAGGGCGGGGCGATCAGTGCCGAACATGGCATCGGGATCACCAATCGCAGCCGGCTTGCCCGCGTCACCGATCCCCTCGAGATCGAGCTGATGCGCGATATCAAGCAATTGCTCGATCCCAAGGGTCTGATGAACCCGGGCAAGATCTTCAATGCCGGAGGCGCGCGACGATGACGAGCGTCCGCCTGCTTGCCGATGATCTCACCGGTGCGCTCGACACCGCGGCGGAGTTTGTCGGCCTGTGCGGACCGTTCAACGTCACCTGGCCGGAAGCGTCTGGGTCGCAGGATTCCGGAAGCCTCGCGATCGACAGCGGCAGCCGCGAGCGGTCGAAGGCCGAGAGCACCGACATCGTCGGACGGCTGGCGCCGCGGCTTCAGGGTGGGACGATCGCCTACAAGAAGGTCGACAGCCTGCTGCGTGGCTCATGGGCCGCTGAGCTCGGGGCCTGCCTGCGCAGCGGCCATTGGGCGTCGTGCGTTGTCGCACCTGCCTTCGACTATCAGGGGCGCCGCACCGTGGGTGGACAGCAATTTGCGCGTACGGTGCAAGGCGACTGGCATCGTGTCGGAGAGAATCTCCTGACGCAGTTGCAGGTGGAGGGCATCGAGGCACGGCAGGGCGGGGCCGATACGCTCTCGCGGGGCGGCGTTCAGGTCTTCGACGCCGAGAGCGATATCGAGCTCGATCGGGTGGTCGAGATGGGACGGCGCATGCCGGGGCCCGTGCTCTGGTGCGGAAGCGGCGGACTGGCCGGTGCGCTCGCCCGCAGTCATCGCGCCGATGCGCCGGACCGGTTGAAGCTGCCGGTGCTGGGGCTGTTCGGCTCCGACCAGGTTGCCACCGCCTCCCAGCTTGCAGCATGCGGTGAGGCAACCATCACGCTTGCGGAAGCCGAGGGCGCGCCGCGCGTCCAGCGCAAACTGGCCGCCGACGGCGTTGCGCTGGTCAGATTCTCCCTCGCCGACGGTCTGACCCGTGCCGATGCGGCGCGACGGATCGCGCGCGAGATGACGACGGTGATTGCGACGCTTGAGCGGCCGGGCACGCTGATCGTTGCCGGCGGAGAGACTTTGAAGGCCGCATGCGTTGCCCTGGGCGCGCAGGCGCTGCAGGTGACAGGACGTATCGTGCCGGGATTGCCGCGCTCGATCGTGCAGGGCGGCCGCTGGGCCGGCGTCGATGTGATCTCGAAATCCGGCGCGTTCGGCCCCATCGAGCTGTGGCGCGATCTGCTCCGGACCAATCATTTGCTCAACTTGGAGAGTCCGACATGACCTCTCGCCACCTTGCCATCACCATGGGCGATCCGGCCGGAATCGGGCCGGAGATCATCGTCAAGGCCTGCGTCGGCCTGAAGGACCGGATCGCGACGGGCGATCTGCGTCTGTTGATCATCGGCAGCGGCGCGGCGCTCGATGGTGCGAAAGCCACGCTCGGTGCGGGCATTGCGATCCCGGAGGTTACACCCGACGATCGCGAGTGGCCAAACTTGTGCTTCCTCCAGGCCGACGCCGAAGGCGATCCGATCAAGCCCGGCGTGCTCTCGGCCGATGGCGGCCGTTTTGCCTACAAGGCGATCGAGCAGGGCGTCCGCCTGACGCAGGCGGGACGGACCGCGGCCATCGTCACGGCACCGCTCAACAAGGAAGCGCTCAACAAGGCTGGCTATCATTTCCCCGGTCATACCGAGATGCTGGCGCATCTCACCGGTGTGCGCGGCTCGGTGATGCTGCTCGCCCATGGCAACATGCGCGTCAGCCATGTCTCGACCCACGTGGCGCTCGAGGACGTGCCGAAGCGTCTGACGCCGGAGCGCCTGCGCATGGTCATCGATCTCACCAACGATGCGCTGCTCAGGCTCGGCATCGCCAAGCCGAAGATCGCCATCGCCGCGCTCAATCCGCACGCCGGCGAGGGCGGCCTGTTCGGCCGGCAGGACATCGACGTTTCCGCGCCGACGATTGCGAAAGCGGTCGCCGACGGCCTCGATGTCGTCGGTCCCGTGCCCGGCGACACTGTCTTCGTCAAGCTGCGGGCCGGCCAGTACGATGCCGTGGTGGCGATGTATCACGACCAGGGGCACATCCCCGTCAAACTGCTCGGCTTCCAGGTCGATCCCGCGACCGGCCGCTGGCAGGAGCTCTCCGGCGTCAACATCACGCTGGGCCTGCCGATCATCCGCACCTCCGTCGATCACGGCACCGCCTTCGATATCGCCGGCAAGGGCATCGCCAACGAGCACAGCCTGATCGAGGCCATCGACTATGCCGAACGGCTGGCCGCTGGCGCCTCCGCATCCAAATCATGAGATCGATCGCGACGATGACCAACGCTTTCACACCCATCGAAATCCTTCGTCCGACCGTCCTCGAGTTCGGCTGCGGCACGATCGCCGCAGCGGCGCGCTTCGCCGAGCGCATTGGCGCCAAACGACCGCTCGTGATTTCCGATCCGTTCAACGCGCGCCGTGTCGACACGCTGGCGCTGCCGGGTGCAGTGAAGGTGTTCGGCGAGGTCAAGCCCGAGCCGGACCTGCCCAACCTCGACAAGGCCGTGGCGATGGCGCGCGACGTCAAACCCGATCTCGTCATCGGCTTCGGTGGCGGCAGTGCGATGGATCTCGCCAAGCTGGTCGCGGTGCTGTGTACCTCCGAGGTGGCCTTTGCCGATATCGTCGGTCCCGAGAAGGTGGCCGGCCGTAGCGTGGCGCTGATGCAGATTCCGACGACGTCGGGCACCGGCAGCGAGGCCGGCACCCGCGCGCTCGTCACCGATCCTGTCAGCCAGAACAAGCAGGCGGTGCAGAGCCGCTTCATGCTGGCAGATATCGCCATCGTGGATCCGGACCTGACGATGACCGTGCCGAAGGAGGTCACTGCCGCCACCGGCGTCGATGCTCTGGCGCATTGCGTCGAGGCCTATACCAGCCGCAAGGCGCATCCGGCGATCGACCTCTACGCGCTCGAAGGCGCCCGGCTGGTCGGCCAATATCTCAAGCGCGCGGTCGCCGACGGCGGCGATGGCGAGGCGCGCGCGGGTCTGGCGCTGGCCTCGCTGTACGGCGGCTATTGCCTCGGACCGGTGAACACGACCGCCGGCCATGCGGTGGCCTATCCGCTCGGCACGCGCCATCATGTGGCGCACGGGCTCGCCTGCGCGGTGATCTTCCCGCATACGCTGGCGTTCAACATGCCGGCGGCAGAGACGAAGACGGTGGCGGTGCTGGCGGCACTCGGACTGCCGGCGCACGGAGATGCGAAGGTTGCATTCGAGGCGACTTATGGGTTCTGCAGGAATCTCGGAATCGAGATGCGGCTGTCCGCACTTGGCGTGCCCCGGGACGATCTCGGCGTGATGGCTGGCGAGGCGCACGCAATTCGCCGCCTGCTCGACAACAATCCGCGCGACCTCGGCCGGGATGCGATCCTGAGCATGTACGAGGTCGCGTTCTAGCCATCTCCGCGCACGCGCGCGGCGGCCAATCAACAACAGGAAATGCAGAGGAAACTTCGATGAGATCGATATGGCTTGTTCTTGCCTCGGTCGTGATGCTGGCGACGTCGCCGGCGAAGGCCCAGGACGGCTATCCGTCCAAGCAGGTGACGGTGATCGTTCCCTTCGCCGCCGGCGGCACCGCGGACATTTTCGCTCGTATGGTCTCGAACCATCTGCAACTGAAGTTCGGCAAGCCGTTCGTGGTCGAGAATGTCGGCGGCGCCGGTTCGATCCTCGGCGTGACGCGGCTGGCGAAGTCGGCGCCTGACGGCATCACGCTCGGGCTTGCCAGCACGTCCGCGCTCGCAATCAACCCCACTCTCTACGGACTGAAGCTCAGTTACCAACCGGACAAGGATCTCGCGCCGGTTGCCCAGATCAGCGTGGTGCCCAACGTTCTCGTCGTCAACCCCGACAAGATCAAGGCGCGCACCGTGCCGGAGTTGATCGCCTATCTCAAGGCAAACCCGGACAAGGTCTCGTTCGGCTCGGCCGGCGTCGGCACTTCGCAGCATCTTGCCGGCGAGTTGTTTCAGCAGATGACCGGCACCAGGATGGTGCACGTGCCCTACAAGGGCTCGAGCCAGATGCTGACGGATCTGCTCAGTGGCCAGATCGATCTGGCCTTCGACAACGTGCCGCTGCTGCTGCCGCAGGTGAAGACCGGCCAGCTCGCGATGCTTGCGACCGCAACGCCCAAGCGCGCCGCCTTCGATCCGGAAACGCCCGCGGTCGCCGAATTCCTGCCCGGCTTCGAGGCCGTCGCCTGGCACGGCTTCTTCGTTCCCGCCGCGACGCCGAAGCCGATCGTCGAAAAACTCTCGGCCGAGATCCGCGCCTTCATGCAGCAGCCGGAGACGGTGCAGAAGATGGCCGAGCTCGGCGCAACCGCGGCTGCGGTGGATTCCGAACCGTTCGCGGCCTACATCGCCGCGGAAACGGCGCGCTGGAAGAAGGTGATCGAAGCCGCGAACATCAAGCTGGAGTAGGTGTCCGCGGGATCTCCGCGGGAGGCACGCAGCCCATCCACTGCAGCGCTTGCCAGCCCACGGCCGAGCGGGTAGAACGCTGCCACGCCTGAGCCGTGATTTGCGCCGAATGCGCTTCCGGCCTCAGCCGGGCTATTCAATAAGCCATTGAATTTGTTCGGCTATTCCGTTGGGGAATGGTGTAACGGTAGCACAACAGACTCTGACTCTGTTTGTCTAGGTTCGAATCCTAGTTCCCCAGCCAATTCCGGCGCCCTTCTGTTTCGCCCGCTGCGCCGTCTCGGCGCTACCTCGAATTTTTCCGCGCCGGATTCTTTGCTTTTTTTGCTGCTGATTTCTTTTTCTTCGCTACGGCCTTCTTCGTCTTGGCAGGGTGAAGGGGCGGGCGGCCATGAAGGCCGGATTGCTGGCGCCCACCAGCGACAGTTTGGGTGACTGATCCGGCGGCATCTTGGCGCCGATGGCGGTGTGGAAGCGCCGGTAAGATCCCTAGAATGTCCCGCCGTTCCAGACCGCCTTCAGCGTTCCCGTGAACAGGCCGTTGAATGTGCCGTCCTGCGAGAGCTGGTTGTCCTGGCAGCCGGAGATCAGCAGCACCGACGCCTTGACGTTAGAGAAGGCCTCGGAAAGGCCGCGCCGCTTCAGGATCGGATCATAGGTCTTCCTGTTGGCCTGGTAGTCGCGCAGCGCCATCTCGTCCGGCATCGCACGATAGATGATGCCGGGGACGGTGCGTGCCCTCGCCTGATCGCGCGATGCTTTGCTATCTCTTCTTTTTCGTCGCCTTCTTTGTCGCCGGCGCCTGCTTGCGCCCCGTCTTACGCGGCCGCCTGGACGGTGTTTTCGCAGCAGGCCTGGCGGACGCCGCGCCTTGCGAATTGCCCCACGGCACAAGAGCTGCACAGCGAACCTTGGCGCCGACCAGATTCGGCGTCTGGCTGTATCGCATCCGCCTCAGTTTCTCCGTGACCAGCTCGTTGAGCGTCTTGAACGAGGGATTTTCGCCCTTGGCCCTCAGCTCGCGCAGAGTGCTGGCCATGGAGTAGGTGTAGATGCCGTAAGACGTCACGCCATCCCGGTATTCGTAGGAGAGCTGCTGCTCCTGACAGGCCTCGAGCAGGATCGGCATGTATGGCCCGAGATGGTCGAGCTCCTTGCGCGTCTTGTCGTAATCCTTGTCCGGCTTGGTTCGCAGCATCATCGCGCGCCCCAGCCGTTGCGTTGCCCCGTTCTGCCCGAGGAAGTCGGCTCCATTCTTCCTGTCCTTCAAGCTCCTGTTCAGCGGCGTGAAGTCGCGCGGCACCCACATCCGCTCGGCCGCATCCCATTTCAGCGCACGGTGGCGGATGTCGTCCGGCGGGCTCAAACCCCGGACACGAGGACCGCCATCGCGCGTCATCCCGCCCGAATGGCAGCAATCGAACATCGCCACGAAATAGCTGTCATAGGGCAGTTGCGAATACAGCTCGACGAACTGGCGGTCCAGAATGGCGTGGGCCGGGGACCAGTCGAAATCATAGGGAACGAGACATTCGTCGACGTGATCAGGCTCGCCCTGGATGTTGTAGCGGGGAATTTGGGCGCCGTGCCCCGAATAGAACAGCATGCGCTCGTCACCGCCACGAACGCCGTCGAGCAACCAATGCAACCGGTCCATGATCCCTTGCGTCGTCGCGCGGTCGTTGAGAACGATGCGGATATCTTCCGGCTCGAAACCGCTCTCCTGGAGCACCGAGCTCATCAGGAACACATCGTTGACGCAGCCTTCGAGCCTGCTGGCCGGGTCAGGATAGTCGTTGATGCCGATCAGCAGCGCGCGGCGGCCGGGTTTGACAGCAAGGCTCGCCATCTCGCGCGCAGCGCTCACGATCGCGCGCGGGGCAGGCGCCGGAGCGCCCTCATGCCAGACCGTCGCAACTGTGCTGGTGTGCGACAGGTACCATGTCGCATCGTGATTGAGCGCGTCGTTGGGAACGTCGAAGGACACGATGACCTGCTGATAATTATCCGCACGAATGTCGAGCGGATAGGTCAGCACGTGATCGCCGGGATTATAGAGGTGATACCATTTTCGGCAGGTTAGGGGCTGAATGCGGCCGGCAAAGACGTCGCGCACCGCCGGGTTGCCGATTTGCGAGCCGAAGCTGACGAAGATCGCGTCCTTGATCGCGTCGCCGTCGTGCAGGAAGGTGTCGTAGCAGATCAGTGAGCCGAGGCTGTGCGCCAGGACCATGTCGTAGGTCTTGCCGTCTATCTTGTCGAGAATGAGCCGGCGGAGGTCCTTGCGGAGCTCTTCGTCGGTTGACCACTGGGCGATCATGCCTGCGGTCCATTTGATAACGGCGGGGATGTCGCCGATGCCGCGTGCGCCAGTCAGGAGATCGCCGATGCCGTGAACGACCGCGCTCGCCAGCAGCTTGGCCGCGGCCGCGGCGTAGGTGAGGGAATTGAGCGGGGCCTTCTCGAACAGATCGTCATAGCGAACGAAATCAATCTCGAGCTGGACTCCCTGGTCGACCTGCTCGACGGCACGCGTGATGACTTCGGACCATGACTGCTGAAACCCGGCATCGATCTCCGCGTGACCGACGCCGTGGACGCAAAGCAACGACAGGCGGGTGCTCATGAAAGCGGCCTCCCCAAATACAATCTGAAATAGCGGCTGTGCGGATGCAAACGTCAGGGATGATGTCACGGAGCCGCGACGGACGAATGTGAAGTAGCGCACGAATTGCTCGCGACAGTTTGCCTCACCTTGTGGGTGCCACGACGAGTCGGGCCGCCGCGCGCTGGATCGTCCTCCGGACACACAACCCAAGGAGATCCGTGATGCCCTATGTCGATGGTTTCGTGCTGGCCGTGCCGAAGGACAACATCGAGGCCTACAAGGCGCTGGCGACAACGGCCTGCGCGATCTGGATGGAGCATGGTGCGCTCGACTATGTCGAATGCATTGGCGACGACGTGCCCTATGGCGAGCTGACCTCGTTTCCGCGCGCGGTGATGGCGAAGGAGGACGAGATCGTGGTGTTCTCATGGATCGTCTATCGCGACCGGGAGACTCGCGACGCCGTCAACAAAAAGGTGATGGCGGACCCGCGGCTGAAGTTGGAGGGCATGCCGTTCGACGGCAAGCGCATGATCTATGGCGGCTTCACGACGCTGCTGAGGGCGAGCGACCTCGTGGAGTGAGGGCGCTGACCCGGCCCACACATCGGTGCTTGCCCATGCAGCAGCATCGTGGCTCGCCGTTTCACTTGCTCTCGCGCGTCAATGTCATCATGCACGACGACCAGAAGCTCGACGGCGACGCCGTCGGCAACGCGCAGATGGCGCGGCAGTGAACGCGCGAAACAGTTACTTGATCTTGTCGTAGGCCGCCGCGAAATCGCCCAGCGGCATCGGGATCGCGATGGTTTCCTTCGCCATGTTCTGGAAGGAGACCTTGAGCTGCTTGCCCGACCGCAAGGTCGCAAGCAGGTCCAGCGCGATCGGCGTCGATGCGTAGCAGCCGCGGTTCTCGCAGGTCTGGATTGGGAGATCGACCGTCTTGCCGTCGTCGACCTGGAGCTTGGCGCCGATGGGAAGGTTGAGTCCGAGGGGCAATTGCAGCAGCGCGACCGGGGTGCGGGTGTCGGGCGCGATCCGGATGTTGATCAGGACGATGGTCTGGCCGGTCTTGGTGAGCACCGCGTTCTGCTCCATCGCGCATTCGAGCGGTGCGTCGCGGCTGACGCTGGTGCAGCGCACGACCCAGCCGGGCTGCTGCGCCGCAGCGCCGTCAGCCTGCGGCTGCGTCGGAGCCGGCGCGGGCTGTGCCGCCGGGGCAGAGGGAGCCGCGTTCTTCTTGGCGCCTTGCTGGGCATGCGCGGCACTCGCCGACAACAGGACAGCGGCGGCAAGGGCGACAAGTCTGGATTGCATGGGCATGGCAAAACTGCGTTGACGTGAACCGAAGGCCTCGCTGTAACGTCGTGAGGCGCGCGGTGCAAGCTGCTACTCCGCAGCTTCCTTAACGGTGCCGTGCTCGACCGTCTCGTCGCTTTCGCCGTCACCCTTACGGCCCCAGCCCGAGAACCAGTTGTTGAGCTCGTCGAGATAGAGATAGACGACCGGCGTGGTGAACAGCGTCAGCGCCTGGCTGACGATCAGACCGCCGACCATGGCGTAGCCGAGCGGCTGGCGAATCTCGGCGCCGGTGCCGTGGCCGAGCATCAGCGGCACGCCGCCGAGCAGGGCAGCCATCGTCGTCATCATGATCGGACGGAAGCGCAACAGCGCCGCCTGCCGGATCGATTCCGCCGGCGTCTTGTGCTCGTCGCGTTCCGCGGCGATGGCGAAGTCCACCATCATGATGCCGTTCTTCTTCACGATGCCGATCAGCAGAATGACTCCGATCAAAGCAATGAGGCTGAACTCGAAGCCGGCCGCCATCAGGATCGCGAGCGCGCCGACGCCGGCCGAGGGCAGGGTCGACAGAATCGTGATCGGATGGATGTAGCTCTCGTAGAGGATGCCGAGGATCAGATAGACCACGACCAGCGCGGCGAGGATGAGGAGCGGCACGGTGCCGAGCGACTGCTGGAACGCCTGTGCCGTGCCCTGGAAGCTCGAATTGAGCGTCGGCGGCGCGCCGAGATCGGCCATCGCCTTCTGCACGGCCTCGGTGGCCTGGCCGAGCGCGACCCCCTGGGCGAGGTTGAAGCTGATCGTGATTGCCGGGAACTGGCCCTGGTGGCTGATCGAGAGCGGGCGGACCGGATCGGTGCTCCAAGTCGCAAATGTCGACAGCGGCACCTGGTCGCCGGTCAGCGGAGATTTCAGGTAGAGCTTGTTCAGGCTCTCGAGGCTGCCCTGCATCTCCGGCAGGATCTCGAGGATCACCTTGTAGGTGTTGAGCTGGGTGAAATACTGCGTGACCTGGCGCTGTCCGAAGGCGTCATACAGAGTGTCGTCGATCAGCTGCGGCTGGATGCCGTAACGCGCAGCCGTGTCGCGGTTGATCTTGAGCTGAACGGTGGTGCCCTGGGTCTGCTGGTCGGTCGCGACGTCGCGCAGTTGCGGCAAGGTCTGCATCTTGGCAAGGATCTTCGGCGCCCAGTCGTTGAGCTCGGCGAGATCGGCGTCCTGCAGGGTGAACTCGAACTGGGTGCGCGTCGGCCGGCCGCCGAGCCGGACGTCCTGGGCCGCCTGCATGTAGAGGCGGGCGCCGGACACCTTCTCGAGCTTGGGACGCAGCCGCGCGATGATCTGCTGCGCGGAGCCTTCGCGCTCGTTGCGCGGCTTCAGCGTGATGAACATGTTGCCGTTGTTGCCGGCGCGGCCGCTGCCGCCGATGTTCATCGCGATGGATGCGATGTCGGGATCGTCCATCACGATCTTGCCGAGCTCGACCTGGCGGCGCTGCATCTCCGCGAACGAGATGTCCTGGGAGGCTTCCGAGGTCGCGGTGATCAGGCCGACGTCCTGTTGCGGGAAGAACCCTTTCGGGATCAGCACGAACAGATAGACCGACAGGGCAAGGGTTGCGAAGAAGATCGTGAGCGTGGTGCGGCGCCAGGCCAGGGCATGGTCGAGCATCCATTCGTAACCGCGCAACATCCGGTCGAAGCCGCGCTCGCTCCACTGGTAGAACTTGCCGTGGGTGACCTCGCCATGGGCGCGCAGGAAACGCGAGGCCATCATCGGGGTCAGGGTCAGCGACACGAACATCGAGACGAAGATCGTCATCGCCAGCACGACTGCGAATTCGCGGAACAGGCGGCCGATGATGCCGCCCATCAGCAGCAGCGGAATCAGCACTGCGACCAGCGAGATGCTGATCGACACGATGGTGAAGCCGATTTCCTTGGAGCCCTTGAAGGCCGCCGCCATCGGCGATTCGCCTTCCTCGATGTAGCGCGTGATGTTCTCCAGCATCACGATGGCGTCGTCGACGACGAATCCGACCGCGATGGTGAGCGCCATCAGCGACAGATTGTCGAGCGAATAGCCGAACACCCACATCAGCGCGCACGCGCCCAGCAGCGCCAGTGGCACCGTGATGGTGGGAATGACAGTTGCCCAGAAGCTGCGCAGGAAGATGAAGATGACCATGACGACCAGCGCAATGGTCAGCAGCAGCGTGAACTGGACGTCTTCGACCGCGGCGCGGATTGTCGTGGTGCGGTCGCTGATGACCTCGATCTTGATTGCGGGCGGGATCGCTGCGACGAGGCGAGGCAACGTCGCCTTGATCCGATCGACGGTCTCGATGACGTTGGCGCCGGGTTGCTTGAACACCACCAGGAACACGCCGCGCTTGCCGTTGGCCCAGGCCGCCTGCTTGGCGTCCTCGGGGCCGCTGACCGCCTGGCCGATGTCGCGGATTCGCAAGGGACCGCCGTTGCGATAGGCGATGATGACGTCGTTCCAGTCCTTGGACTGGGTGAGCTGGTCGTTGGCGTAGATCGTGTAGGCGCGCTTCGGGCCGTCGATGTTGCCCTTGGGGCTATCGACCGTGGTGATCGCGATCTGGCTGCGCACGTCCTCCATCGACAGGCCCTTGGCGACGAGCTTCGCCGGGTCGATCTGAATGCGGATCGAGGGCTTCTGCTGGCCGCCGATGAAGACCTGCGCGACGCCCGAGAGCTGGCTGATCTGCTGGGCGAGCTGGGCATCGACCGCGTCGCTGACGCTGGTCAGCGGCATTGTCTCGGAGGTTGCCGACAACAGCAGGATCGGGGCGTCGGCCGGGTTGACCTTGCGGTAGGTCGGTGGGGAGGGCAGGTTCTTCGGCAGCTGACCGCTCGCGGCGTTGATGGCGCCCTGCACGTCGTTGGCGGCGCCGTCGATGCTGCGGTTGAGATCGAACTGGATGGTGATCGACGCGGTGCCCAGATAGCTCGTCGAGGTCATCTGGGCGATGCCCGGGATCTGGGCGAATTGCCGTTCGAGCGGCTGGGCCACCGACGAGGCCATGGTCTCCGGGCTGCCGCCCGGCAGATTGGCGGTGATCTGGATGGTCGGGAAGTCCACCTGCGGCAGGGGCGCGACCGGCAGCAGCGGATAGGCGACGAGACCGACGAAGAGAATGCCGGCCATCAGCAGCGAGGTGCCGATGGGATAACGGATGAAAGGTGCCGAAATCCCGCCCGCGTTCATTCCTGTCGAACCTTGTTCTGGGCCGGATCCGTACTCGCCACGGCCGTGGAGACGAGGCTTCCGGGCTGGACCTTGAATTGGCCCCCGGTGATCACCTGCTGCCCGGGCGTGAGCCCTTCATCGACGACCGAACGTCCGTCGATGGCGTAGCTGACCTTGATCTTGTGCACCTCAGCCTTGTTGTCCTGATTGACGGTATAGGCGTAGAGGCCGTTGGTGGAGTGCTGGACCGCGTCATCCGGGACAACAGTCGCATCCTTCAGGGTGCGCACCAGAAGGCGTGTCGACACCGATTGACCGGGCCACAGCGCGTGGTCCTTGTTGTCGAACACCGCCTTGAGCCGGATCGTGCCGCTGCTGGTGTCCACCTGGTTGTTGATGACGGCGAGCTTGCCCTCGGCCAGTGTCTTCTTGCCGTCGGTGGTGAACGCGATCACCCTGAGCGCGCCGGCCTTCTGGCCCTCGCTGATATAGGGCAGCTGATCTTCCGGCGCGGTGAAGATCACCGAGATTGGCTCGACCTGCGAGATCGTGACGATGCCGGTCTGAGTCGAGGAATTGACGATGTTGCCGACGTCGACCTGGCGCAGGCCCGCGACTCCGGTGATCGGCGCCTTGACCTGGGTGTAGTCGAGCTGGGTCTGCGCGTTGGAGATCGAAGCTTCGTCGGCGGCGATCTGCGCCGTGAGCTGGGCGACCGTGGAGCGCTGGGTGTCGACCCGCTGTGCGGTGGCGAATTCGCCGAGTTTCATGGCGCGCTGGAGCTCGAGATTGGCGTTGGCCAGATTTGCCTCGTCCTGCGCCTTCTTGGCCTTGGCCTGGTCGAGCGTGGCCTGATAGGGGCGGGGATCGATCGAGGCGAGAAGCTCGCCTTCCTTGACGATCTGGCCTTCGGTGAAGGCGATCTTGTCGATCTGGCCATCCACCCGGGTCCGGACTTGGACGGTGTTGAAGCCCGCAACCGTGCCGAGACCGGTCAGGTAAACCGGAAAGTCCACCTTCTGGACCGGCGAAACGCTCACGGGGACGGCGGGCGGGCGCTGCGGCCCCTTCTGTGCGGTCTGGGTTTTTCCGGCGCCGGGCGCGCCGAATTTCTGCCAACCATAGTAACCCGCGGAGGCCACGGCCGCGATGATCAGAATCCAGAGGATCGGCCGGGACTTTTTCATATCGTCTCGTGTCGGCTCTTATGCCTTAAGCTACGAATTGTGAGGCAATCATAGGGTTCCAGCGCGCTTGTATAATACACGCCAAGTTCCAGTGTAAACAGCACTATCGGCTGAGAATCCTAAACAATTGGAAAGCTTTGCACTGCCTAGGCAGCTCCGTGTCACTACGGTGTGCAGTGCTGCATTTTCCCGTCAGGAACGATCAGCGTGCAAAGTTTGTGCAATGCTCGAAAGCGGTGTGCTCTGGACCGAGCGGGGCTGCGCATACGCCGCAAGGCGTCGGCTCGCGAGAACGGTTCTAAATCGTGCGGAGGCCGTTTCGGTTGTCAGGAAAACCGGCATCAGTCATATCGGCGCTCCACAACGGGAGCGCAGCATGGACGAACTGAACGGCAAGCTGATCGCGTGTCAGATCCTGATCACGGGACTGATCGCACGCGTCGCCAACGAGCAGCGTGATCCCTTGCGCTTTCTCACCGACTTCCGCGACGAGATCAGAGCCGTCGTCGGCGGCGTCAACATTGCCGGCATGGACGACAGCGATCGCGTGCGCGCGGTGGCGCAGAAGACCGTCGACGAATTGTTCTCGCTGATGAAGCCGCCGAGCAGCGATTGACGATGCGCGCGCGACCGCCAATCCAGCGGCATTTTCGTGCTTTCTTTAGAACGAATCCAATGTCGATTTAGAACGATTTCAAACTGCAGTTTAGAATCGCTTTGATCTGGACTTATTCAAGCGTTCTCGCGGCTTACTCGCATTGACCCGATATTTTACGGCCGATACCAACACTCCAATCGCTCATCGAAGTGAATGGGCGAACAGGAATATGGGGCGTGTTTGGTAATGGGGCAGGTGGTCGCACCGAAGTCGTTGCGTTCGGTCGCAGCATTCGATGAAAAGTTCACGGGCGTTTCCGGCAAGAAGGTCTCGGCTGTCGCGGGCCTGATCGCGGCAGCATCGGTGTCGAGCGGCGCGGAGGCGCAGCAGTCGAACCTGCCGCCGGTAACAGTCGATGCGCCGGTCGCGCGTCCGCGCCCGGTGGCTTCGAAGCCGACGGCGGATCAGGTCCGCGCGCGCAATGCGCTTCGCCGCGCCGCGCAGCGGCAGCAGGCGGCGCAGCAGACCGCTCCCACCCCGCTGTCCGGTCCCGCCGACGCCAATCCGTATGCGGATCCGGCCGCGCCCTACAAGGTCGATCACGTGCAGGCCGGCGGAAAATTCCCGGAGAAGCTGGTCGATACGCCGAAATCCATCACGGTTCTCAGCAAGGAAGTGCTCGCGGACAAGAACGCCACGTCGCTGAAGCAGGCGATTCTGAGCACGGCCGGCGTGACGCTCGGTTCAGGCGAGGGCGGCAATGCGTTCGGAGACCGTTTCTTCATTCGCGGCTTCGATGCTCGCAACGACATCTTCATCGACGGCGTTCGCGATTCCGGCGTGAGCGTTCGTGAGAACTTCTTCACCGAGCAAGTTGAGATCCTGCGTGGTCCCGGCTCGACCTTTTCCGGCCGCGGTGTCGCTGGCGGTGCGATCAACATCGTCACCAAGCAGGCAAATTCGGACAAGAGCTTCTACAACATGGACACGACGTTTGGCACCGACCAGACCAAGCGTGTCACGCTCGACGTCAACCAGGTGATCAATCCGACGCTCGCCGTTCGCGCCGGCGGTCTGTTTCAGGACGCCAATGTCGCCGGTCGCGACTACGTCAAGGACGACCGCAACGGCGCCTTCGTCGCGACGACCTGGAGGCCTGTCGACGCCGTCAACGTCACCGCTGGCTACATCCATACCGAATTGACGGGAGTTCCGGACTTCGGTGTGCCCTATTATCGGCCGAGCACGACCTCGGCCGCGGGCGGTCCATTCCCGGACTTCGGCGCCAACCGCAACAACTGGTATGGTCAGATCGACCGGGACTTCTTCCGGACCGGTCAGGACATCGGCACGCTCAACGCCGAGGTGCAGATCACCCCGGACCTGATCGTCAGCAACAAGTTCCGCGCGTCGCGTTCGACGCAGAATTATGTCGGAACTCTACCGGAGAGCCCGGTCATCGCCACTCCGCTCTCGGGGTCGACGCTCACGATGAATCCGCAGAGCCGCCTGCAGATCACCGACGTGCTCGCCAACCAGACGGAGGCGACCTACAAATTCCAGGATGGGGCCGGCTTCAAGCATACCGCGCTGGCAGGAATCGAAGTCGATCGCGAGAGATCGTCGATCGATAAGTACCTCGGGCTTACCTCGGAGGGAAATGGTGTTCTCGTAACGCCAGGTGGCTCGCCGACGGGCGTCAGTGTGTTCTCTCCCCAGGACACTTATCTGCCAGGCAAAGCGCTCGCACTGGCAGGTCTGCCCATCAGCGTCGGCATCGACACCGTCAGCGGCTACGTCATGGACAGCGCGAATTATCGCGACCTGCTGATCCTCAACGGCGGCTTTCGCTACGACAATTACAGCATCAATTCATCCGGCTATGCGGCAAATGGCACGCTCGGCCAGCAGTCGGCGGAATTCCTGATCCCCAACTTCAATCTCGGGCTGACGCTCAAGCCTGCTCCGAACGGCAGCGTCTATGTGGCCTATGCCACTTCGGCGAACCCCGTCGGTGCCGAGTTCGACGGCACCAGCACGCCCTATGGCGCCTTCAATCCGACTCTCGCCGGCGGCAACACCCAGATCTTCGGGCCCGAGAAAAACAAGGCGATCGAACTCGGCACCAAATGGGAGCTGTTCGATCGTCATCTTTTGCTCACCGCGGCGCTGTTCCAGACCACCAAGGACAATGCGCGCGAGTCGCAGAACGTCGGTAGTGCGGCCGCCGCTGCGCCCTTGGGATGCGTCTATCCGACCGGAACGACCGGCAACATATCTTGCATTACCGCCGGTGCAGCCTACCGCATCCGCGGCATCGATCTCGGTATCGGTGGCAAGATCACCGACAAGTGGAGCGTGTTCGGCGGTCTCGTGCTGATGCAGTCGGAGGTGACGCAGTCGCTGGCGCCGTCGGCGAACAAGGCGCTGTATCCGACAAATGTCGGGCGTCCGCTCGCCAACGTCGCCCATGAGTCCTTCAGCTTGCTCACGAAGTACCAGCTCACCGACGTCTGGGAACTGGGTGGACAGGCGGTCTACCGTTCGAAGATCTACGGCGGCACTTTGCTCGCGGCGAACGTGGGCACGTCGCTTCCGAGCTATTGGCGTTTCGACATGTTTGCTGAGGCCAAGATCAACAAGAACTGGCAGGTCAAGCTGTTCGTGAACAACATCTTCGACAAACGCTATTACGACGCGCTGTACCAGAGCGCTGCGCCCTTCGTGCTGGAAGCACCGGGCCGTGCCGCCTATGTGGTGCTCTCGGCGCGCTACTGATGGAGCGACAGCCAGTTTCATGCTGACATGCATAGAAAACGTCCTGAGCAAAGATGATGTGGCGGATTTCCGCCGCATCATGGAGGCCAGCGAATGGGAGGACGGCCGTTCCACCGCCGGCTCGCAGTCGGCCATGGTCAAGCGCAACGAGCAACTGCCGCCTGATAGCGAAGTCGCGCGAAAACTCGGCAACCGCATCATCTCGGCGCTGACGTCGAATCCGCGCTTCATCGCGGCGGCGATCCCGCTCCAGATCTTCCCGCCGCTGTTCAACCGCTATGCGGCTAGCAGCGGCCACCATTTCGGCCTGCACGTCGACAATGCCATCCGCGGCGACCGCCTGACCGGCCTTCGCATCCGCACAGACCTGTCGGTGACGCTGTTCCTGGCCGAGCCGGAGGAGTACGACGGTGGCGAACTTGTGATCGAGGACAGTTACGGTTCGCACGAAGTCAAGTTGCAGGCCGGGGACTGCGTGCTCTATCCCTCGACCAGCCTCCATCTGGTCACCCCGGTGACCAGGGGAACGCGGGTTGCGTCTTTCTTCTGGCTTCAGAGCATGATACGGGACGATCAAGCCCGGAGCATGATCTTTGACCTCGACACCGCGATACAGGCGCTGGTGGAACGGCTCGGGCGTGACGATCCCGAAACGGTCAAATTGACGGGTATCTATCACAACCTCATTCGCTACTGGGCCGAAGTATGAAGATCATGTCCTTCCAAGCAAGTCTTGCCGCAGCTCTGGTGCTGGCGGCCGCCTGGCTTGCATCCCCTGTTTCTGCCCAGACACAGGCCGCGCCCGCGGCACCGGTCCAGTCGACGGCTCAGCCGTCTGCGGTCGGCCCGGTCCCGGTTGTTGCTCCGCCTGCGGCGCCCCAAGCTGCCGCGCCTGCGGCTGCAAAGTCCGATACGGCGGCCGGCATCGCGCCAGCCATGAAGGAATTGTCGCCCTGGGTGATGTTCCAGTCGGCGGACATCATCGTGAAGGCGGTGATGATCGGGCTCGCCTTTGCATCGCTGATGACCTGGACGGTGCTGATCGCCAAGTCGATCGAGCTGTCGATCGCCGCGACCAAGCTTCGCTCGGCGCTGAAGAAGATCGCGGAGGCGCGCTCGCTCGCGGAAGCGCAGATGGCGCTCGGCGCCAAAGCGGGCATCCTGCCGTCCTTCCTGGCGGCGGCGCTGCGCGAGGCGCGGATGTCGGCCGGCCTTTCCAGTGACACCGGCATCAAGGAGCGGGCGGCTTCGAGCTTCTCCGAGATCATGCGCGCGGAGGCGCGGCGCATCCGCGTCGGCATGGGCGTGCTCGCGACGATCGGCTCGACCTCGCCCTTCGTCGGCCTGTTCGGCACGGTGTGGGGCATCATGAACAGCTTCATCGGCATCTCGAAGTCGCAGACCACGAACCTTGCCGTGGTCGCGCCCGGCATCGCCGAGGCGCTGCTCGCCACCGCGATCGGCCTGGTCGCCGCCATTCCCGCCGTCATCATCTACAATTACTTCTCGCGCGTGACGAAGAGCTATCTCGAGCTCGTCAGCCGTGCTTCGGGCGCGGCGGGGCGGTTGCTCTCGCGCGATCTCGACCGTAGCCACGGCAGCGTGCATTCGCGCGCGGCGGAGTGAACCATGGGCGTTTCGCTCGCAGACAATGATGACGACGACGATTTCGGCGAGACGCATGAAATCAACGTCACGCCGTTCATCGACGTCATCCTGGTGCTGCTGATCATCTTCATGGTCGCAGCGCCGCTCTCGACCGTCGACCTGCCGATCGATCTGCCGACGTCGAGTGCGACGCCGCAGAAGAAGCCGGACAAGCCGACCTATCTCAGCATCAAGCCCGATTTGACGCTTGCCATCGGAGAGAACCCGGTTCACCGCGCCGAGTTGATCGGCACCCTCGACGGGCTGTCCGACATGAGCAAGGACAAGTACGTCTTCCTGCGCGCCGATCGCTCGGTGCCGTATGGCGAGTTGATGGGCGTCATGGAGCTGTTGCGCTCAGGCGGCTATTCGCGGGTGAAGCTGGTTGCGCTGGAAGGCGCTCCGGGAGCGCCTGCGGCAGGCGCCGCTCAGCCTTAGAGGCCCGCGATGTCGGACGAGTCCAGACCAGCCCGGACGCTTTGGATTTTGGCAGCGATGGCGGCGCTCGCGCTCCATCTCGGTGGCGCTGCGCTCGCGCTGGCGCACCTGCGGGCCGATGACGGCGACGATGGCCTCGGCGCGGCCGGCGCGGAGTTCGCTGTCGAGATGGCCTCGCCGAAGGCGCCCGACACCGACCTTCCGCCGGGACCGGATAGTGAAGCGATGCAGGAACAGCAGGCGCTTCCCGAGCAAAAGGCCGAGACCAGGGAAACCGAGCTTCCAAAGGATCAGTCGCAACAGGTCGACGATCCCGATCGGGTCGTCACCGAGAACATCTCGAAGAAGCCACAGGACGAGGATCCGAAGATCGCGGCCGTCGAGACGCCCGCTGCGGAGGCCTCGCCGAAGTCCGTCGCGACGGCGCGGCAGACGCTCGACGAGGACGCGCGCGAGGCCGAGAAGGCGCTGGCGCCCGTGCTCGGCATCGGCAAGGACATTCTGAAGCTCACGGCGGACTGGAATCGCAAGATCAGCGCGCATCTCACGGCCCACAAGGTCAACCCGGAGGGCAAGGAGCCCAACAATCAGAAGGTCAAGGTTAGCTTCGCGATCAACCGACGGGGCAACGTGCTTTCAGTCGACGTTGTCGAGTCGTCCGGGGATGCAGCTTACGATGCGGCGGCGATCTCGATTGTCCGCAAATCCGATCCCATCCCGCAGCCGCCCGCCAGCCTGACCGACGACCGGTTCGAGCGCACCGTCGACATCATCTTCACACCGCCGGACGCAAAGAAAAAGAAGAAGTCGGCTCAGCGCCAGTAGAGCCTGATCCCGACATAGACCACGACTAGGCAGGCGAAGATCAAGGCCACCGGGAGCGGCCGTTTCTGGGTTGCGCCAGCGGTCGCTGCCCCGAAGAAATTGACCTTTTTCGGCTTCGGGTCTGGGCGACGGAAAGCGGTAACATTGTCCGCCGCCGGTTCGGCCGCCCGGGGGCGGACGTCAGGCGGGGTTCCCGCGCCGCCCATCTCGGCATAGTAGGCCTTGTAGATGGCGCCGATGGTGGCCTCGGTAGCCTCGCCCTCGTTCATCTGCGCCTGCAGGTTCTTGTAGCTCACCAGGAACTCCTGCGCCCCCGGAGGCAGCGCGGACGACCCGTTGAGCTTGGCCATCATCTTCCAGGTGGCGAAATCGGCGCGGGCGCGGGTGTCGGCGCGTCGCGCGATCAGCATATCGGCAGCTTTGACCAAGTCGGCCTCGAGCCCTTCGGCTTGTGTTCGGGTGTGTCGCTGTTCAACTACGCATTGCCGGTCAGAATGAGAACACCCTGAATCACATAACCGGTCAACGTTCGCAGTATTGCTGAAATAACATCAAGATTTAGACCGAACTGGGAGCCCGCCAGCGGTAGCAGGATCAGCAAGCCGATCAGGATCAGCATCCCGAAGGGCTCGAGCCGGGCCAGCGGCAAGGCGAGCGCGCGGGGCAACAGCCCCACCGCGACGCGCCCGCCGTCGAGCGGCGGGATGGGCATCATGTTGAACACCGCCAGCACCGCGTTGATCAGCAGTGCGTTCTTGAGATTGTCGAAGATCCATTGCGCCGAGTTGGCCGGAGCCCAGGGGAGGGCGTGCAGGGCAAGAGCTGCGGCCAGCGCCAGCAGGATGTTGGTGGCGGGCCCGGCCAGCGCCACCCATACCATGCCGAGCCTGGGGTCGTTGAGCTTGCGGAAATTCACCGGCACAGGCTTGGCATAGCCGAACAGGAACGGCGAATGCGCGAACAGCAACATCGCCGGCAATATCAGCGTGCCGAACGGGTCGATGTGGCGGAGCGGGTTGAAGCTGACACGGCCGAGCTGCCATGCGGTGTCGTCACCGAGACGGTATGCGACGAAGGCGTGCGCAGCCTCGTGGAAGGTGATGGCGAGCACCAGCGGCAGCACCCACACCGAGAGGTCATACAAGGAAATGTTCACGGCTCGTCCGTCCCGGTTTGCTTGCGGTCTTGCAGCCGACCCAGCCAACCGGTGGTGCAGCAACGCTTCACCTCAACATAGGGTGGCCGGTTCCGAAATGCCACGCAGCAAATGATCGGCGCCCCGAACCCGCCGTGCAGTCGTGCAATTCATGCAGGAATCGTCCCCGGATATTGCGTCAGCCCGTCGTCGAGCTTCAGCCAGGCGAGCTTCTCCGAGACCCAGATGTGCTCGGTCGGCACAAACGCGTTGCGATCGTCGAAAGTCGCCAGCGCAACGCCAGCCAGCGTGCCGTTGCGTCGCCAGGCGAACAGCCGCGTGCCGCAGCGCTTGCAGAACACCCGGTCGATGTGCTCGGACGACGCATAGCGCTCGGTGTCGCCCTCGACGGTCAGCACGCGCTGGTCGAACTGCGCGCGGGCGAAATAGGGCGAGCCCATTGCCTTTTGGCACTTCCGGCAATGGCAGACGCGAACATTGAGCGGCTCACCTTCCGCCTTGAACCGCACCGCGCCGCACAGGCATCCGCCTTCTCTGATCATGGCGCCCTCAGTAGGTTGCGCGCCCGCCGGAGATGTCGAACACGGCGCCCGTCGAAAACGCGCAGTCCTCGGATGCGAGCCAGCTCACCATCGCGGCGAGCTCTTCCACCAGCACGAAGCGGCCTTTCGGAATCTTCGACAGCATGAAGTCGATATGTTGCTGCGTCATCTGGTCGAAGATCGCGGTCTTCGCAGCCGCGGGCGTCACCGCATTGACGAGAATGTCATGTGCCGCCAGTTCCTTGCCGAGCGACTTCGTCAGCGCGATCAGGCCGGCCTTGGACGCCGAATAGTGCGAGGCGTTGGGATTGCCTTCCTTGCCGGCGATCGAGGCGATGTTGACGATGCGCCCGTATTTTTGCTTGAGCATCGCGGGCACGATCGCCTTGCAGACGATGAAGGGGCCGTCGAGGTTGATGCGCAGAACTTTCCGCCATTCCTCGAGATCGGTCTCCCAGACCGGCTTGTTGACCCCGGCGATCCCGGCATTGTTGACGAGGATGTCGATCTTGCCGAAGGCGGCAAGCGTCGCGTCGCGGGCCTGCTCGACGGCCGCGGTATCGGTGACGTCGACCTTGAAGACGCGGGCATTGTCGCCGATTTCCTTTGCCGTCTTCTCGGCGAGGGCTGCATCAAAATCCCAGATCGCGACCTTCGCGCCGGAGGCGACGAAGCGCTGAACGATGGCGCGGCCGAAGCCCTGCGCACCGCCGGTGACGATGGCGACACGGCCGTTGAGATCGATTTTGTTCATGCTGGATGCCTTCTGGATGCCTTGGCGTCAGAGCATGTAGCCGCCGTCGACGACGAGGTCGACGCCGGTGGTGAAGGCGCTCTCGTCACTGCCGAGATAGACCGCCATGGACGCGATCTCGTCGGCGGTGCCGAGCCGGCCCATCTTCTGGCGGGAGACGAACATCTCCTTGCCCTGCGGCCCTTGCGCCGCGGCGCGGTCGAGCATCGAAGGCGTCTCGACGGTGCCCGGGCAGATGCTGTTGCAGCGGATGCCCTTGGTGATGAAGTCGAGTGCGACCGCGCGCGTCAGCAGCGACACCGCGGCCTTCGAGGCGCTGTAGACGTAGCGGTTGGCCGGCGGCCGCAGCGCCGCGCAGGAGGAGATGTTGACGATGCTGCCGCCGCCGCCCGCGAGCATGTCCGGCAGAAAGGCCCTGATGGTCCGGTGCATCGACTTGACGTTGAGGTCGAACGAGAAATCAAAATCCTCTTCCGAGCATTCGAGGATGGTCCCGTGGTGCACGAAGCCGGCCGCGTTGAGCAGGATGTCGACCTTGCCGACGCGCTTGGCGAAGGCGTTGACGTCGGCGGTGCTGCGCACGTCCAGCTTGGCGACCTCGGCGATGCCTTCCTTGGTCAGGCCCGCGATGCCGCTCTCGTTGATGTCGGTGGCGATGACGGTTGCGCCTTCACGCGCGAATGCGATGGCGCATGCGCGTCCGATGCCTGCCGCTGCAGCCGTGATGACGGCGCGCTTTCCCTTGAGGCGGTCTGCCATTTGTTGTTCTCCTCGATACTCAGTGCCGTAGCCCGGATGAGCGCGCGAGCGCGATATCCGGGAGCGGATGTCCCGGGTGTCGCTTCGCGCACCCGGGCTACGTGTTCCTAACTCAGTGATTATCCCGCGCCACACCAAAGCTGCCGGCGACGTTCTGGTAGCGCGTGGCGAGCTCCATACAGGCGCCGGTCGCGTGCTGGCCGACGGTGTTGCGATAAAGCTCCTGCCACGGCGTCTGGTTCGGCGGATGTTTGAAGCCGCCATTGGCCTTGAGCTCGGCATGGCGCTTCTTCACCTCGTCGTCGGAGATGAGGATGTTGGCGCTGCCCTTGTTCAGATCGACGCGCACCCTGTCGCCGTTCCTGAGGATCGCGAGCCCGCCATTGGCGGCGGCTTCCGGCGAAGCATTGAGGATCGAAGGCGAGCCCGAGGTGCCCGACTGCCGGCCATCGCCGATGCAGGGCAGGGACATGATGCCGCGTTTGATCAGCGCCGCAGGCGGCTGCATGTTCACGACCTCGGCGCCGCCGGGATAGCCGATCGGGCCGGTGCCGCGGATGAACAGCACGCAGCGCTCGTCGATCTCGAGCGAGGGATCGTCAATCCGCTCGTGATAGTCCTCAGGCCCCTCGAACACGACAGCGCGGCCCTCGAAGGCATTGAGATCGGTCGGATTGCTAAGGTAGCGATCGCGGAATTCCTTGGAGATCACGCTGGTCTTCATGATCGCGGAATCGAACAGATTGCCCTTCAGCACCAGGAAGCCGGCGTCCTTCACCAGCGGCTTGTCGTAAGCCCAGATCACGTCGTTGTCCGGCTTTGGCGCATTGGCGCAGTTCTCGCCGATGCCGCGGCCGTTGACCGTGACAGCGTTCTCGTGGATCCGCTTGTGCTTCATCAATTCGCGCACCACGGCCGGCACGCCGCCGGCGCGGTGGAATTCCTCGCCGAGATAGAAGCCGGCCGGCTGCATGTTGACCAGGAGCGGCACGTCGTGGCCGACCTTCTGCCAGTCGTCGATCGAGAGCTCGACGCCGATGTGGCGCGCCAGCGCATTGATGTGGATCGGCGCGTTGGTCGAGCCGCCGATTGCCGAGTTGATCACGATGCAGTTCTCGAACGCCTCGCGGGTCAGGATGTCCGAAGGCTTGAGGTCTTCCCAGACCATGTCGACGATACGCTTTCCCGTCTCGTAGGCGATCTGGCCGCGCTCGCGATAGGGAGCGGGGATCGCCGCACAGCCCGGCAGGGAGAAGCCGAGCGCTTCGGCAAGCCCGTTCATGGTGGAGGCGGTGCCCATGGTGTTGCAATGGCCGACCGAGGGCGCCGAGGACGCCACGATCTCCATGAACTCTTCATAGTCGATTTCGCCGGCGGCGAGCCGCTCGCGCGACTTCCAGACGATGGTGCCGGAGCCGGTGCGCTCGCCATTGTGCCAGCCGTTCAGCATCGGCCCGCCTGACAGCACGATCGCGGGCAGGTTGACGGTTGCCGCCGCCATCATGCAGGCCGGGGTGGTCTTGTCGCAGCCGGTGGTCAGCACCACGCCGTCGAGCGGGTAGCCGTAGAGGATCTCGACGAGGCCGAGATAAGCAAGGTTGCGGTCGAGCGCCGCGGTCGGGCGCTTGCCGGTCTCCTGGATCGGATGGGTCGGGAATTCCATCGCAATGCCGCCGGCCTCGCGGATGCCTTCGCGGACGCGATGGGCAAGCTCGATATGGTGGCGGTTGCAGGGGGAGAGGTCGTTGCCGGTCTGTGCGATGCCGATGATCGGCTTGCCGGACTGGAGCTCTGCGCGGGTGAGACCATAGTTCAGATAGCGCTCCATATAGAGCGCGGTCATGCCCGGGTTATGCGGATTGTTGAACCATTCCTGCGAGCGGAGGTGGCGGCGAGCGCCGTTGCCGGCGGGGGCATGCCCATTGGTTGGTTTTTTTGTCATTGGTTTCTCCTGCAATGCAAACGCACTGGCGTCCGTTTTAGGGTATCGGCTTGTGCGATGCCCAACGGCGCGAGCGACGATTTGCCTGCCCGCTGGCGGGTCGTTTCCTCACAAATCCGATACTAGTCATGGCCGCTTGGTAACGCTACCATTTTGTTCGCAGCGCCCGTGCCTGAAGCAGCTGGCCGGTTGTCCGACCGCCGGGCCAACGAGCTTTGCCGCTCGATCACCTTGAAGCCGAGATCGAGCACCGGATGCTCCGGGCGCCGTCCGTCGATCGCGTCGATCAGCATGCTGGCGGCCGTGTTGCCCATCTCGTAACGGTTGGTGCGCACGCTCGTGAGAGTGGGGACGGCGGAGGCCATGAATTCGAGATCGTTGAAGCCGACGATCGCGATCTGTTCGGGGATCGCGATCTCGCGGCGCTTGCATTCGAACAGCACACCCAGCGCGAGGTCGTCATTGGCGCAGAACACCGCGTCCATGCCGGGCTCCCGCGCCAGGAGATCGGTGAACAGGGCGCCTCCGAGCGTTACCGAGGTCGGTGTCGCCGTCGTCACGACGAGGCGTTGCTCGAAGAGCCCTGCGTCCTTCATGGCCGAGACGTACCCGTCGAGCCGCCGCTGCACCCGCGGATCCATCCGCGCGCCGACGAAGCCGATCTTGCTGTGACCTTGCGCGAACAGATGCGCAACCGCCGCACGGGCTGCTTCATAGTGCGAAAAGCCGATCATCATGTCGATCGGATTGGGCCCGATCTCCATGATTTGCACGATCGGGCAGTCGGCGGCATCGAGCATCGCGCGCGATTCCGTGGTCTGGTCGATGCCGGTGACGATCAGCCCGGCGGGCTTCTGCGCAAGAAACAGCCGCAGCAGCTTCTCCTCCTGGAGAATACTGTAGCGTGTGTTGGACAGCTGGATCGAGTAACGGCTGTTTTCGGAGGCGTCGTAGATGCCGCGCAGCACGTCGGAGAACACATTATTGGTTAGTGACGGAATCAAGACACCGATCACCTCGGTGCGCTGCGAGGCCAACGCGCGTGCCGCCAGGTTCGGCACATAGCCGAGCTCCCTGGCCGCGCTCTCGACCCGGGTCCGCTTGGCGACCGATAGCGCCTCGGGATTGCGGAAGAAGCGGGACGCCGTGATCGGGCTTACGCCAGCAAGCTCGGCGACTTCCGCCAGCCGGATTTTGCCTGACTTGGTGCGGTTTCGACCCATTTGCTGCTCTTAACACACTCACTGTCGCAAACAAAGGAACGTTGACAGCGCTACCAGCACAGACTAACCAAAGACAAATTGCCAAAACCGCACAAACTGCCGACAATGTCGCCCGCTAAGGTTGGGCTTCGTCGGTGAAGTCTGAAAAAACAAGACGGTCGCGGCGCGAGATGCGTCGTGGACTTTCGAGGAGGGAGCTAGATGTCGTCTGTGCAAATCCGCGACGTGCGGAAATCGTTCGGCAATTTTGAAGTCCTGCACGGCGTTTCGATTCCGATCGAGGACGGCCAGTTCGTCGTCCTGGTTGGCCCCTCCGGCTGCGGCAAGTCGACGCTTCTGCGCATGCTCGCCGGTCTCGAGAACATCACCTCAGGCACGATCTCGATCGGCGACCGCGTCGTCAACAATGTCCAGCCCAAGGAGCGGGACATTGCGATGGTGTTCCAGAACTACGCGCTCTATCCGCATATGACGGTCGGCGAGAACATGGGCTTCTCGATGAAGCTGCGGGGCGAGAGCACCGAAGAGATCAACAAACGCGTCAAGCGCGCCGCCGAGATCCTGGCGCTGTCGCCGCTGCTCGAACGCTATCCCCGCCAGCTCTCCGGCGGCCAGCGCCAGCGCGTCGCCATGGGCCGCGCCATCGTGCGCGATCCGCAGGTGTTCCTGTTCGACGAGCCCTTGTCGAACCTCGACGCCAAGCTGCGCGTCGCGATGCGCACCGAGATCAAGGAGCTGCACCAGCGGCTGAAGACCACGACGGTCTACGTCACCCACGATCAGATCGAGGCCATGACCATGGCCGACAAGATCGTCGTTATGCACGATGGCATCGTCGAGCAGATGGGTACGCCGCTCGAGCTCTACGACAAGCCCGAGAACCAGTTCGTCGCGGGCTTCATCGGCTCGCCGTCCATGAACTTCCTCAAGGGTCATGTGCGCGTCAACGGCGTTGCGACCTTCGAGGGGCCGAATGGCGTCAAGCTGCCGCTCAGGAACGCGCCGGCGGCGTCCGACGGGCGTCCTGTCGTTTACGGTGTGCGTCCCGAGCATTTCACCATCGCTGACGACGGCGCCGATGCCGAGATCGTGGTGGTCGAACCGACCGGCTCGGAAACGCAGGTGTTTGCGAAGCTCGGCGGTGAGCAGGTCGTCGCGGTCTTCCGCGAACGTCACCAGTTCAATCCGGGTGACAAGGTCAAGCTGAAGCCCGATCCCTCCGTGATTCATCTGTTCGACGAGGCGACGGGCAAACGCGTGTAGCGACGCCGAAGAACTGCCCAAGCAGAACTGCCCAATACAAGACGACCCAATACAAATATAAAATTTAGGGAGAGAACGATGAGCGATTTCGACAGGCGAAGTGTGCTTAAAGTCGGTCTGGGCGGCGCGGCGCTGCTGGCCGGCCCGGGCATCGTCCCGGTGCGCGCGGCGGAGTGGACCAACACGCCCGAGCCGAACGCCTCCATCCGCGTGCTGCGCTGGAAGCAGTTCATTCAGGCCGAGTTCGACAAATTCGCCGAGCAGACCAAGGCGTTCTCCGAGAAGACCGGAGTCAAGGTCAAGCTCGAGGCCGAGAGCTGGGAAGACATCCGCCCGAAAGCCGCGGTCGCCGCCAATGTCGGCGCCGGTCCCGACCTGATCATCGGAACGCTCGATGATCCCCATAAATTCCCGGAAAAGCTGATCGACATGACTGACGTCGCCGACTATCTCGGCGCGCAGTATGGCGGCTGGTATCCAGTTGCTGAACGCTACGGCAAGAAGGGCAACAGCTGGATCGCCATTCCGCAGGGCGCGACCGGCGGCTGCCTGAACTACCGCGTCAGCCACGTGAAGGCTGCCGGCTTCGATGAATTCCCCAAGGACACCGCCGGCTTCCTCAAGCTCTGCCAGGCGCTGAAGAAGAACAACACGCCGGCCGGCTTCGCGCTCGGCCACGCCACGGGCGACGCCAACGGCTGGTGCCAGTGGGCGCTGTGGGCCTTCGGCGGCAAGGTCGTCAACGACAAGAACGAGGTCGTGATCGACTCGCCGGAGACGATCGCCGCGCTCGAATACGTCAAGCAGCTCTACGAGACCTTCATCCCCGGCGTGCTGTCGTGGAACGACTCGAACAACAACAAGGCGTTCCTCAATGGCGAGCTCAGCCTGACGCTGAACGGCATCTCGATCTGGACCGTCGGAAAGAACTCGACCGATCCGAAGCAGCAGGAAATCGCCAAGGACATGAACCACGCGCCGATGCCGATCGGTCCCGTGGGCGTGTCGACCGAGCAGCAGAACGTGCTCGTCTATTACGGCTACAAGCACTCGAAGTATCCGAAGGCGGTCAAGGAATACATCAAGTTCATGATGGACAAGGCGAACTACGACGCCTGGGAGGTCTCCTCCAACGGCTACGTGTCGCCGCCGCTTCCGGCCTACAACGACAACCCGGTATGGACGTCGGATCCGAAGATCACGCCGTATCGCGACTGCCTGAAGCGCTGCCGCGACAACGGCTATGCCGGCGATCTCGGCTATGCCTCCGCCGCCGTCATGGGCGACTTCGTGGTCGTCGACATGTTCGCGGAAGCCGCGTCAGGCTCCGTGACGCCGAAGGCGGCAGCCGCACGCGCGGCCGAGCGCGCCAAGCGTTACTACCAGGTCTGATCAGCTCCAATCTACGCGGCGTCCGGTTCGCCGGACGCCGCGACTCTTCGTCAAGGGGAATCCGACATGGCAGTTATGGCCGAGTCCGCAGCCGCGCAGGTCAAGCGCAGCAGCCTGTGGACCAGAGCATTCGAGAGCCGGCATTTTCTCGGCGCGATGTTCATGGTGCCGGCGATCGCCATCCTCATCCTGTTTCTGGCTTACCCGCTGGCGCTGGGCTTCTGGCTCGGCATGACCGACACCAAGATCGGCGGCGCCGGGCGCTACATCGGCTTCCAGAATTTCGTCTCGCTGGCGAAGGACTCGGTGTTCTGGCTTTCGGTGTTCAACACCATCTTCTACACGGTCGCCGCCAGCGCGGTGAAATTCGCCATCGGCCTCTATTTGGCGCTGCTGCTCAACGAACGGCTGCCGATGAAGTCGATGGTCCGCGCCATCGTCCTGTTGCCCTTCGTCGTGCCGACGGTGCTCTCTGCGATCGCGTTCTGGTGGATCTATGACAGCCAGTTCTCGATCATCTCCTGGGTGTTGATCAAGGCCGGCCTGATCACACGCTATATCGACTTCCTCGGCGATCCATGGAATGCGCGCTGGTCGGTCGTCGCCGCCAATATCTGGCGCGGCGTGCCGTTCGTGGCGATCACGCTGCTGGCGGGATTACAGACCATCTCGCCCTCGCTCTATGAGGCCGCCAATCTCGACGGCGCCACCAATCTGCAGCGCTTCCGCCACATCACGCTGCCGATGCTGTCGCCGATCATCGCGGTCGTGATGACGTTCTCGGTGCTGATGACCTTCACCGACTTCCAGCTTATCTACACCATCACGCGGGGTGGGCCGATCAACTCCACCCATCTGATGGCGACGCTGTCGTTCCAGCGCGCCATCACCGGCGGCAATCTGGGCGAGGGCGCGGCGATCTCGAACGCGATGATTCCGTTCCTGGTCGCGGCGATCCTGCTCAGCTTCTTTGGGCTTCAGCGCTCCCGCTGGCAGCAGGGCGGGAGGGACTGACCATGACCACGGCAGACGACCAAAGCGTCGGAATGGACTACCTCGAGAGCTTCCCACGGAAATTTTTTCGGGTCTACCTTCCGCTCGGCCTGATCATCTTCTTCCTGCTATTCCCGTTCTACTGGATGGCGGTCGCGACGTTCAAGCCGGACGCGGAAATGTACGACTACGAAAAGTACAATCCGTTCTGGATCGTGCATCCGACGCTGGAGCACATCAAGAAGCTGTTCTTCGACACCGACTATCCGCTCTGGATGTGGAACACCGTGATCGTCTCGGTGTCCTCGACCTTCATTTCCCTGTTCGCCAGCGTCTGCGCCGCCTACGCGATCGAGCGCTTGCGCTACAAGGGCTCGCGCTATGTCGGCCTTGCGATCTTCCTCGGCTATCTCGTGCCGCCCTCGATCCTGTTCATTCCGCTGGCGGCGATCGTGTTTCAGCTCGGCCTGTTCGACGGCAATCTGGCGCTGATCCTGACCTATCCGACCTTCCTGATCCCGTTCTGCACTTGGCTGCTGATGGGCTATTTCCGCACCATCCCCTATGAGCTGGAGGAGTGTGCGCTGATCGACGGGGCGACGCGGCTGCAGATTCTGATGAAGATCACGCTGCCGCTTTCGCTGCCGGGCGTGATCTCGGCGGGCATCTTCGCCTTCACGCTATCCTGGAACGAGTTCATCTACGCGCTGACCTTCATCTCCTCGTCCGAGAACAAGACGATCCCCGTCGGTGCGATCACCGAGCTCGTCAATGGCGACGTCTACCATTGGGGTGCGCTGATGGCGGCGGCTCTGACCGGTTCGGTTCCCGTAGTTATCCTTTATTCCTTCTTCGTGGAGTATTATGTGTCGGCGATGACCGGCGCCGTGAAGGAATGATCGCGGGGCCTGCCTTGAGAGCGCGCCAGGACGAATCGCCGAAATCGGTGCGTTCGGGCTAATAAAAAGGAGTAGGCTCTTGCACATTCTGGTTCTGGGCGCCGCCGGCATGGTCGGCCGCAAATTGTGCGAACGGTTGTTGCGCGACGGCCGGCTCGGCAAGAGCGACATCACCAAGCTGACCATGCATGACGTGGTCGAGCCGAAGGCGCCGGAAAAGGCCGGTTTTGCCGTCGAGACCGTGTCGAGCGATTTCGCTGTGCCGGGTGCGGCCGAAAAGCTGATCGCCGGCCGTCCGGACGTGATCTTTCATCTCGCCGCGATCGTCTCGGGCGAAGCCGAGCTCGATTTCGACAAGGGCTACCGCATCAATCTCGACGGCACGCGGATGCTGCTCGATGCCGTCAGGCTCGCCGGCGGCGGCTACAAGCCGCGCGTGGTCTTCACGTCTTCGATCGCGGTGTTCGGTGCGCCGTTCCCCGATGCGATCGGCGACGAGTTCTTCCACACGCCGCTTCTGAGCTACGGTACGCAGAAGGCGATCGGCGAATTGCTGCTGGCCGACTATTCCCGCCGGGGCTTCCTCGACGGCATCGGCATCCGCCTGCCGACCATCTGCATTCGGCCCGGCCTACCCAACAAGGCGGCATCGGGCTTCTTCTCCAACATCCTGCGCGAGCCGCTGGCCGGCAAGGAAGCGGTTCTTCCCGTGTCCGAGGACGTCCGCCATTGGCATGCCACGCCGCGCTCCGCCGTCGGCTTCCTGCTGCATGCCGCCACCATGGACCTCGCAGCGGTGGGGCCGCGCCGTAATTTAACCATGCCGGGCCTGTCGGCGACGGTTGGCGAGCAGATCGCTGCACTGAAACGCGTCGCCGGCGACAAGGTCGCCGCCCGCATCAAGCGGGAGCCCGATCCTTTCATCGTCGGCATCGTCGGCGGCTGGCCGCGCAACTTCAACGCAAAGCGGTCGCTCGAGTTCGGCTTCACCACGGCCGAGAAGACTTTCGACGACATCATCCGCATTCACATCGAAGACGAGCTCGGCGGCAATTTCGTCGCGTGATCTCTGACTGAGCGGGTAAAGTGATGGCGAGCGTTGCTTGCATCGGCGAATGCATGGTCGAGCTCCGGCAGGCCCAGGGTGGACAATCCGCCGGGCAGGGTGGCGGCCTCTACTCGCGTGGATTCGGCGGCGACACTCTCAACACGGCCGTGTACCTCGCGCGCCTCGAGGTCAAGGTCGATTATTTCACCGCGCTTGGCGACGATGCCCTGAGCGACGAGATGATCGCAGCCTGGACTGCCGAGGGCGTCGGCACGAGGCGCGTCGCGCGGCTGCCGGGCAAGCTGCCCGGTCTCTACATGATCCAGCTGGACGCGAAGGGCGAGCGCCAGTTCTTCCACTGGCGCGACAGTGCGGCGGCGCGCCAGCTGATGAATCTGCCGGAGACGGACGATCTCCTCAACTCCCTGATGAGCTACGACATCGTTTATCTCTCTGCGATCACGCTCTCGATCTACGACGCGGCCGGGCGCGAGCGCCTGTTCGCGGCGATCAAGCGCGCGCGCCTGCTCGGCACCCGCTTCGTGTTCGACACCAATTTTCGTGCGCGCGGATGGCCGGATCGCGACGTCGCGCGCGAGGTGTTTTCAGCGGCCTTCGCGGCCGCCGACATCGTGCTGACCTCGACCGAGGACCTGCTCGCCCTCTATCCCGGCGAGAGCCACGAGCAGTTGATGGTGCGCATCCCGAGCCCTGAGCTGGTGTTCCGGCTCGCCGAGCCGGTCAGCCTGCTGCGTTTTCCCGGGGGCCCCTACGAGGTCCGCGCCGAGCCCATGTCCAAACCCGTGGTCGACACCACCGCGGCCGGCGACAGCTTTGCGGCGGCCTATATCGCGGCGCGGCTCGCCGGTTCCGACCCTGTCGAGGCCGCCCAGGCCGGGCACCGCCTCGCCAGCCTCGTGATCTGCTATTCCGGCGCCATCATTCCGGGTTATGCCATGCCGCCGAAGAAACGGCACCGGCCGGCGACCACGCGTCAAGCGACCAAGTGAAACGAAAGCCAAGATGACCACGACTGCCCAGCAGAACCACCTCGCCGCGCTGTTCAAGGCCGCGACCGTCATTCCCGTCCTCACCATCGAGCGTATCCAGGATGCGGTGCCGCTGGCGCGTGCGCTGGTGGCCGGCGGCGTCCGTACGCTGGAGGTGACCATGCGTACCCCTGTTGCGATCGAGGCGGCGAGGGCGATGATGGCCGAAGTGCCCGAGGCGGTGGTCGGCATCGGCACGATTCTCAATCCGGCCGACTTCACCCGTGTCGAGAAGCTCGGCGTCGCGTTCGGCATCAGCCCTGGTTTGACGCCGGACCTGTTGGCGGCCGCCACCCATAGCTCCTTGCCGTTTGCGCCGGGTATCGCCACGGCGTCCGAGCTGATGCTGGCGCTGTCCTACGGCTTCGACGTCGCAAAATTTTTTCCGGCCGAGCAGGCCGGCGGTATCAAGGGACTGCGCTCGCTGGGTGGGCCGTTCCCGAGCGTGCGGTTCTGCCCGACCGGCGGGGTCGGCGAGGCCAATGCGGCAACCTGGCTCGCGGAGCCCAATGTGGTCGCGGTCGGCGGTTCCTGGCTGTGCCCGACGGCGGAGATCAGGGCCGGGAACTGGGCCGGCATAACTGCCATCTGCCAGCGCACCCTCCAGGCCCTTAAACCCGCGTGAAGTCTTGCCATCCCTGGGCTAAGACTTAGGTCAGCAAGAGACCGCCAGGGAGAAAGACCATGACCGCCAGCATCGTCGGATGGGCGCATACGCCGTTCGGCAAGTTCGACACCGAGACCGTGGAAAGCCTCGTGGTGAAGGTCGCCAATGAGGCGCTGGCGGATGCCGGCATTTCGGCTGGCGATGTCGACGAGATCGTGCTCGGCCATTTCAACGCCGGCTTCTCGCCCCAGGATTTTACCGCCTCGCTGGTGCTCCAGGCCGACCCGAAGCTGCGCTTCAAGCCGGCGACCCGGGTCGAGAACGCCTGCGCCACCGGCTCCGCCGCCGTCCATCAGGGCGTGCGCGCGATCGCGGCCGGCGCAGCCAGGATTGTCCTCGTCGTCGGCGTCGAACAGATGACGCGCACGCCGGGGCCGGAGATCGGCAAGAACCTGCTCAAGGCGTCCTATCTGCCTGAGGACGGCGACACCGTCGGCGGCTTCGCCGGCGTGTTCGGCAAGATCGCCAGCTCCTATTTCCAGAAATACGGCGACCAGTCCGACGCACTGGCGCTGATCGCGGCCAAGAACCACAAGAACGGCGTCGCCAATCCCTTCGCCCAGATGCGCAAGGACTTCGGCTTCGACTTCTGCCGCGCCGAGAGCGAGAAGAACCCCTACGTTGCCGGCCCCCTGAAGCGCACCGACTGCTCGCTGGTCTCGGACGGTGCCGCTGCCCTGGTGCTGGCCGACGCGGAAACCGCCAAGGGCATGAGCAAGTCGATCGGCTTCCGCGCCACCGCGCACGCCCAGGATTTCCTGCCGATGTCCAAGCGCGACATCCTCCAGTTCGAGGGCTGCACGGTCGCCTGGCAGCGCGCGCTGGAGAAGGCGGGCGTTACACTGTCCGATCTCTCCTTCGTCGAGACTCATGACTGCTTCACCGTCGCCGAGCTGATCGA
Source organism: Bradyrhizobium sp. Kon69 (assembly GCF_055807515.1). Lineage (NCBI taxonomy): Bacteria > Pseudomonadati > Pseudomonadota > Alphaproteobacteria > Hyphomicrobiales > Nitrobacteraceae > Bradyrhizobium > Bradyrhizobium sp. Kon69. The sequence continues at coordinate 89,107 of NZ_JBVVOS010000016.1, read as the reverse complement.
GTACGAAGCGATGGGCCTGACGCCGAGGGGGCAGGGCGCCCGCGCCATCAAGGAAGGCTGGACGCTCAAGGACGGCAAGCTGCCGGTCAATCCGTCCGGCGGCCTGAAGGCCAAGGGCCATCCGATCGGCGCCACCGGCGTCTCCATGCACGTAATGACCGCGATGCAGCTCGCCGGGCAAGCGCCCGAGGGCATGCAGCTCAAGAATGCAAAGCTCGGCGGCATCTTCAACATGGGCGGTGCGGCTGTTGCCAACTACGTCTCCGTGCTGGAGCCGTTGAAGTAAGGCTGCGTAGGGTGGGTTAGCGAAGCGTAACCCACCACCTTTCTTTCCTCGGCGACAAAGTTGGTGGATTACGCCTTCGGCTAATCCACCCTACGGCCTTTGCGCTAGATCATGGTGGGCACGCTTCGCTTTGCTCACCCTACGGCTCTGATTGATTCGCGGGACATGCATCATGAGCAATGACTACGAAGATTCGCTGTCGATGGACGCACTCAACGATCGCATCGCGATTCTCGAGGACAATATCCGCCAGCTCATCGAGCAGGCTGCGGCCGCCTCGGGTGAGCAGAACGAGTCGCGGATCGCGGACCGCATCAATCAGCAGAACGAGGAGCTCGACCGTCTCCTCAAGATTCGCGAATCCCGTCAGAAGAAATAGCGGCCTTTCGCCGCCGGCGCATGCGGCCATACGCCGGCCGCCCTTGCGCAGGCGACGCCGCTGCCGTTAGCTGGACCGAAATCGCAGGGCTCACTTGAGCCCGCGCAATCGGGAGCGAACGATGGGACCGCTGAAGGGCATCAAGGTCGTCGACATGACCACCGTGCTGATGGGTCCCTATGCGACCCAGATGCTCGGCGACTACGGCGCAGACGTCATCAAGGTGGAATCTCTGGACGGCGACGTCACCCGCCTGATCGGTCCGATGCGGCACGCCGGCATGGGCCCGGTGTTCCTCAACACCAACCGCAGCAAGCGATCGATCTGCCTCGACCTGAAGAAGCCCGCAGGCCGCGAGGCCGTGCTGCGCTTGCTGAAAGACGCCGACGTTCTCGTCTACAACGTCCGCCCGCAGGCGATGGCGCGGCTTCAGCTGGGCTATGACGTTGTTGCCAAGATCAATCCGCGTCTGGTCTATGCCGGCGTGTTCGGCTTCGGCCAGGACGGGCCGTATGCTGCAAAACCCGCCTATGACGATCTGATCCAGGGCGCCACCGCGCTGCCGGCTCTGATGGCGCAGACCGGTGACGGCGTGCCGCGCTATGTGCCGAACGCACTGGTCGATCGCATCGTCGGCCTCACTGCCGTCGGCGCGATCTGCGCCAGCCTCGTGCATCGCGACCGCACCGGACGCGGTCAGCGCGTCGACATCCCGATGTTCGAGACCATGGCCGGCTTCGTCATGGGCGACCACATGGGCGGGCTCACCTACGAGCCCCCGCTCGACAAAGGCGGTTACGCCCGCCATCTCTCGCGCGACCGCCGGCCCTACAAGACATCGGACGGCTATCTCAGCGTCATCGTCTACAACGACAAGCAGTGGGAGAACTTCTTCAAGGCGACGGGACGCGACGATCTGCGGGCCGACGCGATGTTCGCAACATTCGCCGGCCGCGCCGCCAATATCGATGTGGTCTATGCCGAGCTCGCGCGCATCTTCGAGACGCGCAGCACCGAGGAATGGATCGACCTGCTGACCAAGGCCGACGTGCCTGTGATGCCGATGCACGACCTCGCGTCGATGCTGCACGATGAGCATCTAGAGGCGACCAACTTTTTCCCAGTGGTGAACCATCCAACTGAAGGGCCGATCCGGAGCATGAGGGTGACGGCGACCTGGTCCGAGACCGAAGCCGAACCGGTGCGGCTCGCGCCGCAGCTGAACGAGCACGGCGCGGAAATCCTGCGTGAGGTCGGCTACTCCGCCCACGAGATCGACGCCATGGTCCGCGATGGCGTGACCCGTTCGCCGCCCCGGAATGACGATGCGCAGGTGCGCCCGTGAGCTTCATCACCGGCGCCGGCCTCACGCCTTTCGGCAGGCACGAAGGCTCGTCCTCGCTCGACCTGATGAGCAAGGCCGCGCAGTCCGCGCTCGACGACGCCGGGCTCGAGCGCGCCGAGATCGACGGCATCCTCTGCGGCTATTCCACCGTCTCGCCGCACATCATGCTGGCGACCGTCTTTGCCGAGCATTTTGGCATCCGCCCCGCTTACGCCCATGCCGTCCAGGTCGGCGGCGCCACGGGGCTGGCGATGACGATGCTCGCCCATCATCTCGTCGAAGCGGGCGTTGCCCGCAATGTGCTCGTCGTCGCCGGCGAGAACCGTCTCACCGGGCAGAGCCGCGATGCCTCGATCCAGGCGCTGGCGCAGGTCGGCCATCCCGATTACGAGGTGCCGCTCGGACCGACCATTCCCGCCTACTACGGCCTGGTCGCGAACAGGTACATGCATCAATACGGCGTGACGGAAGAAGACCTCGCCGAATTCGCGGTGCTGATGCGCGCCCACGCCTGCACCCATGCCGGCGCCCAATTCCGCGATTCCATCACTGTTGGCGACGTCATGGCCTCCAAGCCGGTGGCGATGCCGCTGAAGCTGCTCGATTGCTGCCCGGTGTCCGACGGCGGTGCCGCCTTCGTCATCAGCCGTGAGCGGACCGGAGAGGCCGGCGTGCGCGTTCGCGGTTGTGCCCAGGCCCATACCCATCAGCACGTCACTGCAGCGCCCGCCCTGAGCGAGTTCGGTGCCGAGATCTCCGTCGCTCGCGCCAGGGAAACCTCCGGCCTGGCGATCTCCGATGTGCGCTACGCCGCGATCTACGACAGCTTTACCATCACGCTCGCGATGCTGCTGGAAGATCTTGGCCTTGCTGGCCGGGGCGAGGCGGCCGCCCGCGTGCGCACCGGCCATTTCAGCCGTGACGGCGCGGTGCCGCTGAACACCCACGGCGGCCTGCTCAGTTACGGTCATTGCGGCGTCGGTGGCGCCATGGCGCATCTTGTCGAAACGCATCTGCAGATGACGGGACGGGCGGCGAATCGTCAGGTCCGCGATGCCTCGATCGCGCTCCTGCACGGCGACGGCGGCGTGCTGTCGTCCCACGTGACCATGTTCCTGGAGCGGGTGCGATGAGCGAGCGAATCGCGGATTGGACCCAAGGTGAGCAGGTCATCATCTTTCAGACCTGCACCTCATGCGGCCATGTGCAGTATTTCCACCGCGCCTTCTGCGCGGCCTGCGGCGCGTCCGATCCGCGCGAGCAGCGCGCCAGTGGCAAGGGCACGGTCTACGCGACGTCGCTGGTCTGCCGCGCCGCCACGCCCGAGACGCGCGCGCACGTGCCCTACAACATCCTGCTGGTCGATTGCGCCGAGGGTTTTCGCATGATGGCGCATGGTGAGAATGATCTCGCCATCGACGATGAGGTCAATGCCAGCTTCAAGCTGTTCGCCGGCAAGCTGGTGCCGTTCTTTGCCAAAAACAGATAGCGAACTTTGGATGCTCGAAGTAGCCCGGATGGAGCGAAGCGAAATCCGGGTTTTTACCTCACCGATAGACTTTCCCGGATTGCGCTGCGCTCCATCGAGCCACTGCAGCAATGCGAGCGGTGGGATCCGTCATTCGGGGGCGGTCCTGAGAGACCGAGCCTGGAACGGGAATTCTGGGCCTGGCCTGTGCGAGGGCCACCCCGGAATGACGAAAGCACTCACCCGACTCTTAACTAGCGCCCGTAGAACAGAATGCTGGCGATGACGAGCATCGCCATCACCGCCAGCATATGCGCGAACGCTTCCGAGGCCGCCCCCTTGGTGGCTTCCTTCATGCCGTTTTCTCCCTAGACTTGGGCGTGACTCATCGATGCGCGGTTAGCGCCCAACGGCCAATTGTTTTTACTCGGAACACCCCTTGCGAGTATCCGCCGCGATCAAGTCCCCACGCGGCGAATATCGACTGTAGCAAGGTCGTTCAGCAATGCGGCGGCATTTTGACTCGATGTTGTTGCTCCTGCGGACGCGCAAGAATACAGTTTCGTGGAACTTTCGCCGCGAACGACAAAAAGCATCAAAGGCTTAGGGAAAAACTTCAGGAAAATCATGGCCCGTATCAACTACAGCGACCCGTCCAAGGCATCCGACCGCACCCGCGAGATCCTCGACAAGAACCGCAATGCCAACATCTTCCGGATGATGTCGCATTCGCCGAGCTACTTCGAGCAGTACTGCCGGCTCGGCGGCGCCATCCGTCATAAGGGCGAGCTCGATCCGATCGTGCGTGAGCTCGCGATCACCCGCACCGGCATCTTGTGCGAGGCGCCGTATGAGATCGTCGCGCACAAGCGCATCGGCAAGAATGTCGGCGTCACCGACGAGCAGAACGAGGCGCTCGAGAACTGGCAGGCCGCGAGCTGTTTCGACGAGACGCAACGCGCCGCACTCGCCTTCACCGACGAGATCGTCAAGCTGAACAAGCCGACCGATGCGATCTTCAAGGCGATCTCATCGAAACTGACGCCGGCCGCGCTCGTCGAGCTGCAGCTCTCTGTCGGCTTCTACATCATGACGTCGAAATTTCTGGAGACCTTTGAGATCGACCTTCAGCCGGTCACCGAAGTGGTAGGCTGATCGAGGCATTGCTGTGAGGGACGCTCATGACGATCGATGAATATGCCGCCTGGGCTGCAACGATTGCGAAAGTCGATGAGCGTCCGTCCAACGAACGGCTGGCCTATCTGGGCCTCGGTCTCGCCGGCGAATCCGGCGAGGTGGCCGAGCACATCAAGAAGCTGCTCCGCGATGACTGGCTCGATCAGGCCGGCCTCGTTGATGAACTGGGTGATGTCATCTACTACTGGGCATGCCTGTGCGTGGCGACCGGCCAGCAGCCATCCGAGCTGCTCAAGACCAGCGCCGCCAAGATCAAGCGGCGGATCAGCGAGGCGGCGAGCCGCTAGGCCGCTCAGGTCGACGTCAAGATATCCACCCTGGCGTTGGCGACGATCAGGCGGTCGGCCAGAAGCTGCGCAAGATTGCGCATGATGCGTTCGCTGGCGTGGGGGTGCTGCTTACGGAAGCGCTCAAACGCTTTCAGGGGCGCCTCGAACGCCGTCGCCGCCATGTCCGCGAACACGTCGGCGGAGCGAGTGGTCTCGATCAGGGCCATTTCGCCGAAGGCCATGCCGGCGGTGAGCGTCGCCAGCCGCACGCCGTCCGGCAGGGTGACATGCACCGCGCCGCTGCGCAGGAAGAACAGGGAATCGGCGGGATCGCCCGTGGTGAGGATCTTTGTCCCGGATTGATAGGTCCGGATCGTGCAGATCGAGGCGAGGTCGGTCAGCTCTTCCTCGCTCATGCCGGCCAGCAGCGGCTGCTCGGCAAGCTCGGTGGTCTCGTGGAAATCGATCGAGCCTCCGTACCGATAGATGATCTGGTCTTCGGCCCATTCGATCGCGGTGTCGAGCAAATAGAAGTCGCGGACGTTCTTGAGCTCGGCGGTCCATTCCCGCAGGCTGTCCCATTCCTTGGAGGCACGCCTGACGCCTGACAGTACGACGGTCACATTCAGCCCCGCGAGTTCCTCGAACGCTTCGGCCACCAGCCGCGCTCCGGCGCGTGTGGTGGAGGTGACGCGGTGGAGATCGAAGATCACGAATTGCGGCCGCGGCCGGCCCGCAAGCCGGCGCGAGACATAGTCGACCGCCGACAGTGATAGCGTGCCGACCAGCTCGATGATCCTCACCTCCTGCTCGTGGGCTGCGAGAATATCGCGCTCCTGCGGGCGGCGCACGCGCCGCGACGGACTCTTGCCGATGTCGTAATCGGCGATGACGGCGTTGCGCGCGTCGTTGCTGCGGTTGAGCATGTGCAAATCGTAATGCGAGGACAGCGCCTCGCAGACCTTGATGCCGCGCACGCTGTTGCCGTGCTTGTCGAGTCTTGGCGAATAGCTGCCGAGCCCGAGGCGAGCGGGGAGGGCGGCGAGAATTCCGCCGCCGACGCCACTCTTGGCGGGGATGCCGATCCGGTAGATCCATTCGCCGGCATAGTCGTACATGCCCGACGACGTCATCACAGAGAGCGTGCGCGAGATCGCATACGGCGTCAGCACCTGCTCGCCGGTGACGGGGTTGACGCCGCGGTTGGCGAGGGTTGCCGCCATCACGGCGATGTCGCGCGCGGTGACCAGCACCGCGCATTGCCGGAAATAGACGTCGAGCACGGCAGCGACATTATCCGAGATCACCGCATTGGTCTTGAGGAGATAGCCGATGGCGCGATTGCGGTCGCCGGTCTGGCTTTCGGAAGCGTAGACGGCCTCGTCGACGGCGAGGTCGCGGCCGGCAAAACGCCCGAGCGCGAGGCGAATTTGCTCGAAGGCGTCCGGACCCTTGCTGTCGTGGATCAGCCCGGTGCAGGCGATCGCGCCGGCATTGACCATCGGGTTGAACGGATGGTTCTCCGAGTTGAGCCGGATTGAGTTGAAGGGATCACCTGACGGCTCGACGCCGATCGCGCTCTCGACCCTGTTTGCGCCGAGCAGGTCCAGCGCCAGTGCGAACACGAACGGCTTTGACATCGACTGGATGGTGAAGGGCGCCCTGGAGTCGCCGACCTCGTAGACATGACCGTCCAGGGTCGCGAGGCTGATCCCAAAACAGGCAGGATCGGCCTTGCCGAGCTCGGGAATGTAGTCGGCGACCGCGCCCGAGCTCTCCACCGAGAATTCGTTGAGGCAATTGTCCAGAAACCGCAGCAAAGGCGGCTTCGAACGGGTCCAGGCGGTGGTGAGAGGCGAAAGCGGTTTCATCGCCTCTCTTTGTGCAACGCAATCAGGGCACGCGCAACCCGTTCGGCACCATGGCTTGCCGCCGGACCAGCAGCAGGGCGAGCAAAACCGTGGGCACGAGGATGGCGAGGCCGAGCAGCGTCACCTGCATCTGCGACAGCGGCATGATGCCGCCGCCGGGGGTGGCCACCACGAACCCGCCGATCACCAGCAGCACGCGGATCGGCCATTCCAGCGCACCGGCGCCGCGGAGATCACCGACGAAGGGCTGGTAGCCCTGGATGCCGCCGCAGATGAACAGCGTGCCGAACGCCGCGAGCGCCATCAGGCCGAGGCCGGCGAAATAGGGGCTCGGCCCCTGCAGCACCAGCGCGGGATTGAGCACGAAGAAGAACGGGATGAAATAGATGATGCTGCCGACCCACATCGATTCCCAGCCCGTCTTCATCGCCGGCGAGCCGGCAATACCTGCCGCTGCGAACGAGGCGATGGCCACCGGCGGGGTGATCGACGACAGCATGCCCCAGTAGAAGATGAACATGTGCACGGCCATCCTGTTCAGCCCGAGCTTTTCCAGCGCCGGCGCGACCAGGATGGCGAGGAAGATGTAGCAGGCCGTCGTGGTCAGCCCGAGCCCGAGGATCAGGCTGGTGAGGGCGCACATGCCGAGCAGCAGGAACGGATTGTCACCGGCGATGCGCAGCAAATCGTTGGCGAGGCTCGACACCACGCCTGTCATCGAGAAGGCGCCGATCAGCAGGCCGCAGCCGGCGAGGATGCCGACCAGCTCGACGAAGGTGCGGCCGTTGACCTCGAGGAATTTGCCGATGGTCGCGACGGTCCAGCGCGTGTCCTTTGCGAACAGCTGGTTGAGGACCAGAAGCAGGGCGGTGGCGTAGAACGGCGCATGGCTCTCGCGCTTGAAGTAGAGCAGCATGACGATCAGCAGCGCGATCACGAAGACGTAGTACCAGCCGTCCCGGATCGTATCCATGACCCGCGGCAGCTCCGCGCGCGGAATGCCCTTCAGCCCGTGTCGTGCGGCATAGGAATCGACCTGCATGAATAGGCCGATGTAATAGAGCGCGGCCGGAATGATGGCGGCGATCGCGACATCGGCGTAGCTGACATTGAGGAATTGTGCGATTACGAAGGCGGTCGCGCCCATCACCGGCGGCGCCAACACCGCGCCGGTCGAGGCACAAGCCTCGATCGCGCCGGCATAGGAGGCGCGAAAGCCGCTCTTCTTCATCACCGGAATGGTCATGGTGCCGGCGGTCAGCACGTTGGAGATGATCGAGCCCGACATCATGCCGAGCAGGCCGCTGGCGAAGATGCAGACCTTCGCCGCGCCGCCGCGGAAGGTACCGCACAGCGCGAAGGCGAGATTGATGAAGAACTTTCCGGCGCCGGTCATCATCAGCGCGGTGCCGAATACCAGGAAGCCGATCACGGTGTCGGCAAACGCCTGGATGGGAATGCCGAGCAGGCTTTCGCCCGACAGCACGTGATAGGCGGTCGCCTGCTCCAGCGTCGACTGCGTGCCGCGGAACGGGCCGAGCCAACCGGATTCCGCGAACAGCGGATAGACGGTGAAGGGGAGTACGCTCAGGAGCAGGCTCCAGCCGCCGGTCCGGCGCAGCGCCTCCATCAGCATCACCCACATCACGAGACCCGCGGCTGTCACGCTGTTCGGCGCGCCGCCGAATTCCCAGCCGGCCTCCGCAGCCTTGCGCACGTTCGACATCAACACGAGCGCCGCGGCAAAAGTCACGACAAAGCAGAGAAGGTCATACCAGGGAATGCGGTCAAGCGGCGCGCGCGGGGTCCCCGGGAAGATCAGGAACGTGAACGGCAGCATCAGGGCGATCAGGAGATAGAAGTACTCGGTGTTGAGCTGGGTGTAGCCGATGAAGAAGCGCAGCGAGAATTGCTGGTTGATGCAGAGCAGGATGGTCGCGGCGGTCGCGACGACGAGCATCCAGCGCCAGGCACCGCGCAAGCTTCGGACGCGCGTGACCTCCGCTTCCTGCATGTTGCCGGCGGCGCCATGCGGATCGTCGAACACAATCCGCTTGGCCTCGTCCTGCGCGGCGGTGGAGACTGAAGCAGACGACATGATCGACCCCGCGCGTGGACAATTGACGCTGAGAACTAGTCCTCGAAGCCGTTCGGCATGTCGGCCTTCGCAAGCGCCGCGGCACGCGCCTTCATCCAGCCATCGAGGAACGCCTTGTCATCCGCAGGCGGGTTGGATTTTCCGTAGTCGGTCCACGCTGCGCCAAGCACCTCCTGGCGCTTGATCAGTCTGTTGTTGTGCGCGTCCTGCGCGTCGCTCCATTGCCCGGCTTCCTTCAGCGCCTTCACCGCGCCGGGATGCACTGGCACCACCCAGTTCTTGGTCTGGCGATCGGCAGCAAGCCCGCCGGCGCCGGGCGCGGAGTCCTTGTAGGAATCGTAGTTCACGATCATCGCCTTGGTGATCGCATAGACCTGGTCGGGGGCTTGCGAGGCGTAGGCGACGAAGATCGGGTAGGGGTAGTTGCCGAGCTCGATCGGCTTGTCCGGCGAGATGCCGGCGCCGCAGGTCGCGGTCTGCGGGAAAAAGAACGAGCCGACCTTCTGCATCCGCGCCCAGCCTTCCTTGTCCTTGGCGGGTAGCGGCGGCCAGATCAGGCCGCGCGGCGAGGTCTCGGCTTCCTTGGCGGGGCCGGTGATGGTGGTGCCGAAGGCCGCGTCGGTGTCGTTGTTGATCAGGCCCTTCCACATCGCGCCGTAGCTTGCGAACTCGACGACCTTGACGTCCTTCTGCGTCAGGCCGGCAAAGGCGAGCACCGCGAGCGAGTTCTGGTTCAGCGCCGGCGAGCCGACGACGAATCCGACGCGCTTGCCTTTGAGATCCTTCAGCTCCTTCACGCCTGTATCCGCAGCCACGCCGAGCGTGCCGCAATTGCAGTCGACGGATGAGAGCATAATCTGAAGCGGTTGCGGGCCCCATTCCCTGGAGCCGAATTCGAACACGCCTTCTTGTGCGAAATAGGTCCCCGATCCCATCGCCGCGGAGACCGCGCGCTTGGCGCGCAGCGGCGCCAGACGCGCGACGTCGTTGCCTGCGGGCAGCACGCGCACATCGGTCGAGTATTTGTCCTTCATCATCTTGCCGACGCCGACCGCGATGTTGAAGCCGGCGGTGCCGGTGTCATAGGCGGTGAACGTCAATGTCGCCGGCAGCTTGATGTCTTCAGCGGCTGCATAGCGTGTAGACGCAAAAGAAAGGCCTGCCACTAAGGCAGGCGCGAGCATGACCAGCCCACGACGCATGTTTCCCTCCAATGATCCTCGCGTTTGCCGCGACGATTTTCTTTCTTTGTTTGAAACAGGTTTTGTTTGATTCCGATCATGTCATCGCGATCAGGCGATGGCAACGCCGTACCGCGAACGCAGCAATGAGGCTGACAGAATGTCGCGGAAACGACGGAGAATGCAGTCAGTTCGCGACGATCGCGATCGCCTGTCCCTCGGCAACGACATCGTCGAGCTTGACCAGAAGCGATGTGATCTCGCCGCTCGCAGGAGAAAGCACAGGTATCTCCATCTTCATCGCTTCGACCACCACAATCTCATCACCATCCGCAACGGTTCCTCCAACTTGCACGGGAGTTGAGCAGATGCGACCCGCGATCTCCGTGACGATCTTAATCTCTGGCATGCCATCGCCTTCTTCTTGTGGTCGCAAAATGCCTGAGGTAGTTTCTTCTGCAAGCGGAATTTAATTCCGCACAGCGGAACAAGCGGTAGGGATCATGGGACGACGTTCAGAGCGGTTGAGTAGACAAGGTGCGCTCGCCGGCGATGCCGGCGAGGGTGATGTCATCCAAGTGGTGTCGCGCGCGTTCGACGTGTTGCGATGCTTCGAGGGCCACGATAGCAGGCTCGGCAATCTCGAAATTTCAAACCGCTGCGGCCTGCCGCGCTCGACCGTGTCGCGGCTCACGCACACGCTGACGCGAATGGGTCAGCTGGTCTATCTGCCGCGCGATCAGAAATATCGCATCGGCCCGAGCGCGGTGGCGATGAGCGCCTCGATGATGAAGGGCGCGCAGCTGCGCAGCATGATTCGCCAGCGGCTCCAGGAAGTCGCCGAGCAACTGCCCGGCACGGTCGGCTTCGTGGTCCCCGATCGCTTCCATCTGGTCTATCTCCAGTTTGCGCGCTCGGCCTCGGCACTCGGCCTGCACGAGGGCACCGGCAGCCGCATCTCGATGGCCTCGACTGCTGCGGGCGCAGCCTACACCGCGGCATTGGCGCCCGAGGTCGGCGATGCCTTCATCGCGGACATGGAGCGGGAAGCTCCCGAGGCCGCGAAAATCTTGCGGCCGCGCATCGAGGCCAACCGGCAGTCGCTGCATGAGCGCGGCTATGTCGTGGCGTGCGGTCTGTGGAGCCCGCACATCAACGGGCTCGCGGTGCCGATCTGGTCGCCGCAGTATCAGACGTTTGTGGTGATCACGATCGGTCTTCTGTCGTCGATGTATGACGAGCAGCGTCTGCATGCCGAAGTCGCCCCGTTGATGGTCGCGCTCGGCCGCTCGCTCGGCAGCCTGATGGACGGCGCCGAGGGCGACGTATTCAACGCCCGCATCCCGCGCAAACCAGTCGCCATGGCCGTGCACAACAACAACAAGCCGATCAATTCGGAGGGAGTGAATGAACTGGAAGTCGGAACTCGACGAGCTCGCCCGGCGCGAAGCCTTCGCGCGGGAGATGGGCGGCGTTGACAAGGTCAAGCGTCAGCATGACCAGGGCCGACTGACTGTTCGGGAACGTATCGACAGACTGACCGACAAAGGCAGCTTTCACGAGATCGGCGCCGTCGCCGGCGTCGGCGAGTACGATTCCAGCGGCGAGTTGCAGAAATTGACGCCGGCGAACTGCGTGTTCGGCCGCGCGCGCGTCGAAGGCCGCACCGTCGTCGTGGTCGGCGACGATTTCACCGTGCGCGGCGGCTCGGCGGACGCGTCCATCTCCGCAAAACCGCTGATGGCGGAGGAGATGGCGCATGATCTCCGCCTGCCCATCATCCGCATCATCGAAGGCTCGGGCGGCGGCGGCTCGGTCAAGACCATCGAGACCAAGGGCGCGGCGAACTTGCCGGGCGGCATCGGCGGCACACGCTGGTATCGCTTCACAACGGAGAATTTGTCGCGCGTGCCCGTGGTCGCGCTCGGCCTCGGCTCGGTCGCAGGGCTCGGTGCCGCGCGTCTTGCCGCCAGCCACTATTCCATCATGACCCGAAAGTCGGCGATGTTCGTCGCAGGCCCGCCGGTGGTGAAGGCGCTGGGGCAGGACCTCTCGAAGGAAGAGCTCGGCGGCGCCGACATCCAGACCCGCGCCGGTGCGGTCGATCATGCCGTCGACACGGAGGAGGAGGCCTTTGCCTGCGCGCGGCGATTCCTGTCCTATCTGCCGTCGTCGGTTGACGGGCTGCCGCCGACCTTGCCCTGCACCGACAATCCGGAGCGCACCGAAGAGGCGCTGATGAGCGCGGTGCCACGCAACCGCAAGCAGGTCTACAAGATACGGCCGATCGTCGAACAGGTCGTGGACAAGGGCTCGTTCTTCGAGGTCGGCAAGAATTTCGGCAAGCCGATCATTGTCGGTCTCGCGCGGCTCGAGGGCAGGGCGGTGATGGTGCTTGCCAGCGACAGCTTTCACTATGGCGGCTCCTGGACGGCGGATGCCTGCCAGAAGGTGGTGCGCTGGGTGGACTTCGCCGAGACCTTCCATTTGCCGATCGTCTATCTCATGGACTGCCCCGGCTTCATGATCGGCCTCGATGCGGAGAAGGCGGGCACCATCCGCCATGGCGTTCGCGCCATGGCCGCGGTCAACCAGACCACGGTGCCCTGGTGCACGGTGATCCTGCGCAACGCCTTCGGCGTTGCCGGCGTGGTGCATCAGCCCGCCGACCGCTTCTCGATCCGCTATGCCTGGCCGTCGGCCTATTGGGGCTCGCTCCCGCTGGAAGGCGGCATCGAAGCCGCCTATCGCGCGGACATCGACGCGGCCGAGGACAAGGCGGAGAAGCTGAAAGAGATCGAGGACCGCCTCAACAAGCTGCGCTCGCCGTTCCGCTCCGCCGAAAAGTTCTGGGTCGAGGAGATCATCGATCCCAGGAAGACGCGGTCGCTGCTGTGCGAGTTTGCGCGGCTGGCGGAGCCGCTGCGAAAGGCAGGGCCGCCCGGGAATTTCTCGATCAGGCCGTAGCTTCAGCGGTCCCGGCGAGCCGCTGATGCCGACCTCAGCCCAATTGCAGTTGGGCAAAATTGATCTATCGCAACGCCACGCGTCCCATTGACTGCAAGCGTCTCGTTCGGAACGAGGGAGAGACGTCATGACAAATGCGAGTAACGCACTGCTTTGGACGGCAATATTTTTCGGTCTGTCGTTCGCTGCAATTTTTGTAGTCTGGTTTGCCGAGCGGTTGCGCGCGGGCTTCGTGAGGAAGCCGTAGAGCCTCCTAGGTTCGCTACCTCGTCACCTGGCGACCGGACGGCGGATGCCTGCCGCCGGGCGATGCCTTCGGCACTGTGCTCGCACTTTGTCGCGGCAGCGATGACGTGACCTCAAAACAATAACGCGCTACGCTTCCCGGGCAAGAACAAGAGGAAGCGCCAATCGTGTACGACTTCATTATCGTGGGCGGCGGCTCGGCGGGGTCCGTGCTGGCCCACCGGCTCTCCGCGAGGAGCGCCAACAAGGTCCTGCTCTGCGAGGCCGGACAGGACACACCGCCCGGAGACGAGCCGGCCGAGATCAGGGACAGCTATCCGGGGACGGCCTATTTCGATCCGCGCTTCCACTGGACCGAGCTCAAGGTCACGACCCAGATCGTCAGCCACAACGATCCGAACGAAGGGCGTCCGCCTTTACGCAAGTACGAGCAGGCACGCGTGCTTGGCGGCGGCTCCTCGATCAACGGCCAGATGGCCAACCGCGGCGCGCCGACCGACTACGACGAATGGGACGCGCGCGGCGCTGCGGGGTGGAGCTGGAACGATGTGCTACCCTTCTTCAAGAAGGTCGAGCGCGACCTCGATTTCGACGGTCCCTACCACGGCAAGGACGGCCGGATCCCGGTCCGCCGAATCCCCAGGGAGCACTGGACGCGACATTCGCAGGCGTTCGCGCAAGCCTTCCAGCAGGCCGGACACCCGTTCCTGCCGGACCAGAATGGCGAGTTCGTCGACGGGTTTTTCCCGGTGACGCACTCGAACCAGGCCGAGCAACGCGTCTCGGCTGCCATGGGCTATCTCGATCGCGACACGCGCAAGCGCGCCAACCTCACGATCTCCACCAACACGCAAGTCAGGGAATTGCTGTTCGAAGGCACGCGGTGCGTCGGCGTGAAGGCTGTGGTCGACGGGCGGGAGCAGGAATTCCGCGGTCGCGAGATCATTCTCTCCAGCGGCGCCATCCATTCGCCGGCGCATCTGTTGCGCGCCGGCATCGGCCCGGTCGGTCACCTCAAGGACATGGGCATTCCCGTGCTGATGGGGCTGCAGGGCGTCGGCCAGCGCCTGATGGATCATCCCTCGATCTCGCTGTCGTCCTTTGTCCGCCGCGGCGCGCGGATGAACGAGCACACCAGGCGCCACATGCAGCTTGGCCTGCGTTACTCGTCCGGGCTCGAAGGCGTGCCAAAAGGCGACATGTTCGTCGTCCTGCTCAGCAAATCAGCCTGGCACGCTGTCGGTGAGCAGATCGGATCGCTGCTGACATTCGTCAACAAGACCTATTCCGAGACCGGACAGGTCAAGCTTGCCTCGCGCGACCCGGCGGTCGAGCCGATCGTCGAATTTAACCTGTTGTCCGACCGGCGCGACCTCGATCGCCTGATGAGCGGTTTCCGCAAGATGGCGGCCGTGCAGATGAGCGACGTCGTCCGGGCCGTGACGGACAAGCCGTTTCCGGCCTCTTATACCGATCGCGTGCGCAAGATCGGCGTGGTCAACACCAGGAATCGGATTCTGACCAAGATCGCCGCGGCCCTGATGGACGGACCGTCAGCGCTGCGCCACTACATGATCGACAATTTCGTGGTCGAGGGTTTCACCTTCGACGACGTCATCAACGACGACGAGGCGCTGGAAGCCTTCGTGCGCAAGGCCACCATCGGCGTGTGGCACGCCTCCTGCTCGTGCCGCATGGGGCGGGCCGACGACCCGATGGCGGTGGTCGATCCAGAGGGGCGCGTCAAAGGCGTGCAGGGCCTGCGCGTCGTCGATGCCTCGATCTTCCCGGTGGTGCCGTGCGCCAACACCAATTTTCCAGTCCTGATGTCGGCGGAGAAGATCTCGGCCGCGATGATGCAGTGAGCTGGAGCGGCTTTCGGGGCAGCGAACTGGCTTGTCGACGCTGACCGCCTGGGACCGCCAGTCAGACCGCAAAAGCTGAATGGGGGGCGAGAACGGTTCCGCGGCAGACGGTCTGGCGGACATGCGTCCGAAGGCGGAACTTGGAACCCGGCTTGGGCGTTCTTTGCCAGATTTCGCCTTACGGCCGGGGCCGGACCGCTGACCGCGCGTCCATCTCGGGCCGGAGCGCACTTTTGGCGATGGAACTTCACGGGGGTTCAATGATCAATCCATCGAGCCGGGCGCAAACCAGCGACCCCGGAGAGTTGCCCAGGATTTCGACCGGCAGTGACGGCCTCGACGATATCCTCTACGGCGGGCTCGATCCCAATCGCATGTACCTCTACGAGGGTCGGCCCGGCTCGGGCAAGACCACGATGGCTCTGCAATTCCTTCTCGAGGGCGCCCGCTGCGGCGAACGCGTGCTCTATATCTCCTTGTCGGAAACCAAGCGTGAGCTGACGCTGGTTGCACAGCGGCACGGCTGGTCGCTGCAAGGCGTCGACATCTTCGAACTGGTCCCGCCGGAGACGACGCTCGATCCGGAGCGCGAGCTCACCGTCTTCCACCCCGCCGAAATGGAGCTGAGCGAAACCACGGGCCTGATATTCAAGGAGGTCGAACGGATCAATCCCGCGCGCGTGGTGCTGGACAGCCTGTCCGAGCTGCGCCTCCTTGCGCAGAACCCGCTGCGGTACCGGCGCCAGGTTCTGGCGCTGAAGCACTTTTTCACCAACCGCAACTGCACGGTCATCCTCCTCGACGATCTCTCGTCCTCCCAGGACGATCTGCAACTCCATTCGATCGCGCATGGCGTCGTGATGCTCGAACAGCTCGCCATTGATTATGGCGCGGAGCGCCGGCGGCTTCGCGTGATCAAGATGCGCGGCATTCGATTTCGCGGCGGCTTCCACGATTTCACGATCGAAGCGGGAGGGGTGCGGATATTTCCCCGTCTGGTGGCGGCGGAACATCACACCTCGTTTATCGGTGAGTTGACGCCCAGCGGCAATGCGCAACTCGACCAACTCCTGGGAGGAGGGCTCGAGCGCGGCACCAGTGCATTGCTCTTGGGCGCCGCCGGCGTGGGCAAATCTTCCCTCGCGCTGACCTATGCGATCGCGGCGGCAGATCGCGGTGAGCATGCGGTGTTCTTTGCCTTCGATGAAGGTCGCGGCACGGTGGAGGCCCGGGCTCGAACGCTGGGCCTGCCCCTTGAAGGCCATCTGCAATCGGGGCTGATCCGATTTAAACAGATCGATCCCGCCGAGATGTCCCCCGGCGAATTCGCCGCCAATGTGCGCAACAGCGTCGAACAGGATAACGCCCGAATTGTTATCATCGACAGTCTGAACGGCTACCTTAACGCAATGCCGGATGAGCGGTTTCTGATCCTCCAGATGCACGAGCTCCTGAGCTATCTCGGACAGAAAGGCGTGCTGACCGTCCTGATCCTCGCTCAGCATGGGCTGGTCGGTCCGATGGAGACGGCTCTCGATATCAGCTATTTGAGTGATGCCGTGCTCATGCTGCGCTATTTCGAAGTCGGCGGAACGGTGCGGCGCGCTCTCTCGGTCGTGAAGAAGCGCAGCGGCAATCATGAAAATTCCATCCGCGAGTTTCGTCTTGGCCATGCCGGCATCACGGTCGGTCCGCCGCTGACCGGATTCAGCGGCATCTTTTCCGGGAATCCACGATACTCGGGCACGGAGATGCCGGAAGGGCTGTCGGAATGAGCGCCGACCGCGATCATTGCGTCCTCGTGTTTGCTCCCATCGGCCGCGATGGACCGGCATCGGTTGAGCTCTTCCGCAATTCGAATCTCGTCGCAATCAATTGTCGAGGTCTGCCTGAGCTGGTCAGCGAG
This sequence comes from Bradyrhizobium sp. Kon69, assembly GCF_055807515.1. Lineage (NCBI taxonomy): Bacteria > Pseudomonadati > Pseudomonadota > Alphaproteobacteria > Hyphomicrobiales > Nitrobacteraceae > Bradyrhizobium > Bradyrhizobium sp. Kon69. The sequence continues at coordinate 72,029 of NZ_JBVVOS010000016.1, read as the reverse complement.
ATGTCGGCGGGCGTCGGCGCGGTCCTTCTCGCCGAGGAGGGCTTGTTCGGCAAGGATACCCAGCCGCTGGCACATTGGATCGAGAGACAGCCGCCCTGGTCCGACCTGCCTTTTGTCATTCTCACCAGCCACCGCGAGCAGCCCGCGGTGGTTGCCTGGCGTCGCAGCATCGTCGAGACACTCCGCAACGTTTCGCTGCTCGAGCGCCCGGTCCAGCCGATCACGCTGACGAGCGCAATTCAATCCGCAATGCGGGCCCGCCGGCGGCAATATGAAATTCGAACCTTGCTGCAGGCGCGAGAGCGGACGGCCCAGGAGCTCGAGAAGCTCGTGGTCGAGCGCACCCGTGCCCTCGAGGAAGCCAACAAGCATCTGCGGGCCGAAATGGAAGAGCGCGCCCGCGTCGAGGAGACCCTTCGTCAGGCCCAGAAGATCGAAGCCATCGGACAATTGACCGGCGGAGTAGCTCACGACTTCAATAATCTGCTGATGGTGATCTCCGGTGGATTGGACATGCTCGATCGGCAGACTGATCCCGATCGGCGGCGTCGTCTGTTGGAAGGAATGGTTCAGGCGGCACAACGTGGTGCCGGCCTGACCAGGCAGCTTCTGGCTTTTTCACGGCGGCAGAAGCTCCGGCCCGAGGCCGTCGACATCCCGGCGCAGATCGGCGGCATGCGCGAATTGCTCGATCGGAGCCTGAGAGGCGACGTTCACGTCGAGTTCGATTTTCCCGAGGGGCTTTGGCCGGTGGAGGTCGATCCGGGAGAGCTCGAACTGGTCGTTCTCAACCTGGCGGTCAACGCCCGCGACGCGATGCCGAACGGTGGCACGATCGTTGTCCGTGGCGAGAACCTGGCCGGCCTGAACGAGAACGAGATCGCGGGCGATTACGTTCGTCTGTCCGTGGTCGACAGGGGCGTTGGAATGAGCCCCGAGATCCTTGCGCGGGTCTTCGAGCCGTTCTTCACGACCAAGGATGTCGGGAAAGGCTCGGGTCTGGGGCTTGCGCAGGTGCACGGATTTGCGACGCAATCACGCGGGATGGTTCGCATAAAATCGGTCGTCGACGAGGGCACCAGCATCGAGCTGTATTTGCCGCGATCCAGGAATGTCCCCTCGGGTGAACGGCATCTCATCGACCTGAACAGGGCCCGGCCCAAGAAGGCCAATCATGGCAGGATCCTCCTCGTCGAAGACGACGACGAGGTCGCCGCGCTGGTCAGCGAGATGCTTGCGCAGCTCGGTTACCAGGTCACGCGCGCGGCCAGCGCCGCGGCGGCTCTCGGTGCCCTAGCGGACGGCCGTTCCGTCGATCTGGTGTTTTCCGATATCATGATGCCGGGCGGCATGAACGGTGTCGAACTCGCGCGCGAGATCCAGCGAAGGCGAAGCGACATCCCGGTCCTGCTGACGAGCGGATACGCCGAAGCCGCGGTTCACGACGCCGAAACGGCCGGGATCCGGATCCTGTCGAAACCCTACCATATCGATGAGCTCGCTGCAGCGCTCGGCGCCGCGAAGTCGGACTTTGCGACAACCGCAGGATCTGCCTTAGCGAAGACTCGGGGCTGACCATTCGCGCGACAATCAACGGCGGGGCTATGGCTTGCGGGCGCCCCTCCGCAATTGTGCGCTCGGCCATCGTGCCGCGGCGTACAACGATGCGACGCACGAATGCAACGCGGTCGCCTCTCGGTTGCGAAGACACGCATTCGTCCTCTGCGAGTTAAACATTTCCGCCGCTACGCTTGGGCTGTGATGATTGCCAAAATCGGCCCGCAAATGCAGCCACTTTCAGCCGCTATTTGAGACCATTTCAGCCAAACTGTTGTTGGTTTCTTTGCAGGGGCAGGGACCTTCAGTTTGGAGCCCTGCAATGTTCAAGTCGGTTCTTTCCGCGTGTCTCTTCGTTGCCTTTAGTTTCGTCGCTTCCGAAGCGCGGCCCTATCGCATTCATCAAGCAGCCGAATGCAACGTCACGATGCCCTGCGACTTCTCGTATTCGCAAACGCGCCGTGAGAGGACTTCCAGGTCGTTCCTAACTCCCAGGTCGTCACTCCAATCCTATCGCGCGACGCAACTGACAGCGACCGACGCAGGCGGCGGCGCGACGGCGAGCCTCTCGGGTGGTCGCATCGTCGGTAGTCGTCCCGCAGGTTGCCCTTCCTCCTTCTGCGGCTGCGGCGCTGCTCTGCGCGTGTTCGGCCGTATCGTGCCGGAATTGAATCTTGCGTCGAACTGGCTGCGCTTCCCGCGGACATCACCCGCACCGGGAATGGTCGCAGCCCGACACGGACATGTGTTCGTCCTCGAGCAACACCTAAGCGGGGATACCTGGCTGGCCTACGACGCCAACTCGGGCGGACACGCGACGCGAATGCATGCGCGTTCATTGCGTGGCTACACGATCGTCAACCCGCGCGGCGGTTCGGTCGCTTGAGACGCGGGCCGACAGGTGCGTCACGAGACCTGGTGCGCCATCGCGCGAAACACCTTGTCAACCCCGCACTGAATAATATTCGTATTTACAGAAGTTCGGATAAGGCGTAGTTTGCGCGCATCCCGGCCTGCTACAAGGGCGTTTCGCGATCGTCACGAGACGCGGGCCGGGAGGCGGTGGCCGCGACTGCGTCGACGCGCTGGGCAGGCTGCAGGGCGGGGTTTCCCGTGAGCAGCTGCACACGCGGTACGACACGGCGCTGACAGCCTCCTCGTTCGGTCTCGATGGCGAGCGCACGCCAGGCATCGAGGACAGGGGCGGGGAGGTGCGCGGACGGCAAAATCGTGTGGTCCTGACGCCCGGGGTCTGTGCGTCAAGTCTTGTGGTGATGCTCTGCCCAACCGGGTCAGCACATCAGCCATCCGCAAGGCGACGGGGGCAATAGTGCATCGCTCCCCGGGGAGAGCGCGTCATAAGCCGTAAAACCATTCGCGCAGGGAAGGCCGGTTGCCGGCGTCACCTGTCGTCCACCCCGTGCGCGTCTTGCTCGCACACGGGACTACGGGTGCCAGCCGGCGCCCGGCCTTCCCTGCGCCCTTTCTTTCGAGAGGGTGCGAAGACGAGAGCAAAGCTCGGGCAAAATGAGCCGCGAGAATGCGAAAGTGTGCCTGCAAGCCGGGAACGGGAATTGGGTGATCGCGATGGGGTCGATAGAGCTACGCGCTCTCCGTCTCACGGTGCACGTCGTGCACCACGAGGCCCATGCCTTCGTCGGGCATCTTGATCCAGTCACGGCGCTTCAGGGTGCGCTTGGTGTCTTCGTAGCCGGAGGTCCAGTGCTCGCGCATCGAGGTGCCCGAGAATTCGTGGTCCTTGGCGTCGCCCTCATAGGCCTTCTGCTGGTAGATCAGATGCAGGATCGCGATCTCCGGCATGTGGCGCAGGTTTGACTTGAGTTTGCGCTCCTCCTCGGAGAGCTGCTCGTCGGGGAGCTTTGCCAGGGCCTTGTAGAGCAGGACCTTGAGGTTGTGGGTGCGGCGGTAGACGTCGGTGTTGTGGCGGGTGCGCGAGGAATACATGATGTCCTTGTGGCGGGCCATCACGTCCTGGATCGAGCGCGGCAGCACGCCGCGTGCGCTGAAGAGGTCGACCTGGAACACCAGCGAATTGAGCGCGTCTTCCTGGTCGAGCAGGTGCTGGAGCGGCGTGTTGGAGACGATGCCGCCGTCCCAGAAATGATCGGTGCCGATCCGCACCATCGGCAGTGCCGGGGGCAGGGCGCCGGAAGCCATGATGTGCTCCGGCTCGATCTCGTCATGGGAATTGTCGAAATAGATGAAATTGCCGGAGAGCACGTTCACGGCGCCGACCGCGAAGCGAACCTTCTTCTCGTTGATGAGGTCGAAGTCGACGAGCTCGAGCAGGCTCTCCTTCAGCGGCATCGTGTCGTAATAGCTGGTGGCGGTCCGGGCGCCGACCGGGCTGAGCCAGGGATTGACCTGATGCGGGCTGAAGAAGCTCGGCTGGCCCATCGCCGACGTCATCCACGCGCTGGTGAGATTCCGCCACTGGCGGAAGATGTCTCCGTCAGGCGTGTAGTGCCAGATCTTGCGGTTGGTGATGCGCTCCCAGAAGATGCGCAGCGCCTCAAGCCGCTTCTCCGGCTTGTTGCCGGCGATGATGGCGGAGTTGATGGCGCCGATCGAGACGCCGCAGACCCAGTCGGGCTCGATGCCGGCCTCGTGCAGCGCCTGGTAGACGCCGGCCTGGTAGGCGCCGAGCGCGCCGCCACCTTGCAGTACCAGCGCGATGCGGTCGCAGCGCTCGGGCCGCCAACCTCGTGAAGAAGGCTGATGTGTCTGATATGTGCGGGCGTCCATGGTCGGTGCTCCCTGTTTCGCCAAACGATTGCGTCCGGCGGTGACGGCGTAATGACAATTCTGGCGCCGATGCATCGCTTGCATGCGCCATGATCGCCTTGGGAATGGCTGCGGTCGTGCGGCTGACGGAAATCCTTCACATCGCAGTCAATGACGGCAGCTAGCAATCTGCATCGCCGCCTGACGCCGCCAGGTCGGCATCACATGAGCACCACGAGAGGAGACCGGCGATGCGCAGGGAAGATTTACTGAGGCTTCCATCGATGCCGGCGGCCGGCCCGAGCTATCCGGCCGGGCCCTATCGCTTCGTCAACCGCGAATTCCTCGTCATCACCTACGAGACCGACCCGGACCTGATCCGCGCCGGCCTGCCTGAGCCGCTGCAGCCGATCGACCAGCCGATCGTGCATTACGAGTGGATCCGGATGCCGGACTCTTCCGGCTTCGGCAGCTACACCGAATCCGGCCTCGTCATCCCCGCGCGCCTGCACGGCGAGGAGGTCAATTTTGTCTCGCAGATGTATCTGGACGACGATCCGCCGATCGCCGCCGGCCGCGAGATCTGGGGCTTCCCCAAGAAATACGCCCATCCCAAACTCGAGATCGTCAAGGACACGCTGACGGGCACGCTGGAATATGCCGGCCAGCTCGTCGCCATGGGCACGATGGGCTACAAGCACGAGAGCATGGCCGGCAATGGCGATCTGACCCGGGCGACACTGTCGAAGACGCAGATCAATCTGAAGATGATCCCCGGCGTCGACGGCCGCCTCGAGATCTGCCAGCTGGTCGCGATCAACCTCATCGACATCGTGCCGAAGGGCTCCTGGATGGGCCCCGGCCGGCTGCATCTGGTGCCGCATGTCAACGCGTCCGTCGCCGATTTCCCGGTCCGCCGCTGCCTCGGCGCGCATCATTACATCGCCGACCTGACGCTGCCGTTCGGCCGCGTCGTGCACGACTACATCAGGGAAGCCGAGGCGGTGGCCGCGACCGGGCTGGCGGCCGAATAGGGCGGCATCATCAAACTGTAACAATGCCGTAATTGAGTACCCGCGCGGGGCCTGAAGATGTCGTCAGCCATCTTCCGGAGCGGGGCGTTCGTTGACGGTGGGGATGGTCATGGCTGAGCCGGCGAAGCTTGTCAGCGCGATATCGGATTCCGTGCCTGGCATTCCTGGCCTGGTGTGGGCGTTCCGCCTCCACAACGACGGCAGCGCCGAGGCGCTGCCGATCGACCAGCCGATCGAGTTCAGTCACGACGGCCGGCTATGGCTGCATTTCAACCTCACGGACACGCGTTCACGGCCGTGGATCGCCGCGTCGCAGCTGCCGCCGCTCGCGCGCGAGCTCTTGCTGTCCAACGACACCTTCCAGCAGCTTCACGTCATTGACCACTGCGTCTACGGCGTGTTCTCCGACCTTGTCCGCGACATCGACAGCGCGACGGAGGAGACCGCGTTCCTGCGCTTCGCCATGACCGAGCGGCTCCTGATCAGCGGCCGCCATCAGGCGCTGTGCTCGGCGGACGCGACACGCCGGGTGCTCGAAGGCGGCTACCGCGTCGACAATGTCGCCCATCTCCTCGAAAAGATCGTCGACGAGGTCGCCGACACGCTTGATAGGATGGCCGACAAGCTCGGCCAGGAGATCGACGGGATCGAGGAGCGGATTCTGGCCGACGACGCCAAGCCGGAGATGCGCCGCAATCTCGGCCGTCTGCGCCGGACCTGCGTCAGGCTGCATCGCCAGCTCACCGGCCTGCGTACGCTGTTCCATCGCCTCGACCAGAAGAACACCGACCACCTGTCGCCGGATTTGCGTATCCAGGCCGGCAAGCTGGCGCAGCGGCTGGACGGCCTCGACCACGACATCGTTGAGCTGCGCGAACGCAGCCGCCTGCTCGAGGAGGAGCTGCGTTTCAAGAACGAAGAGGAAAGCAACAACCACCTCCACACGCTCTCGATCGTGACCTCGCTGCTGCTGCCGCCGACGCTGATCACCGGCATCTTCGGCATGAACACCAAAGGCCTGCCTCTCACCGAGGTCGAGAGTGGATTTTTCTGGGCGGCTCTCCTGATGGCCTCGTCGGTCGGTGCGGCCTATCTCTTCATGCGGCGTACCGGTATCTTCAAGTAAGGCACGCTAGTCGGTGTCAGCCGGGATCGGGACCGCTCATCATTTTCCGCTGCGTCATGCGGCCGCGGTTGTGCTGGCGTTGACGGTGGCGAGCACCAGCGTGCTCGCCGGCGCCAAGGACGAGAGCGCGGCGGAGTGGCTGGTTCCGAAATGGTTCAACGAGTGGCATGACGGCCTCGCCAACAAGGGCCTGAATTTCGGCGCCACCTACATCGCCGACAATATCGGCAATGTGTCGGGCGGCGTTAAGCGCGGCGCGATCCATTTCGGCCGGCTCGATCTTTCGGTCGATGCCGATCTCGACAAGCTGGTCGGCTGGACCGGTGGCCGCTTTTACGCCAATGCCTTCGTGACCTACGGGCGAGGCCTGAGCCGCAACTACGTCATGAATCTCGCGACCATCAGCGAGATCGAGGCGCTGCCGGACCAGCGAGTCTACAACGCCTATTTCGAGCAGAGCTTCTTCAATGACAGGCTGAACATCAGGGCCGGCCAGCAGGCCGCCGATGTCGAGTTTTTCGACAGCCAGACCGACGACCTCTTCATCAATGGCACGTTCGGCTGGCCGGCGATCAAGGCCTCGAACCTCCCGGCCGGCGGCCCGGCGCCGCCAATCGCGGTCCCCGGCATTCGCATCAAGGCCGCGCTGACGGATCGGATCACCGCGTTCGGTGCTGTCTTCAACGGCGATCCGTCAGGACCTGGCGATGCAGATCCGCAGCTTCGCGACCATCATGGTCTCGCCTTCCGCATCAACGACCCGCCGTGGGTGATCGGGCAGGTCCGCTTCAACTACGACATCGATATCGGCGGCCGTCCGCTCGCCGGCAATGTCACCCCGGGCGCCTGGAAACACTATGGCTCCTTCGACAGCCAGCGCTTGACGGCGGAGGGGCTGTCGATCGCCGATGCCGGCGGGAGCGGCGTTCCGGCGAAGCTTCGCGGCAATTATGGAATCTTCGCGGTCATCGAGCAGGTGCTCTACCGCCCGCCGGAGGTCAGGGAGAACAGCACGTCGGCCTCGATCCCTGGCGTCACCGCGTTCGGCCGCATCGCCTATAGCCCGCCGGACCGCAATCTGATTGATCTCTATCTCGACGGCGGCATCGGCTTTGTCGGCTTCATGCCTGGCCGTCCGCTCGACCGGTTTGGCGTGGCGATGGCCTACATGCGGATCTCGAACACCGCGCGCAATCTTGATGTTGATACCCAATTCTTCACCGGCATCCAGAGCCCGGTGCGCAGCAACGAAACCCTGATCGAGATGATCTACGAAGCGCATGTCAAGCCGGGCTGGCTGGTCGCGCCGTACTTCCAATACGTGTTCCGTCCATCGGGCGGCATCCCGAACCCGAACGATCCGAGCGGTGTCGCGCGGATCGGTGACGCCGCGGTCTTCGGCGTCGCCACCACGATCAGGTACTAAGCCATCGCAGCTTGCGGCTTCGGCTTCGGTTGTCGCGAGAGCGTCAGCACGATCAGCGAGGCGAGCACGCAGAGCGCGCCGGCGATGAAGAAGGCGGGCAGGTAGCTCTGATAGACCGTCCGCGAGAAACCGGCGCCGAAGGCGGCGGTGCCTGCGCCGAGCTGGTGGCCGGCAAAGATCCAGCCGAACACCAGATTGGCGCGCTCGGGTCCGAATTTCTGTGCGGTGAGGCGCACCGTGGGCGGCACGGTTGCGATCCAGTCGAGCCCATAGAACATCGCGAAGATCGAGAGCCCATAGAACGAGAAATCGCTGAAGGGGAGGAAGATCAGCGAGAGCCCGCGCAAGCCGTAGTACCAGAACAGGAGGTAGCGGTTGTCGTAGCGGTCCGACAGCCAGCCCGACATGATGGTGCCGAAGAAGTCGAAGATGCCCATCGCAGCCAGCAAGCCCGCGGCCTGCACCTGCGGAATGCCGAAATCGAGGCACATCGGAATCAGATGTACCTGCACGAGGCCATTCGTGGATGCGCCGCAGACGAAGAACGTCGCAAACAGGACCCAGAACGCGCTGCTCTTCGAGGCGTCGCGCAGCGTGCCGAGCGCAACGCCGGTGATCGAGCCGTGGCTCACGGGCGGCGCGGGCAGGGGTGCGGTGCCTTCATCGCCGAACGGGCGCAGGCCGACATCGCTCGGCCGGTCGCGCATCGCGAGCAGGACCGCGAGGGCGGAAACACCAAGCGCGATGCAGACGAAGCCGAGCGCAAGCCGCCAGCCGAAACGTTCGGTGAGGCTTGCCAGCAGCGGCAGGAACACGAGCTGGCCGGTGGCGACGCTCGCGGTCATGATGCCGATGACGAGGCCGCGCCGCGCCGCGAACCAGCGCGTCGCGATGGTGGCGCCCAGCACCAGCGCGGTCATGCCGGTGCCGATCCCGATCACGACGCCCCACAGCGCGACGAGCTGCCAGACCTCGGTCATGCCGAGCGACAGCACCAGCGCCGAGACGACGATGAGCTGCGCGGTCAGCGTGACGTTGCGCAGGCCGTAGCGGTTGAGCAGGGCAGCCGCGAACGGCGCCATCAGCCCGAACAGGATGAAGCGGATCGACAGCGCCGACGAGATCTCCGCCGTGCTCCAGCCGAACTCCTTCTGAAGCGGAACGATGAACACGCCGGGCGCGCCGACCGTGCCGGCGCTGATCAGCGCGGTGAGGAAGGTCACGCCGACCATCACCCAGCCGTAGTGGATATTGCGGCGGCCGAGTGCTGCCGCGAGCCAGCTCGAGATCATTGGGCCTCAATCTTGGTGGGCAGGATTTGAAACACCTGCGCGAGTTTCCAGAATGGCACGGGACGCGTCTGTCGGAAATGACGGAGTTCCCTCATTTACGGACTTTAACGTCAGTGCGTCAGGCGCTCCACCGCGATCGCTGTGGCTTCGCCGCCGCCGATGCAGAGCGCGGCGACGCCGCGCTTGAGGTTACGCGCCTCGAGCGCATGCAGCAGCGTCACGATCAGCCGTGCGCCGGTGGCGCCGATGGGATGGCCGAGCGCGCACGCGCCGCCGTTGATATTGAGCTTGTCGCGGGGAATGCCGAGATCGCGCTGCGCCGCCATCGCGACCACGGCGAAGGCTTCGTTGATCTCGAACAGATCGACATCGCCGGCACTCCAGCCAACTTTGTCCAAGAGCTTGCGGATCGCCGGGATCGGCGCCGTGGTGAACCATTGCGGCTCCTGGCTGTGGGTGGCGTGGCCCTTGATCACGGCGAGAGCCGGCAGGCCGCTGCGATCGGCGAGTGAGCGCTTCGTCAGCACCAGCGCAGCGGCGCCGTCGGCGTTGGCGGAGGAGGCCGCCGGCGTGATGGTGCCATTGGCGCGGAACGCCGGCTTCAGCCCAGGGATCTTTGCGGGATCGACCTTGAGCGGATGCTCGTCATTGGCAACGATGCGGAGGCCTGCCTTCTCGCTCAGCGTGATCGGCGCGATCTCGGCCTTGAACGCGCCGCCCTCGACCGCCTTGCGCGCGCGGTTCAACGTTTCCATCGCGAAGGCGTCCTGGTCCTTGCGGGTGAACTGGTAGGCTTCGGCGGTGGCCTCGCCGAAATCGCCCATGGATCGGCCGGTCTCGTAGGCGTCTTCGAGCCCGTCCATCATCATGTGGTCGATGATGCGGTCGTGGCCGGCGCGATAGCCGCCACGCGCCTTGGCGAGGAGATACGGCGCGTTGCTCATGCTCTCCATGCCGCCGGAGACGACGATCTCGGCCGAGCCGGCGCGAATGATGTCGTGCGCCAGCATGGTCGCTTTCATGCCGGAGCCGCAGACCTTGTTGACAGTAGTCGCGCCGGTGGCATCGGGCAGGCCGGCGGCACGCGCAGCCTGGCGCGCCGGGGCCTGGCCCTGGCCCGCGGGAAGGACGCAGCCCATGAAGACCTCGTCGACCTTCTCCGGCGCAAGCTTGGCACGCTCCAGTGCCGCGCCGATCACGTGCGATCCGAGCTTGTGTGCGGCAAGCGGCGACAGCTCGCCCATGAAACGGCCAAGCGGGCTACGGACGGCGGAGACGATGACGACGGGATCGGCGGCTTCGGCCATGGGGGAGCTCCCTAGAATGTCAGATATGTAAGATTATGACCATCATATGATGCGGCGCAAAAAATGCAACTGCGTCGGGCATGAGAAAATCTTGTGGTTCGCATGAGATTTGGTCGTGCGAACGGAAGAGGTTGTCACATAACTTGCTGCCATCGCCCGCGCAGGCGGGCGATCCAGTACGCCGAGGCGGTTGTGATAGAACCGATGGCGCGCGGAGTACTGGATGCCCCGCCTTCGCGGGGCATGACACCGTTGCTGATGGCCCTACCGCTTCCGATTCACAAACGCGCCCATCAGCCGCGTCGGCTCGTCCGTCAGGAACGACTCGCCGAACACCTTCACGCTCAAATTCACCGACTCCGTCAGCGGCAGTTCCTCCCATTGCCGCAGCAGTGCTTTCTGCGAGCGCAGCGCCTCGGGGCCGCATTCGAGCAGCGCCTGCACAAGGTGCTCGACCTCGGCATCGAGCCCGTCCTCCGGCGCGACCTTGTCGACCAGCCCCCAGGCCAGCGCCGTCGGCGCGTCGATGTTCTCAGCGGTCATCACCAGCCAGCGTGCGCGGGCCCAGCCGATCAGACGCGGCAGCAGCGCGGCATGGATCACTGAGGGAATGCCGACGCGCACCTCCGGCATGCCGAAATGCGCATCAGGGGCTGCGATCCGGAAATCGCAGGCGGCAGCGACTTCGAGCCCGCCGCCGAGGCACCAGCCGGGCATGCGCGCGATCATGGGAGCCGGGAAGGCGCGCACGGCCTCGCAGAGGTCGCGCAGGCGGCTGATGAACGCTTCGGCGGACTTCTGGCCGAGCCTCGCCATCTCCTTGATGTCGGCGCCGCCGATCATGCTCTTCTCGCTCTGGCCGCGCAGCACCGCAACCCGGATGCTGCGGTCGGACGAGAGCTGCTGCAAGCCTTCGCGCACCGCATCGGTGACGGGCGAGCCCAAAATGTTCAGCGAGCCGGCGTTGCAGATCGTGACGTGAACCACGCCGCGCGCATCGCGCGTCACGCCGCAGTGGTGGTTGAGCATTTCCATGAGAGGATCTCTGAGTTTCGTAGACGCGCGAATACGCCGGTCGGGTCACACTTCCGGGCCGAAACGCATTGCTTGTCAAGCGGCCGGGAGGAGTTGCCAGCGTGAAGTCCGCAGCATAGTATGATGTAAATCATACAAAGAGGCCGCAATGACCAACATCGATCAACTCGACCTTTTTTCGCCCGCGCAGCGGCGCGAGCGTGTGGTGGAGTGGCAGGTGCCTGCGCCGGTTGCGAAAGTGGCGATGGGCCTGTCAGGCATGGATGCGATGCTGGGCATCCGCGACGGAAGGCTGCCGCCGCCACCCTTTGCCAAGCTGATCGGCTTCGTCATGGCCGTGGTCGAGCCGGGCCGGATCGTCATGGAACTCGAGCCGCGCGAGGATCTCGAGAATACCATCGGCCTCCTGCACGGAGCTACAGCTGCCGCGCTGATCGACACCGCCATGGGATGCGCGATCTCGACCCGGCTGGAGCCCGGGCAGGGCTCCGTCACCCTCGATCTGAAAATGACCTTCCTGCGTCCGCTCTCGGTCCGGTCCGGGCTGATCGCCGCCGAAGGCAAGGTGATCAAGCTGGGACGCCAGACCAGCTACACCGAGGGCTTCGTCCGCGACGGTCAGGGGGCGCTTGCGGTGCACGCAACAGCGACCTTCTCCATGATCGGCAACAATTTTACCGGGAATTAATGCGCCGTCCGGCCGATATCCGTGTTATTAGATGACCTCCGACATCCAATGAGATCCGAATGCGCTATTCCCGGGAACACAAGCAGGAAACCCACGACCGCATCGTGAAGAAGGCCTCCGTGCGGCTGCGCGAAAAGGGCGCCCACGGCATCGGTGTCGCCGACCTCATGAAGGAAGCGGGCCTGACCCATGGCGGCTTCTACGCACATTTCGATTCCCGCGAGGCGCTGGTGATCGAGGCGTTCGACTACGCCATGAATCGCTCGATGGAGCACTGGCGCAAGCAGTCCGATCAGGTCGCGCCGGAGAAGCAGCTCACTCAGATCGTCGAGACTTATCTCTCGACGGTGCATCGCGACAACCCCGGTCACGGCTGCTCGATCCCCGCGCTTGGCGCCGAGATCGCCCGCGAGAGCCCGAAGACGCGAAAGGCCTTTGCCGGCAAGCTCGACGAGATGATCGAGATGATCACGGACTTCATCCCGAATCTGCCGCGCAAGGCCGCGCGCAAGCAGGCGATCGCGACGCTGGCGACCATGGCCGGCACCATGCTGCTCGCGCGCACTGCCGGCTCGAGCGAGCTGTCGGACGAGGTACTGAAGACGGGCAAGGACAGCGCGCTCGAAGGTGCGAAGCGCGAGCCGAAGGTGGCGGCTGCGAAGAAAGTGAAGCAGAGTTAGGCCGAGGTGCCGTTGAATGCGTAGGGTGGGTTAGCGAAGCGTAACCCACCATGCTTCAGTGAGCGCTGGACGAAGTTGGCGGGTTACGCTTCCCTGACCCACCCTACGAAGTCCGCGCCGCAAACAACGCCCGCTCGCGCTCCACAATCTCGGAAATATAATCCGCCACCGCGCGGATGCGTGCGAGGTCCTTGCTGTCGGCGTGCATCAGCATCCAGAAGGTGCGGGTGATCGACACCTCTTCCGCCAGCACCGCAAGCAGCTGCGGATAGTCGGCCGCCATGAAGTGCGGCAGGACCGCGATACCGAAGCCTGCAAGCGTGGCGTTGAGTTGCGCGATCAGATTGGCGCTACGCAAGCGTGCGGAGATCTTCGGCGACACCTGCGGCAGATAGTCAAGCTCGGGCGTGAACAAGAGCTCCTCGATATAGCCGACGAATCGATGCTGCGGCAGCACCTCGCGCGAGGTGATTTTCGGGAAGCGGTCGAGATAGGCGGGCGCGGCATAGAGTCCGAGCCGGTAATCGAGCAGCTTGCGGCCGACGATGCGGCCTTCCTTCGGCATGGTCAGGCTGATGGCGATATCGGCCTCGCGCTTGGAGAGGCTGAACAGCCGCGCGGTTGCCACCAGTTGCAAATCGAGATCGGGATACCGGTCGGCGAACTGAGCGAGCCGGGGCGCCAGGAAGGCGGTGCCAAATCCGTCGGGGGCGCCGATCCGCACCGTTCCGGTCAGCCGCGCCACGGAGCCACCGACCTGCTCCTGGTTGGCGACGATGGTCGATTCCATGGCTTCCGCGCTGTCGGCGACGCGCTGGCCGGCCTCTGTCAGCAGGTAGCCGGTCTTGCGCCGGTCAAACAGCTTGGCCGAGAGGTGCTTCTCCAGCCGGTCGACGCGGCGGATGACGGTAGCATGGTCGACGCCGAGCTGTTTTGCCGCAGCCGAAACCGAGCCGCCCCGCACGATGGCCAGCACGAAGCGGAAGTCGTCCCAGTCGATAGCGCCTTGATCCAGCATTTTCGCACATCTATGGTGCATTATCTCAGACTTGAATCCTATAAAATGCAGGTCGATAGGATTTGTCAAAGCGTTCAAGCTTGCCTTAAGGAGACCATTCCATGCGTTCAGTCGGACATTTCATTGGTGGCAAGGAGGTCAAGGGCACCTCGGGCCGCACCGCGGACGTTTTCGAGCCGATGACCGGTGACGTCCAGGCGAAGGTGGCGCTGGCGTCCAAGGCCGAGGTCCGCGCCGCCGTGGAGAACGCCCGCGCCGCGCAGCCGGAATGGGCCGCGACCAACCCGCAGCGCCGCGCCCGCGTCATGATGAAGTTCGTCGAGCTGGTGCAGCGCGACTACGATAAGCTCGCCGAGTTGCTCGCCCGCGAGCATGGCAAGACCGTTCCTGACGCGAAGGGCGACATTCAGCGCGGCCTCGAAGTCGCGGAATTTGCCTGCGGCATCCCGCATCTGATGAAGGGCGAATACACCGAAGGCGCCGGCCCCGGCATCGACATCTATTCGATGCGCCAGGCGCTCGGGGTCGTCGCCGGCATCACGCCGTTCAATTTCCCGGCGATGATACCGATGTGGAAGTTTGCGCCCGCGATTGCCTGCGGCAACGCCTTCATCCTGAAGCCGTCGGAGCGTGATCCCGGCGTACCGATGATGCTTGCCGAGCTGATGATCGAGGCGGGCCTGCCGGCCGGCATCCTCAACGTCGTCAACGGTGACAAGGAAGCGGTCGACGCCATCCTCGACGATCCCGATATCAAGGCCGTCGGCTTCGTCGGCTCCACGCCGATCGCGCAATACATCTACGAGCGCGCCGCCCAGACCGGCAAGCGCTGCCAGTGTTTTGGCGGGGCCAAGAACCACGCCATCATCATGCCCGACGCCGACATGGACCAGGCGGTCGACGCCCTGATCGGCGCCGGCTACGGTTCGGCCGGCGAACGCTGCATGGCTGTGTCCGTCGCGGTCCCCGTCGGCAAGTCCACTGCCGACCGCTTGATGGAAAAGCTGGTCCCGCGCGTCGAGTCGCTCAAGATCGGCACCTCGATCGATCCGTCCGCCGATTATGGTCCGCTGGTGACGCGGGAGGCGGTCGAGAAGGTCAAGGGCTATATCGACATCGGCATCAAGGAAGGCGCGACGCTCGCCGTCGACGGCCGCGGCTTCAAGATGCAAGGCTACGAGAACGGCTTCTATCTCGGCGGTTCGCTGTTCGACAACGTCACCAAGGACATGCGAATATACAAGGAAGAGATTTTTGGCCCCGTGCTCTCGGTCGTGCGCGCGCACGATTACAAGGAAGCGCTGGCGCTGCCGTCGGAGCATGATTACGGCAACGGCGTTGCGATTTTCACCCGCGACGGCGATGCCGCGCGCGATTTCGCTGCCAAGGTCAATGTCGGCATGGTCGGCATCAACGTGCCGATTCCGGTGCCGATCGCCTATTACACCTTCGGCGGCTGGAAGAAGTCGGGCTTCGGCGATCTCAACCAGCACGGTCCGGATTCGGTCCGCTTCTACACCAAGACCAAGACGGTGACCTCGCGCTGGCCGTCCGGCGTCAAGGAAGGCGCGGAGTTCTCGATCCCGCTGATGAAGTAAGGCTGTAGCCCAGCCCGTCATTGCGAGCGTAGCGAAGCAATCCAGACTTTCTCCTCGGACCCACTGGATTGCTTCGTCGCTTCGCTCCTCGCAATGACGAGAACAGTGAGCAGCCCATCATGCAGTTCGCTCTGAACGAGGATCAGATCGCGGTTCGCGACATGGCGTTGGCGTTTGCGGCGGAAAAGATCGCGCCGCACGCGCTGCGCTGGGACGAGGAGAAGCATTTTCCCGTCGAGGTGATGCGCGAGGCCGCTACGCTCGGCATGGGCGGCATCTACATCCGCGACGATGTCGGCGGCTCCGCCATGTCGCGGTTCGACGCGGCGCTGATCTTCGAGGCGCTGGCGACGGGTTGTCCGACCACCTCGGCCTTCATCTCCATCCACAACATGGCGTCCTGGATGATCGATGCCTACGGCAGCGACACCCAGCGCCACACATGGTTGCCCAAGCTCTGCACCATGGAGCTGATCGCGAGCTACTGCCTCACCGAGCCAGGCGCCGGCTCGGACGCGGCAGCGCTGCGCACCCGCGCCGTGCGCGACGGCGACCATTACGTCCTCAACGGCCAGAAGCAGTTCATCTCCGGCGCCGGCGGGACCGATCTGCTGGTCGCGATGGTGCGCACCGGCGGCGATGGCCCCGGCGGCATCTCGACGCTCGTGATCGACGGCAAGACGCCGGGCGTCTCGTTCGGCGCCAACGAGCGCAAGATGGGCTGGAACGCGCAGCCGACCCGCGCCGTGATCTTCGAGAATGCCCGCGTGCCGGTGGCCAACCGTTTGAGCGAGGAAGGCATCGGCTTCAAGATCGCGATGGCGGGCCTCGACGGCGGCCGCCTCAACATCACGGCGTGCTCGCTCGGCGGCGCGCAGACCGCGCTCGACAAGGCGCGCGCCTACATGAAAGAGCGCAAGGCGTTCGGAAAACGTCTCGACGAATTCCAGGCGCTGCAATTCAAGCTTGCCGACATGGCGATCGAGCTCGAGGCCGCGCGCACCTTCCTCTGGCGTGCCGCCGCCGCGCTGGATCGCAAGGACCCCGACGCCACCATGCTCTGCGCGATGGCCAAACGCTTCGGCACCGACGTCGGCTTCGAGGTTGCCAACCAGGCGCTCCAGCTTCATGGCGGCTACGGCTATCTCAGCGAATACGGCATCGAGAAGATCGTGCGCGATTTGCGCGTGCACCAGATCCTCGAAGGCACCAACGAAATCATGCGGCTGATCGTGGCGCGCAAATTGATCGAGGGCGCACGATGAGTGGAGTGGAGGAGGGCGATCTGGTCGCACGGGTCGAGGGCGCGGCCGGCATTATCAGGCTCAACCGCCCCAAGGCGATCAACGCCGTGACGCTGGCGATGTTTCGCGAGATCGACAAGGCGCTCGACCGTTTTGAGGCCGATCCAGCCGTTGCCCTGATCGTGCTGGAAGGTGCCGGCGAGCGCGGCCTGTGTGCCGGCGGCGACATCCGTGCGCTCTGGGAGAGCTCGAAGGTCGACGGCGACCTCGGCAAGATCCTCTGGCGGGAAGAGTACATCCTCAACGCGCGGATCAAGAAATTCCCAAAACCCTATGTCGCCTTCATGGACGGCATCGTGATGGGCGGCGGCGTCGGGCTTTCGGCACATGCGAGCCATCGAATCGTCACCGACCGCACCAGGCTCGCGATGCCCGAGGTCGGGCTCGGTTTCTTTCCCGACGTCGGCGGCACCTGGCTGTTGTCACGCGCGCCGGGCGAGATCGGCACTTATTTTGGCCTGACCGGCCAGACCATGAACGGCCCCGATGCGATCCATGCCAGATTTGCCGATGCGGTAGTACCGGCGGCCAAATGGTCCGAGTTGCGGGAAGCGCTGACCAAGGTTCGCCGGGACATCACCGCGGCCGATGTCAGCAAGCTCATCAACGGTTTTGCGACCGGGGAGACCGCCGGGCCGGTCGCCGTAAAGGAGCCGGTGATCGACGCATTGTTCGGCTTTGACCGCATGGAAGACATCTTTGCCGCGCTCAAGCGCGACGGTTCCGAGTTCGCGCTGGCGACATTGAAGACGCTCAACGAAAAATCGCCGCGCGGCATGGTGGTGACGCTGAAGCTTTTGCGGCTGGCGCGCACCGCGTCGAGCCTGGAGGAGTGCCTGGTGCGCGAATATCGGGCTGCCCTGGAAGTCTTCCGCAGCGACGACTTTCGCGAAGGCGTGCGCACCGCTGTGATCGACAAGGACCGCAATCCGACCTGGTCGCCGTCTCGGATCGAGGACGTCACGCCGGACCTACTTGCGCACTATCTCGCCGAGATCGGCGCCGACGAATTGAAGTTCAACTAATCAACGAAACGTTCAGCGGAGGAAACCAAGATGGCCACGATCGCATTCATCGGTCTCGGCAACATGGGCGGCCCCATGGCCGCCAATCTGGTCAAGGCCGGCCACAAGGTCGTCGCTTTCGACCTCGCCGAGGCCTCCCGCAACCAGGCCAAGGCCGATGGCGCGGGCATCGCCGAGAGCGCGGCAGGCGCCGTGAAGGGCG
The DNA here is from genome assembly GCF_055807515.1 of Bradyrhizobium sp. Kon69. Classification (NCBI taxonomy): domain Bacteria; kingdom Pseudomonadati; phylum Pseudomonadota; class Alphaproteobacteria; order Hyphomicrobiales; family Nitrobacteraceae; genus Bradyrhizobium; species Bradyrhizobium sp. Kon69. Next base: position 53,992 of record NZ_JBVVOS010000016.1, on the reverse strand, counting down.
CCGATGTCGTTGTCACCATGCTGCCGGCCGGCAAGCATGTGCTCGGCGTGTGGGGCGAGGTCGTTCCTGTCATGACCAAGGGCGCGCTGATCATCGATAGTTCCACCATCGACGTCGAGAGCGCGCGCCAGGCGCATGTGCTGGCGGCCAAGCACGGCGTGCTTTCGGTCGACGCGCCGGTCTCCGGTGGCACCGGCGGCGCCAAGGGTGCGACGCTCACCTTCATGTGCGGCGGCGAGGACAACGCGTTTGCTGCGGCAAAGCCCGTGCTGGAGAACATGGGCAAGAAGATCGTGCATTGCGGCGGTGCCGGCGCGGGCCAGGCGGCAAAAATCTGCAACAACATGATCCTCGGAATTTCCATGATCGCGGTGAGCGAAGCGTTCGCGCTGGCCGAGAAGCTCGGGCTCTCGCATCAGGCGCTGTTCGACGTCGCCTCGACCTCGTCAGGCCAGTGCTGGTCGCTGACGACCTATTGCCCGGTGCCCGGACCGGTGCCGACCTCGCCCGCCAACAACGACTACAAGCCGGGCTTTGCCTCGGCGCTGATGGTGAAGGATCTGACGCTGGCGCAGGACGCCGCCAAGGCCGCCGGCGCGGCAACGCCGCTCGGCAAGCATGCGCAGGAAATTTACCAGGCCTTCGACAGGGACGGCCAGGGTGGGGTGGATTTTTCCGGAATTATCAAGCACGTTAGGGGGCTGGCCGGGAAAGCCTAATGACGACATTTCAGGAAGCGCGCGCGTTTCTGCTCCACAACCGCACGGACTACGAGACAGCGGTCAAAGACTTCCGCTGGCCCGATCCTGTTCCCTTCAACTGGGCACTCGACTGGTTCGACGCCGAGCTGGCGGCGAATGCGGACAGCAAGGATCGTCCTGCGCTCTGGATCGTCGATGCCGCGCAGGACCGCCAGACCAAGCTCTCGTTCGGGGCGTTGTCGCGCCGCTCCAACCAGGTCGCGAACTTCCTTCGTGCACAGGGCTTGAAGCGCGGCGATCATCTCCTGCTGCTGCTCGGCAATGTCGTTCCGCTGTGGGAGACGATGCTGGCCGCGATCAAGCTCGGCGTCGTCGTGATTCCCGCGACAACGCTGCTCACCGCCGACGAGCTGCGCGACCGGCTCGATCGCGGCCAGGCGAAGGCGGTGGTGGCAGCGCAAGACCAGGTTGCGAAGTTCGCAAGTCTTGGTGCCGACAATATCGTCCGCATCGTCGTGGGCGAAGCCTCCGATGGCTGGCTTTCCTATGATGACGCGGCAAAGGCGTCGGAGAGCTTTGCAGCCGACGGCCCGACCAACGCCGACGACCCGATGCTGCTCTATTTCACCTCAGGCACCACCGCAAAGCCAAAACTGGTGCGGCACAGCCAGCGCAGTTACCCAATCGGCCATCTCTCGACCATGTACTGGATCGGGTTGAAGCCAGGCGACGTGCATCTCAATATCTCCTCGCCCGGCTGGGCCAAGCACGCCTGGAGCTGTTTCTTCGCGCCGTGGAATGCGGGCGCGACCGTGTTCGTGGTCAACCAGCCGCGCTTCGATGCCAAGGGGCTGCTTGCCACCATCGGCCGCTGCGGCGTCACCACGCTGTGCGCGCCGCCGACGGTGTGGCGGCTGTTCATCCAGGAGAACCTGGCGTCGTTCAAAGTGGCCTTGCGCGAGGTCTGCGGTGCCGGCGAGCCGCTCAATCCGGAGGTGATCGACCAGGTGCAGGCCGCCTGGGGCCTCACCATCCGCGACGGTTACGGCCAGACCGAAACGACGGCGCTCGCCGGCAACTCGCCGGGGCAGACGATCAAGATCGGCTCGATGGGCCGGCCGCTGCCGGGCTATCGCGTGCAGGTCAGCGACGCCGATGGTCATCCGGCCAAGGAGGGCGAGGTGGCTCTGGTGCTCGGCCAAAACCGCCCCGCCGGCCTGATGCAGGGCTATCAGGGCGACAACGGTGGGCTGTCCGGCGCCGAAGGCGAGCTTTATCGCAGCGGCGACGTCGTGTTCGAGGACGACGACGGCTATCTCACCTTCGTCGGTCGCTCCGACGACGTGTTCAAATCCTCCGACTATCGCATCAGCCCGTTCGAGCTCGAGAGCGTGTTGCTCGAGCACGAGCTCGTCGCGGAAGCCGCCGTGGTGCCGAGCCCGGATCCGATCCGGCTCGCGATTCCCAAGGCCTTCGTGCTGCTGACATCCGGCGCGGAGCGCTCGCCGGAAACCGCGCTCTCCATCTTCAAGCATCTGCACACGCGCCTTGCGCCGTTCAAGCGCATCCGCCGCCTCGAAATTGTCACGGAGCTGCCGAAGACGATCTCGGGAAAGATCCGCCGCGTTCAGCTCAGACGTCTCGAGCGTGACGACGATCGCAACGACCCCCTGCGCGGCCGCGAATTCCGCGAAGAGGATTTTCCGGAGCTACCGAAAACACGGAGTGAGACCTAAGTGAACGAAGTCTGGAAGAAGCCGCCGATTTCCCTGGACGCCTATCAGGCCATGGTTGGCAAGGAGATCGGCGTGTCGTCGTGGCACCTGGTCGATCAGCCACGCATCGACACCTATGCCGACGTGATCGAGGATCACCAGTTCATCCATGTCGATCCGGAGCGTGCGAAGAAGGAGACGGCGTTCGGCACTACCATCGCGCACGGTTTCCTGACGATGTCGCTGCTGTCGATCATGTCCTATGAGGTGATGCCCGTCATCGCGGGCACCACGATGGGGGTCAATTACGGTTTCGACAAGCTGCGTTTCATCTCGCCGGTGCGCTCGGGCAAGCGCGTTCGCGGCCGTTTCGTGCTGGCGGAAGCCAAGCTGCGCAAGCCGAATGAATTGCAGTCGCGCACCAACGTCACCGTGGAGATTGAAGGAGAGGACAAGCCCGCGCTGGTCGCGGAGTGGCTGGGATTGATCTATTTCGCCTGAGGGGGCCGTCGCTGCCGGGCTTGACCCGGCAGCCCATCGCTGCTCAAAAAGCGACCCAAAGCGCGGTCTGACCCTCTCCCCTTGTGGGAGAGGGTGGCTTCGCGGAGCGAAGCCGGGTGAGGGCTATCTCTCCGCGGACTCGCTCGTCGAGACAACCCCTCATCCGGCGCTTCGCGCCACCTTCTCCCACAAGGGGAGAAGGAAGAAGAAGCAGGAACTGCACTCATGGCAATCAGGTTCGACGGACGCGTCGCTATCGTCACCGGCGCGGGCAATGGTCTGGGGCGCGCGCATGCGCTGGGGTTGGCAAGCCGCGGCGCCAAAGTCGTGGTCAACGATTTCGGCGGCGCGCGCGACGGCAGCGGCGGCTCGCTCTCGCCGGCGGAAACCGTGGTCGAGGAGATCCGTAAAGCGGGCGGCATCGCCATGGCCGACGGTGCCGACGTCTCCAATTTCGAGCAGGTCACCGCGATGGTCGAGCGCGCCACCAAGGAGTGGGGCAGCGTCGATCTCTTGTGCGCCAATGCCGGCATTTTGCGCGACAAGTCGTTCGGCAAGATGGAAGCGGCCGATTTCCAGAAGGTACTCGACGTGCATCTCGTCGGCACCTTTTATTGCTGCAAAGCGGCCTGGGCCGGCATGCGCGATCGCAACTACGGCCGCATCGTGCTGACGACGTCGTCCTCCGGCCTCTACGGCAATTTCGGCCAGGCCAATTACGGTGCGGCCAAGTCCGGCATGGTCGGCCTGATGAACGTGCTGGCGGAAGAGGGCCGCAAGTCCGACATCCGTGTCAACATCATCTCGCCGACGGCGGCAACCCGCATGACGGAAGAGCTGCTGCCGCCGCAGGCGCTGCAATTGATGAAGCCGAATGCGATCACGCCCGCGGTCGAATACATGTTGAGCGAGGACGCGCCGACCCGCACCATCATGGGCGCTGGCGCCGGCTCGTTCGCGGTGATCAAGATCGTCGAAAGCGAGGGCATCAACCTGCCGGAGTCCGAGTGGACCCCGGACGCGGTCGCAGCGCATTTCGCCGAGATCAGCGACATGTCGAAGGCGAAGGCGCTGCAGGGAGCGTTCGAGCAGACGCAGAAATACGTGGCGCAGGCCGCTGCGCGCGCCGGGGTGAAACTCTGACAGCTGTCGCCGTCATCGGCGCCGGTCCTGCCGGGCTGATGGCGGCCGAAGTGCTCGCGCAGGGCGGTGCTCGTGTGACCGTCCACGACGCCATGCCGTCTGCGGGCCGCAAATTCCTGATGGCCGGCCGCGGCGGTCTCAACCTCACCCACAGCGAACCGCTGCCGCAGTTCATGGCGCGCTACCGCGAGGCGGCGCCGAGACTACAGGCTGCGATCGAAGCGTTTTCTCCTGACGCACTGCGCGCCTGGAGCGAGGCGCTGGGCGAGCCGACTTTTGTCGGCTCCAGCGGGCGTGTGTTTCCGAAAGCGTTCAAGGCATCGCCCTTGCTGCGGGCCTGGCTGCGGCGCCTCGATGCTGCTGGCGTGCGCTTTGCCTTTCGCCAGCGCTGGATGGGCTGGGACGGGGAAGGACGGCTGGTCTTTGATGCACCCGGCGGCCGCGCCACCATCGCCGCGGACGCCACGGTGCTGGCCGTGGGCGGCGCCAGCTGGCCGCGGCTAGGCTCGGATGGCGGCTGGACGACGATCCTGGCCGACAAAGGCGTTGCGATCTCGCCGCTGCTGCCGGCGAACTGCGGCTTCACCGTGGCATGGTCCGAAATCTTCCGCGCGCGCTTCGAAGGCCAGCCGCTCAAGGGCATCACGCTGTCCTTTGGCGCGCAGCGCGTGCGCGGCGAGGCCATGATCACAAGCGGCGGGATCGAGGGCGGGGCGATCTATGCGCTGTCGGCCGACCTGCGCGAGGCGATCGCGGCGAACGGCGAAGCGGTCCTGCAGGTCGGTTTGCGGCCGGATGCCGATCATGGCGAACTCGTCAAGCGCCTGTCCGCCTCGCGCGGCAAGCAATCATTCTCCAACTTCCTGCGCAAGGCGGCGCAGCTGTCGCCGGTTGCGGTCGGGCTGTTGCAGGAAGCCGCCATCGGTGCTGGCCAATCGTTGTCGGCGATATCGGCTGAACGGTTGGCCGAGCTCATCAACGCCGTGCCGGTCAAGCTCACGGGCGTCGCGCCGATCGCGCGCGCGATCTCCAGCGCCGGCGGGATTTCCTTCGATGAACTCGACTCCGACTTCATGATCCGCAAGCTGCCGGGCGTGTTCGCGGCCGGTGAGATGCTGGACTGGGAGGCGCCGACGGGGGGCTATTTGCTCCAGGCCTCGTTCGCGACCGGAGCTGCGGCGGGCAGGGGCGCCTTGCAACGGCTCGCCCAATTGTCGCCCTGACCATCCCATCATGACGTTCCGGTCGGGGTTGCGAGATCCGTCAGGAGACCGAGCACGCCGAAGCTTGCCGCCACTGCGCAGACCATGGTCCAGCCGCCAAAACTCCAGGCCAGCGATGCCGCCGCCGCGCCGACGCCACCGCCGATAAAGAACAGCGCGACGAACAGGCCGTTCATGCGACCGCGAGCCTCCGGGCGCAACAGGTTGATGGCGCGGCGGCCCAGCGTCTGGTCGGTGGTGATGCCGATGTCGAGCAGGATCGTGCCGAGGCTCAGGACCAGCAGACCGGTGATCTGGGATTCAAGCACGCCCGCCCAGGCACAGAGCGCAAGCGACCCGATGATGAGCAGATGGGCGGCAAAGAACATCGGCCGCGCCCGGCCCTTGTCGCCCCAGCGGCCGGCCATCGGCGTCGCCGCGGCGCCCGCCACGCCGATCAGTGCGAAAGCCGCAACTCCCTTGGAATGGAGGTCGAACGGCGCCTCCGGCAGCCGCAGCGCGACCGCCGACCAGAACGCCGTGAAGGAGGCCATGACAAGCGACGCGGTCCAGGCCCGCACGCGCAGCACGGGCTCTTCGCGGAGTAGTCTTGGAAAGGACAGCAGCAATTCGGCGTAGCTCGCGCGTCCCGTCGGTTGAAGGGTCGGAAGGTAACGGGCGAGCGCGCCGGCAAGCAGGGCCATCAGAGCGGCCGAGACGACATAGTAGGCACGCCAGCTCCAGAGATCGGCGATCAGGCTCGCCGCGGGTCGTGACAACAGGATGCCGATCATCAATCCGCCCATCACCTCGCCGATGGCCTGGCCGCGGCGATCCGGCGCCACCATCGATGCGACCAGCGGAACCATCATCTGGATCGCCGCGCAGCAGGCGCCGAGGATGAAGGTGGCGAGCAGCAGAAGCGCAGGCGTCGGCGCGAGCGCCGTCGCAAGAGCCGCGAGGATCGCGCAGCCGAGTGTGCGGAGGATGACAAGCCGGTTCTCGACCAGATCGACCAGAGGCACGAGCAGCAGTAGGCCGAGTGCATAGCCGAGCAAGGTCAGCGTGCTGATCAGCCCCGCCTGCCACGCCGGCATGGACATCGACCGGCCGATCAGGCCGAGCAGGATCTGCGGCGCGAACAGATTGGTGACGACGACACCGGCGGTGATCGCACCGAGCCAGATCAGCGGCCGCTCGGCGAGCTGGTTTCGGGACGCAGGCCTGGTGGCTTCGGAGACAGTCATGGGACCTCGCAGCTGTGGCGCGGGACCCTTTAAGCGGGGACATCAATATGCTACAATTCAAATAAGCCTATAAAGAATATGCGGGTTTGTTATGAATACCCATGACCTTGTCGCCTTCGTCGCCGTGGTCGAGACCGGATCGATCGTCGCAGCTTCGGCGCGTCTCAATCTGACCCAGCCTGGCGTGACCCGACGTATCCAGAATCTCGAGGAGATGTTGGGGGCGCAGCTTCTGGATCGGCTGTCGAAGCCCCTGAAGCCGACGGCAGCGGGCCATGAGGCCTACGAGCAGGGCAGGCGCCTGCTCAGGATGCTGGACGACCTCAAGTCGGGTGTGGCCAACGACGGAATGGTCCGCGGCGAGTTCAGGCTCGGTCTGACGCCGTTTCTCTCGGAGGCGGGCCTGACCGCACCACTCGATGCGGTGCGCGCCGAATTTCCCGCGCTGGCGGTGCGGGTGGTCTCCGGTTGGTCGCCGGACCAGCTCGAGCGTGTCTGCCGCAACGAGCTCGATGCAGCCGCGATTTGTCTACCCGACGGTGCAGTGCCGCCCGCCGATCTGGCGGCCGACGATCTCGGCGCGCAGCCCGTCGTCTTCGTCGTCGCACGCGACATGAAGATTCCGCGCACTGTCGACCTGGAAAGGCTGTCCCAATTGTCGTGGGTGATCAACCAGGACGGCTGTGGATTTCGCGATACGCTGAAGCGAAAATTCGATGCCTCGCATCTGCCGTTCAACATCGCCGTCGAGGCGCTGGACAGTGAGCTTCGCCTGTCGCTGGTGTCGCGTGGCCTCGGCGTCGGGCTGGTCACCCCGATCGCCCTGAAACGCAGCGCATTTCGCGACAGGCTCAAGCCGGTCGCTGCGCGCGACTTTAAACCCGCCGTGCGCGCATGGGTGGTGCATCGCGCCCCCGCCGGTCGGCTGGAGCGGCCGATCAAACTCTTCCGCGATGGCCTGGTCCGGGAACTCCAGGCGCTGATCGGGGGCTAGCTACCGCAGCTTCCCCCGTGCCGCCACCGGCAGCGTGCCGATGATCTCCTCGCCGCGCACCATCACCACTTCGTCCATCATGTTGACGACGACGCAGACGTGATTGGGCACGATGCGTACGATGTCGCCGACATTGGGCCGGGTGTTGCTGCGGGAGAGATCGAGGAAGCCGTGCTCCTCGGCGAAGCGTGCGATCTTTGCTTCGGGGTGCTCCAGGATCAGGCCGTGCCCGTCGAGGCCGCCGGTATCCGTGGTCAGCGTCTTGGAGCCGGCGTCGAGGATTCCGCGCTCGGGCGCGGCACGGCTCACCACGGTCGAATAGATGTGCAGCGCGCAGTCTTCCCAGGTGGCGGAGCCGGCGGCGACCTGCATGCGGTCGTTGTAGATGTAGGTGCCGAAGCGGTGCTCGGTGCCGCCCTTGAGCTTGCCGAGATTCTTCAGGTTCGGCGTGCCGCCGGTCGAGACGATCTTTGCATCCAGCCCGTGCGCGCGCACGCCGGCCAGAGCTTCATCGTAGAATTTTTGCGCATCCGCCCAGCCAGTCTCGGTCGGATACATCATGAAGCCGGCGAATTGCAGGCCCTTGGATACGGCAATCTCCTGTGCCAGGGCAATCGCCTCGGCTGGCGTCTCGACGCCGGCGCGCTTGCGGCCCGTGTCGCATTCGACCACGACCGACAGCGGTCGGCCTGAGGCCGCAGCGGCCTTGGGCAGGCCGGCAACGACGATCGAATTGTCGGCGGCGACCGTCATGTTCGCCTTTGCCTGCAGCGCCCCTAACCGCGCCATCTTCTCTTCGCCGAGCAGGTTGTAGCTGATCAGGATGTCGTCGACACCGGCATTGACCATGATCTCGGCCTCACCGAGCTTCTGGCAGGTGATGCCCTTCGCGCCGGCAGCAATCTGCATCTTCGCGATCGTCGGGTTCTTGTGCGTCTTGATGTGGGGACGGTTGGCGATCCCGGCGTCATCGCAGGCCTTCTGAATCCGCGCGATGTTGCGCTCGACCTTGTCCATGTCGATGACGGCGCAGGGCGTGCCGTATTCGCGGGCGATCTTGGCGGCAAGAGTCGTTGTCATGGAAGTCTCTGAGTTGGCGCGCATTCCGTTTGCAAAAGCGGTGCCCACTTTTGCGAAATGCACGCTAGGCCTGTTCAATCTCTTCGCGCCGCACTTCTAGCTCCAGCCATTTGTCTTCGGCCTCCGCCAGTTCCTTTTGCGCCTTCGTCAGAGCATCGGAGGCCTGGTCGAAGCGCTTGCGATCCTTGCGGAAGAGATCTGGATCGTCAAGGAAGCGCTGCTGCTTGGCGATCTCGGCCTGCAGCTTGGCGATGGTCTTGGGCAGCGTCTCCAGCGCGTGTTGCTCGTTGAAGGTCAGCCGTCGTCTCGCGACGCCGGAAGGCGCGGCTGATCGCTGCTCTCTCGTCTCTTCGACGGCCTTCGCTGTCGCGCGCTTCACGTCGGCGCCGCGCTGGGCCAGCATGTCGGTATAACCGCCCGCATATTCGAGCCAGCGTCCGTTGCCCTCGGGCACGATCACGGACGTCACCACGCGGTCGAGAAAATCGCGATCATGGCTGATCAGGATCACGGTACCCTCGTAGTCGCTGAGCATTTCCTCGAGGACGTCGAGGGTCTCGAGGTCGAGGTCGTTGGTCGGCTCGTCCAGCACCAGGAGGTTGGAGGGCTTCGCCAGCGCGCGCGCCAGCATCAGCCGGCCGCGCTCACCGCCCGACAGCACCTCCAGCGGCGTGCGCATCTGTTCCTGGGCGAACAGGAAGTCCTTCATGTAGCTGACGACGTGCTTCGGTTTGCCGCCGACCATGACATGGTCGCCGCGGCCGCCGGTGAGCGCCTCGGCCAGCGTCGTCTTCGGATCGAGACTCTCACGATGCTGGTCGAGCGTCGCCATCTCGATGTTGGCGCCGAGCCGTAAGCTGCCGCTGTCCGGTGCGCTGCCGCCGGTCAGCATCTCGATCAGCGTGGTCTTGCCGGCGCCGTTCGGGCCGACGATGCCGATGCGATCACCGCGCTGGACGCGGATCGAGAAGCCGTCGACGATCTTTCGCTCGCCGTAGGACCGGCTGATATTCTTGGCCTCGATGACGAGCTTGCCGGATTTGTCGGCCTCGGCAGCCGCGAGGTTGGCGTTGCCGGTCGCGTCGCGATGGGTGCGGCGCTGGTCGCGCAGCGCGTGGAGATTGCCGAGCCGCTTGACGTTGCGCTTGCGGCGGCCCGAGACGCCGTAGCGCAACCAATGCTCTTCGTTGACGATCTTGCGGTCGAGCTTGTGCTGGTCGCGCTCTTCCTCCGCGAGCACCTCGTCGCGCCAGGCCTCGAAGGCACTGAAGCCGCGGTCGATCTGCCGGATCTGGCCGCGGTCGAGCCAGGCGGTGCTGCGCGAGAGATTACCGAGGAAGCGCCGATCATGGCTGATGATCACCAGCGCGCAGCGGCGGCTCTCCAGTTCGCTCTCCAGCCATTCGATGGTCGGAAGATCCAGATGGTTGGTCGGCTCGTCCAGCAGCAGGATATCGGGCGAGGGCGCCAGCACGCGTGCCAGCGCGGCACGGCGGGCTTCGCCGCCGGAGACATGCGCCGGATCTTCTTCACCGCTCAGACCGAGCTGCTCGACCAGATAGCGCGCCTGATAGTGGTCGTCGCCGGCATTGAGGCCGGCCTCGACATAGGCCAGCGTGGTGGAGAAACCGGAAAAATCCGGCTCCTGCGGCAGGTAGCGGATGGTGGCGCCGGGCTGCACGAAGCGGCTGCCGCTGTCTGGTTCGACCAGGCCGGCGGCGATCTTGAGCAGCGTCGATTTACCGGAACCGTTGCGGCCGATCAGGCAGACGCGCTCGCCGGTCGAAACCGACAGTTCGACGCCCGCCAGGAGCGGCGTGCCGCCAAAGGTCAGCTTGATATCGCGCAGTTGAATCAGCGGTGGCGCCATGCGGTGTCTCAGTCCTGTCTTGTTGCGGCCTGATCGGCGCGGCGGCGCTGGATGCGGCGGATGGTCTGGTCGAGCGTCGACAGAAACGTCGAGCGGTCGCGCGGCGAATATGATTTCGGACCGCCGGTGACTTCGCCGGCCGAGCGCAGATCGGTCATCAGGTTGCGGACCGCGAGCGTCATCCCGATCGATTCCTCGGTGAACGCCTTGCCGTTGGACGCAATCACATCGGCGCCGGCCTTGACGCAGCGGCTCGCGAGCGGAATATCCGAGGTAATGACGATATCGCCGGGCCCGGCGCGTTCTGCGATCCAGTCATCGGCCGCGTCCATGCCGGCGCCCGCGGCGACCCGCTCGATCAGCGGATCCTGGGGCACGCGGATGAAATTGCCCGCGACCACGCTCACGGGCAGGCCGTGCCTGCCGGCGACGCGATAGATCTCGTCCTTCACCGGACAAGCGTCGGCGTCGACATAGATGCGGGTGGTGTTTTGAGGGTTCGTCATTGTCCGTAGATAGGGCTTGCGAAGCGGTTCCGCAGCAGCCGCGTGGTACCCCATTCGGGCTGCAAAGGCGAGGGGATTGACCCCGGTTCCTCAGGGCCTACGATCGGCCCGAAACAACAAGAATTTGGGGAAAGCCAAGCCATGCCGAACCGGCTCGAAACCTATCGCGTCGAGGCCTACAACACGGCCAAGCAATCCGAAAACAAGATGCATGACGACAATGTGGCGCGCCGCTTCGGGTTTTCCGGTGGGCTGGTTCCCGGCGTCGACGTCTTCGCCTACATGATGCATGTGCCGGTGGCGCGCTGGGGCCGCGATTTCCTGTCGCGCGGGCTGATCGAGGCGCGTTTCATCAAGCCGGTCTATGACGGCGAGACCGCCGACGTCGATGCGACCGAGCACAACGGCCTGCTCACCATCGAGGTGTTCAGCCGCACCGAGCTCTGTGCCACCGGCACGGCATCGCTGCCGGCGATTGCGACTGCGGTGTCGTTGAGCGACTACATCGCAGTCCCGGCAGTCGCGGAGCGCAAGCCGGTCAGCCCGGCAACATTCGAGACGGGCAAATGGCTCGGTACGACGCCGCGCCGCTGGGCCGGGCAGGATGCCGCCGACTATCTCGCCGACATCCGCGAGGCCGATCCGATCTTCGCGCGCGAGGGGCTCGGCCACCCCGGCCTGATCCAGCGCGTCATGAATCGCGTGCTGGTGGACAACACCATCCTCGGCCCGTGGATCCATGTCGGCAGCCGTATGCAACTGCTGTCAGCCGCACACGCCGGTGACGAGATCAGCGCGCGGGCAAAAGTCACCGCGAACTACGAGAAGAAGGGCCACCGCTTCGTCGAGCTCGACGCGCTGGTGGTCGCCAACGGCACGACGCCGCTCGCGCACTGCCAGCACACCGCGATCTACCAGCCGCGCGAGCAGGCGGCGGCGTAGGCGGTAGGTAAGGGGCACATCATCACCACATCGTCATGCCCGGGCTTGTCCCGGGCATCCACGTTCTTGATGCCTCACGGCGTGGATGGCCGGGTCAAGCCCGGCCATGACGAAGGAGAGAGCGTGATTTACGCCGCTTTCCCCTTCGCATCCTGGATCGCGCGCCACACGCGTTCCGGAGTCAGCGGCATGTCGATGTGCTTGACGCCGTAGTCGGAGAGCGCGTCGATCACCGCGTTCACGACCGTTGACAGGCTGCCGGCGCAACCGGCTTCGCCGCAGCCCTTGCTGCCGAGTGGATTGGTCGTGGCCGGCACCGGGTGGTCGCCGATCGTCATGTTCGGAACGTCCTCGGCGCGGGGCAGTGCGTAGTCCATCAGCGAGCCCGTGATCGGCTGGCCGCTCTCGTCGTAGCGGACGTGCTCCATCAGAGCCTGGCCGATGCCCTGGACGACGCCGCCATGGAGCTGGCCCGCGACCAGCAGCGGATTGATCACCGTGCCGAAATCGTTGACCGCGCTGTAGCGCACGATCTGCACGACGCCGGTCTCAGGGTCGATTTCAACTTCGGCGACATGGCAGCCGTTCGGGAAGGCCGAGGGCACCGGTTCGCTGGTGTGATCGACGTCGAGGCTGTCGGGCACGCCCTCCGGCGTCTTGCCGTCGTGCAGGCGTTTTGCCAGCTCCATGATGTCGATGCTGCGGTCGGTGCCGGCGATGGTGAAACTGCCGCCTTCGAATTCGATGTCGGCTTCGGAGGCCTCCAGCATATGCGCGGCGGCGCGCTTGCCCTTCTCGATCACGAGCTTGGCGGCACCCACGATCGCCATGCCGGTCGCGGTGATCGAGCGCGAGCCGCCGGTGCCATTGCCGGTATGGACGATATCGCTGTCGCCCTGCACCAGCTTGACGCTGTCGAAGGGCACGCCAAGCTGCGCACACAGGACCTGCGCGAATGCGGATGCGTGGCCCTGGCCGTAATCGAGCGTACCGGTGATGAGCTGCACCGAGCCATCGGGATCGAACACAATCTTGCCGAGTTCGACGCCGGGAGGTGCGGTCACCTCCAGATAGGAGCCGACGGCGATGCCGCGCAGCTTGCCGGACTTCTTGCTCTCCTTCTTGCGCCTGGCAAAATTCTCGTGATCGGAGATCTCGAGCGCCTTGTTGAAGACAGCCTGGAAGTCGCCGCTGTCGTAGGTGACGCCGGAGGACGCGGCGAACGGCATCTGGTTCTGCTTGATGAAGTTGCGCTTGCGCAAGGTCAGGCGGTTGATGCCCATCTCGTCGGCGGCGCGGTCGATCAGCCGCTCCATGTAATAGTTCGCCTCGGGCCGGCCGGCGCCGCGATAGGCGCCCATCAGCGTGGTGTTGGTCAGCACCGTCTTGATGTCGACCGCCATCAGCGGTGTGCGATAGACGCTGGAGAAGTTCTTGCTGGTGTTGAGCGAGAGCGGACTGGGGGCAACGCCGGTGATGTAAGCACCGAGATTGCCGTAGCCCGAGAGCTTGGCGGCCAGGAAATGTCCCTCGGCGTCCAGCGCGAGCTCGGCGTGAATCTTCTGCGCACGGCCGTGGCTGTCGGACAAGAAGCTGGTCGAGCGTTCGTCCAGCCATTTCACCGGCCGTCCCAATTCCTTGGCCGCGTACAGGATGCACATGTATTCGGGATAGTTGACGTTCTTCATGCCGAAGGAGCCGCCGACATTGGCGGTGAGGATGCGCACCTTCTCGTTCGGCACTTTCAGGTTCTTGGCGAGGTTGGCGCGGTTGCCGGCGACGCCCTGTGTCGGCATCTGGATGGTGTAGCGCTCGGTCTTCTTGTCGTAGGAGGCAAGGCCCACGCGCGGCTCCATCGAGACCACGGCGACGCGGGTGTTCTCGATGTCGACCTTGGTCACGTGCGCGGCGCTGGCGAAGGCGGCGTTGACCTTCTCGATGTCGCCATAGTGGTAGTCGAGCGCGACATTGTTCGGGATGTGGTCGTAGAGTTGCGGCGCGCCAGGTTTTGCGGCTTGCTCGGGATCGGTCACCGCCGGCAGCGGCTCGATATCGAGCTCGACCGCCTCGGCCGCGTCGCGCGCCTGGGCCAGCGTCTCCGCCACCACGAAGGCGACGGGATCGCCGACGAAGCGGACCTTGTCGGTTGCGAGCGGCTGCCGGTTGGTCTGGAGCAGGGGCGAGCCGTCACGGCTCTTCAGCGGCAGGCCGCAGGTGAAGGGGCCGTAGCCTGCCGCATCGAGGTCTTTGCCGGTCCACACCCCTAGCACGCCCGGCATCGCCCTGGCGGCGTCGATGTTGATGCCGCGAATGATGCCGTGGGCATGGGTCGAGCGGACGATCGCGGCATGGGCCTGGCCGGGCAGGTTGAAATCGTCGGTGTAGCGGCCCTTGCCGCGCACCAGGGTATCGTCCTCCTTGCGGCGGACCGGCTGCCCGACACCATATTTTTGCAGTGCAATAGCGTTTTCGAGCGTGGAGGATTTGGTGTGTTCTTGCATGGAATTGACCTGAAAAGCCGGCAAATGCGCGGTTTGGGGGCGCCTGGGGAGACCGGACCCCTCAAAAATAGCCCACCGGCCCGTTCACGACAACGCACGAATGGGCATGGTCCCATGTGATGCGTTGTTGCGCAGGATTGGCGCGCTGCTAAGGTTTCAGGCGAAAAAGCAATTCCAGATCGGCCCAACCGGCCGCGGAAAGACAGTTTGTATGAATGACCACACGCGGCTCCGCGACGGCCTTGCGCCGCACGGTGAGCTGGGGTCGATGGCGGCGGCGTTCGCCACTGAACCGGCCGTCGGCGCGCAAGCGCCGGGAACCGGCGTCTACGCGGCGCTCGACCTCGGCACCAACAATTGCAGGCTCCTGATCGCCTGTCCGACTCACGACGGCTTTCGCGTGGTCGATTCCTTCTCGCGCATCATCCGGCTCGGCGAGGGCGTCTCGGCAACGGGGTGCATCAGCGAGGCCGCGATCGAACGCGCCATCGTGGCGCTCGGCATCTGCCGCGACAAGATCAACCTGCGCAAGGCGCGGCGGCTGCGGCTGATCGCCACCGAAGCCTGCCGCGCCGCCTCGAACGCCGAAGGCTTTCGCAGCCGCGTGGCTGCCGAGACCGGAATCGAGCTCGAGGTAATCGATCGCGAGACCGAGGCGGCGCTTGCCGTGCTCGGCTGCTCGCCGCTGGTCGATCCCAGGGGGCGCGGCGCGATCCTGTTCGACATCGGCGGCGGCTCGACCGAGCTGGTGCGGATCGAGCGCGACGCCGCAAATCCGGAGCCGCGCATCAAAGCCTGGATGTCGATCCCGTTCGGCGTGGTCACGCTTGCCGAGCAGTTCGGCGGGCGCGACGTGACGCCGGAGATCTACGCCGCGATGGAGCGCGAGGTCGCCCATCACATCAAGCCGTTCGCCGAACAGCATGGCGGCGATCTCGCCGACATGCATCTGCTCGGCACGTCAGGCACTGTGACGACGCTCGCCGGCATCCATCTCAATCTTGCGCGCTACGACCGCCGCCGCATCGACAGCGTCTGGATGAACGATACCGACGTCACCGCAACCATCAACAAGCTGCTCGGCATGAGCTACGAGGAGCGCGCGGCGAACAGCTGCATCAGCGTCGAGCGCGCCGATCTCGTCCTGGCCGGCTGCGCCATCCTCGACGCGATCCGCCGCGCTTTTCCGCTGCCACGTCTGCGCGTCGCCGACCGGGGCCTGCGCGAAGGCATGCTGGTCGAAATGATGCGCGAAGACGGCGCGCTCAGGAGCTGGTGAGATGGCCAAGGACACCACCGGCCGCTTGCACGTCCAGGTCAAGACCCATGGCAAGCGCAAATTGTCATCGAAGCTCTGGCTGGAGCGGCAGCTCAACGATCCCTATGTGGTGAAGGCGAAGGCGCTGGGCTATCGCTCGCGCGCCGCGTTCAAGCTGCTCGAGATCGACGACAAATACCGGCTGCTCAAGCACGGCATGGCGGTGGTCGATCTCGGTGCGGCGCCGGGCGGCTGGAGCCAGATCGCTGCCAAGCGCGTCGGCTCGGTCGACGGCAAGGGCAAGGTCATCGCGATCGACCTGCTGGAAATCCCCGAGATTGCCGGCGTCGAGTTCGCGCAGCTCGACTTCATGGACAATGACGCGCCGGACAAGCTCAAGGCGATGCTCGACGGCGGCGCCGACATCGTGATGTCCGACATGGCTGCCAACACCACCGGTCACCGCAAGACCGACCAGCTTCGCATCGTCGGCCTGATCGAGACCGCCGCCGCGTTCGCCTGCGATGTGCTGAAGCCGGGCGGGACCTTCCTGGCGAAGGCATTCCAGAGCGGGGCCGATGCCGAGCTGCTCGCCCAGCTCAAGCGCGATTTCGCCACGGTACGGCACGTCAAGCCGGCCGCGAGCCGCGCGGATTCCTCCGAGCGCTACGTTCTCGCGACGGGATTTCGGGGCGGCATTTGATCGTCGTCCCGGCCTAGTGCGCAATTGCGCACGGGGGCCGGGACCCATAACCACCGAATTAAGTTTGGCGAAGACTGCCAATTGCCGTCTCGCGCCGAACTGCCGTCTCGGCGTATGGGTCCCGGCCTGCGCCGGGACGACATCGAGAGTGGTGCTGGCTACCCCAGCCGCTGATCCCGCACGTCCTGCGTATCCTCGGTTGCGGCCTTCACGGCCGCCTTCTCCGCGCCCTTGCCGGCACCTTTGCGGCTCGCGATCTCCACGGCCTTGCGGCCGGAGACTTCGTGGCCGGCATTAGCGGGCATCTGCCAGAAGAACCAGCTCGACGCTGCCGAGGTCAGGGCGACCACGATGAAGGCCGGCGCAAACACACTGGCGTTGAGCTCGCTGACGTGGCTGAGCCACATCGTCGTCTCCACGGACGCAGCGCCGACCGCGACACCGGCCGAGACCGCGAGCTGCTGGTTGACACTGACGAGCGTGGTGGCGCGGCTCATCTGCGCGTGCTCGACCTCGGCATAGGCCACCGTGTTGATCGCGGTGAACTCGAGCGAACGGAAGAAGCCGCCAACCACCAGGATGATCATGATGATCAGCAGCGGCGTCGTCACGGTGAAGAGCGCACAGGCGGCGAGGAAAACTGCACTGATGATCGCATTCACCGTCATCAGGTTGCGGAAGCCGAAGGCGCGGATGATGCGTGCGGCCAGCGCTTTCATGCCCATGGCGCCGAGCGAGGAGCCAAACGTGACGAGGCCGGACTTGAACGGCGAGAGGCCGAAGCCGATCTGCATCAGCAGCGGCAACAGGAACGGCAGCGCGCCGATGCCGAGCCGGAACATGAAACCGCCGAAAATGGCCGCGCGCAGTGTCGGCAGCCTCAGCAGCGTGAAGTCCAGCACCGGCGACCCCGTTCGCCGTGCGTGAATGACATACAGCGTCATCGAGATCGATCCGCCGGCGACCAGAGTGGCAACCGTGCTCCATGGCAGCAGATTGAGGCCGGCAACCGACAGCCCGAAGGCGATGCCGGCGAGCCCGAGGCCCGCGAGCACCATGCCGTAGAGGTCGAACGGCTCTCGTTCCTCGCTTTTGATAGGATCGATGAAGCGCAAGGCCATGAAGATGCCGAGCAGCCCGATCGGGATGTTGATCAGGAAGATCCAGTGCCACGACGCGTAAGTCGTGATGAAGCCGCCGAGCGGCGGCCCGATCACGGGGCCGATCAGGGCAGGGACCGTCACCCAGGCCATGGCATTGACCAGCGCACTCTTGTCGACCGACCGCAGCAGCACGAGGCGCCCGACCGGCGTCATCATCGCCCCGCCCATGCCTTGCAGGATGCGGGCGAACACGAAATCGGTGACCGATGTCGAGAGCGCGCAGCCGACCGAGCCGACCATGAACACGCCGACGGCAATCGCAAACACCATGCGCGCCCCGAACCGGTCGGCGGTCCAGCCACTCGCCGGGATGAACACCGCAAGCGACAACAGATAGGAGGTGATCGCGAGCTTGAGCGTCAGTGGGCTGGTGCCGATATCGGCCGCAATCGCGGGCAGCGACGTGGCGATGACCGTCGAGTCCATGTTCTCCATGAAGAGAGCAGTGGCCACGATCAGCGGAATGATGCGTTGCTTGTCGACCATGACGGATTGGTAATGGAAATCAGAAGGAGGGGCGGGAATTGCGGCTTATCACCGCCGCTGGGCCGCGACCATTGCGGATCGACGCATGGCACCTAAATCCTGCGTGAGCCCAGGTGGGGTGCGCCCTGCGCCGGAGATCGCGATGATCTACCGGCACGGGGGCGTCGTTCGCCAGTACGAGGCGCCGCGAGGCTGTCCCCCGCTGAATTTGCCTAAAAAGCCTGTGCATGGCTGGCCGGCGGTCCGAATTGCTTTGATTCGTCAACCACTCGTGCTATCGACCCGCGTCAACCCCACCGATGGGCTCCGATTCTCCGGCGTTGCCGCAAGGCACGCCGAGGGCGGCGCTCATCCATAGCTATTTGCGGCAGGGCCGCGGAAGGAGTTGGCACATGGCCACCGTGCAACAAGGCATTCGCGAAGCCCTCACATTCGACGACGTGCTGCTGAAGCCGGGCCTGTCGGACGTCATGCCGGGCGAGGTCGACATCCGCTCCCGCGTCACCCGCGCGATTCCGCTCAACATCCCGATCATGGCCTCCGCCATGGACACGGTCACCGAAGCCCGCATGGCGATCGCCATGGCGCAGGCCGGCGGCATCGGCGTCATCCACCGCAATTTCGATCCCGAAGGGCAGGCCGCCCAGGTGCGGCAGGTCAAGCGCTACGAGTCGGGCATGGTGGTGAACCCGCTCACCATCAGCCCCGATGCCACGCTGGACGACGCGCTCAAGCTGATGAGCGATCACGGCATCTCGGGCATTCCCGTCGTCACCGGTGCGGGCAAGTCCACGCCGGGCAAGCTGGTCGGCATCCTCACCAACCGCGACGTCCGCTTCGCCACCGACCGCCAGCAAAAGATCTCCGAGCTGATGACGCATGAAGGTCTCGTCACGGTGCGCGAGAATGTCAGCCAGGACGAGGCGCGGCGGATGCTGCATCAGCATCGCATCGAGAAGCTGCTCGTGGTCGACGAGCAATATCGCTGCGTCGGCCTGGTCACCGTGAAGGACATGGAGAAGGCGGTCGCCCATCCGCTGGCCTGCAAGGACGCGCAGGGCCGCCTGCGCGTCGCCGCCGCCACCACGGTCGGTGATAGCGGCTTCGAGCGCACCGAGCGGCTGATCGACGCCGGCGTCGATCTCGTCGTGGTCGACACCGCGCACGGCCATTCCCGTCACGTGCTCCATGCGGTCAACCGCATCAAGCGCCTGTCCAATTCCGTGCAGGTCGTTGCCGGCAATGTCGCGACCTCGGAGGGTGCGCAGGCGCTGATCGATGCGGGCGCGGACTGCATCAAGGTCGGTATCGGCCCGGGCTCGATCTGCACCACGCGCATCGTTGCCGGCGTCGGCGTGCCGCAGCTCACTGCGATCATGGATGCGGTCGAGGCGGCGAAGAAGTCCGACATCCCCGTCATCGCCGACGGTGGTATCAAGTTCTCCGGCGACCTTGCCAAGGCGCTCGCTGCCGGTGCCGACATCGCGATGGTCGGCTCGCTGCTCGCCGGCACCGACGAGACGCCCGGCGAAGTGTTCTTGTGGCAGGGCCGCTCCTACAAGGCCTATCGCGGCATGGGTTCGGTCGGCGCGATGGCCCGCGGCTCGGCCGACCGCTACTTCCAGCAGGACATCAAGGACACGCTCAAGCTCGTGCCCGAAGGCATCGAGGGCCAGGTGCCTTACAAGGGCCCGGTCGGCAACGTCATGCACCAGCTCGCCGGCGGCCTGCGCGCCGCGATGGGATATGTTGGTGCAAAGGACATGAAGGACCTGCACGACAAGGCCCAGTTCGTCCGCATCACCGGCGCGGGCCTGCGTGAAAGCCACGTCCACGATGTCACCATCACGCGCGAGGCGCCGAACTATCCGGGCGGGGGTTAGGCGCTCCACATTCCGCTGTCATGCCCCGGCTCGACCGGGGCATCCAGTACGCTGCGGCTTCTCGGCTCTATTAAGACCGTCTCGGAGTACTGGATGCCCCGCCCCCCGTGCGCAATTGCGCACTAGGCGGGGCATGACAGCGCCTGTTGGGTTTGCTTCATTCCCGCCCACCTCCTAAATGATTGCGACAAAGCAATCAGGAGGAAGCCATCATGTCCCAAGGCAAGCGCATCGTTCTCGCCGCGCGTCCCGTCGGCGAGCCAAAGCCGTCCGATTTCCGCATCGAGGAATTCGCCGTGCCGACGCCTGCGGCAGGTGAAGTCCTGCTGCGCACGATCTGGCTCTCGCTCGATCCTTATATGCGCGGGCGCATGAGCGACGGTCCGTCCTATGCGACCCCGGTGCCCGTCGGCGGCGTGATGGAAGCCGGTACGGTCTGTGAGGTCGCAGCCTCCAACAATCCGAACTTCGCCAAAGGCGACATCGTGCTCTCGCGCGCGGGCTGGCAGACGCACGCGATCTCCGACGGCAAGGGGCTGAACAAGATCGACCCGAAGCTCGCGCCGATCTCGACGGCCGTCGGCGTGCTGGGCATGCCCGGCATGACCGCCTACACGGGCCTGCTCGATATCGGCAAGCCGCAAGCAGGCGAGACCGTCGTCGTCGCCGGTGCCTCCGGTGCGGTCGGCTCGGCCGTGGGACAGATCGCGAAGATCAAGGGCGCACGCGCGGTTGGAATCGCCGGCGGCAAGGACAAATGCGATTACGTCGTGAAGGAGCTCGGCTTCGATGCCTGCATCGATCACCGCGATCCCGATCTGGCGGCGAAGCTGAAGGACGCCTGCCCGAAAGGCATCGACGTCTATTTCGAGAATGTCGGCGGCGCCGTGTTCGAGGCGGTGTTCCCTCTGCTCAATGCGTTTGCGCGCGTGCCCGTCTGCGGCCTTATCGCCCACTACAACGACACCGAAGCGAAGCCGCCGAAATGGGCCGCCAGCATGATGCGCGCGACCCTGACCAAGCGGCTGACCTTCCGCGGCTTCATCGTCTCCGACTTCGCCTCCCGCCACGGCGACTTCCTGCGCGACATGTCCGGCTGGGTCCGCGAGGGCAAGGTCAAGTACAAGGAGTTCGTCACCGAGGGCATGGAGAGCGCGCCCGAGGCCTTCATGGGGCTTCTGAAGGGGGCCAATTTCGGCAAGCAGCTGGTGCGGGTTGGGCCGGACAAAGCTTGATCCGCCGCTCTCGGCCCCCTCAGCGGCCGGGTATGGTTAACAAAGAGTGACCGATCGGCCACACCCGCCCGTAAAAGCCGCAGGTGTGACCGTCGGTTCATTGACGAGCAGGCGAAGGCATTGAATCATTGCGCATATTTCAGGTGCGATGATGTTAGAGCTTGTTGTTTTCTGCGTAATCCTTGTGGCCGCCGGTTATTGGGCGACGATGTTTGTCATGGGCCGTCGCGACGACGTCATTCATGGCAAGTTCGTCCATACTGAAGACGTGTTCGCGCAATCCGCGATGCCCACGCCCACGCCGCCGTTCCCCAAGCGTCCGGTCAAAGCCGCGCGGCCTGCCAATGTTCAGCCCGCTAATACCGGGGCCAAGCCGGTGAACAGCGACGCGCTGCAGTCCTTGCTTGCCGCGATCCAGCAGGATCTCAAAAGCGTCGCTTGAGCAGCGACGGGAAGCGCTAATGCTCGCCGCCCATCTGGGCGAGCAGCTCCTCGATATCGATATCGACCTGGCCCGCGGCCCTGACGTGGCGAACCTCGAAGCCGTCGGGCTGGAAGCGGTACTCCACAAGGCCGACCTCCTTGATCGCGATCCGGTCCTGGCGCGCATCGTTGATCTTGAAGCCGGCCGACGGTGCCCAGACGTGGCGGGTGTGGCGCCAGGTGAAGTCGCGCCGCTGGTGCACGTGACCGCTGGCGATGAGGCGCAGGTCGACATGTGCAAACATCTCGATCAGCCGCGCGCGGGCCGGCTGCGGCACGTAGCGGATCGACGTCTCCGGCGTCTCGGGGTCGTCGGGCCCGTTGAGAAATATCGGCTTGTGTACGAACAGCGCCACCGGCTTGCCGTTCGTGCGCGAAACTTCCGAGGCGAGCCAGTCGAACTGCTCGGCCTCGAAGGCGAGCCCTGATTTCATCACCAGCGAGTTGAGGCCGATGAAGCACCAGCCCGCGGCCTCGAACGACCAATGGTCCTCGCCGATGATCTCGCGGAATTGCTGACGATGCGCTTCCGCGACCGGCGGCTTCGGCGCGGGGCCAACCGCGGTCGGATTGTCGCCAATGTCGTGATTGCCAGGGATGTAGCGGCAGGCGACGGGCAGGGCATCGTGCAGGCCCTTGGCGAATTCGACATCGTCGCGGCTGGTCGGCCCGTCGAACGAGACGTCGCCGGTGTTGACGACGAGGTCGGGCCTATCGGTGTCGATGTGCGCGCTCAGCGCCTGGAAGTTGGCGATCAGGCCGGGGAAGCGCCGGCCAAGATGGGTGTCGGAGATCTGTGTCAGGCGAAATTCGGACATGGATCGATCATAGGCCACGCCCGACGTCGGAACGATGACGGTGCGTTCGTGGCCAGCGATCGAACAATGTTTAAAGCACGCGATAGCGGATCATATAGGCGTCCTGCGGCGCGACCGCGCTTGTCAACGGCGAGGCGATGCGGTCGGCGAGGTGCCAAGGACCGAATTGAGCACCGGACTGCTCGGAGCGATGCGGCTCGGCGGGCAGGCGGAGGCGGAATTCGAAGGTGCCCTTGCCGGGCAGGTTCACGACCAGCACGCGGTCCGCGGTGCGGTGGTTGAGCGCCACCGCGCCACGCAGGACGGAGCGGCCATCACCGAGCTCCCGCACGCCCTCGACCAGTGCCAGCGTCTGGTTTCGGTCGGTATGCAGCTCGATCTGGGTGTCGGATACTGCTGCCAAGGTCTCCTTGGGCATGCGGATCTCGAACTCGACCGCGGGTTTTGACGGATTGAGGCCAAGATAGGCCAGCGCGGCATGGCGCATGTCGTAGGCGGCAAAAGCGAACAGAGCGAGGGCGGCGAGCGCAGCGAGGCCATGCCTGAGGACATCGCGCCAGGTCCGATAGCTCATTCGGAAGTAGACCGTCATCGCCAGCGCCACCGCAAGCGCCGTCGCGATGCCGGCCAGCGCCGACATCAGGATGCCGAACTGCCCGTCGGCGGACTCGGTCAAAGCGCCAGTCAGGCTGCCGATCTGGCTGAAGAGGGTGTTCATGGCGGTCTTTCGCCTTGCGCCCCCGAGGGGCCAAAATCGCTTTAACTGTCGACAGTTGGTCGCCTCATCGGGAACGCCGGTTCAACTCGTTGATTGTCAGGACCAGCGGTGACAGCTAATGGACGCTAGCTGTGGCTTCCGCCCGATGGGAAATCCCGGGAAATTCCGATGTCCGTTCAAATGGTTTTGCTGCCGGTCTTCGTGCAGGTTGGTCTCACCTTCGCACTCCTGATCGCCATGGCAATGGGACGCCGGCGCGCGCTCGTCTCCGGCGAGACCAAGAGCCGTGACATTGCGCTGGGCGAGCCCAACTGGCCCAAGGGCGCCACACAATTCGCCAATTGCTACCGCAACCAGTTCGAATTGCCGGTGCTGTTCTATGCCCTGATCGCGCTGGCGCTCCCGTTGCGCCACGCCGATCTCTTCATCGTGCTGATGTCCTGGGTGTTCGTGGTGACGCGCTTCGTCCATGCCGGAATCTTCGTCTCCTCCAACAACCTCGGCCGCCGCTCCACGATCTGGCTCGCCGGCGTGCTCGTCCTGCTCGCGATGTGGATCTACTTCGCGTTGAAAATGCTGTTGCTGATCTAGGCGCTACTCGCCGATCCTGATCTGAAAGATTCAAATGACTCCCGCTGCCCGGCTGTCCGCAGCCATCGAACTGATCGACACCATCGAGAAAGATCGCGTGCCCGCGGCCAAGGCGTTGAAGGAGTGGGGCACCGCGCACCGCTTCGCCGGCTCCGGCGACCGCGCCGCCATTGCCGGCCTGGTCTGGGACGTGCTGCGCCGCTATGCCTCCAGCGCCTACCTGATGGATTCGGATACCGCGCGGTCGCGGCTGATCGGCATGCTTCGTCTCGAGCGCAACATGGATGCGGCCACGATGGCCGCGCTGTTCGACGGCAGCCGCTTTGCCCCTGCGCCATTGACCGAGGCCGAGCAGGCCGCGCTCGCCTCGCGGTCGCTTGAAGGTGCCCCGGCCGCGATCGCCGGCGACTATCCGGAATGGCTGGATCCGTATTTGGCAAAAGCCTTCGGCGACGAGCGCGTCGCGGAGGCGGCCGCGATGGCGAGCCGGGCGCCGCTCGACCTACGCGTCAACACGCTAAAATCCAATCGCGACAAGGCGCTGGGGGCGCTTGCTCATCTTCATGCGAAACCGACGCAGTGGTCGGCAACCGGCCTGCGCATCGAGCTTTCGGCCGATGCGCGCAACCCCGGCATCCAGGCCGAAGAGGATTTCATCAAGGGCGTCATTGAAGTGCAGGATGAGGGGTCGCAGCTGGCGGCTGCCTTGACCGCCGCAAAACCCGGCGAGCAGGTGATCGATCTTTGTGCCGGGGCCGGCGGCAAGACGCTGGCGCTCGCCGCGATGATGCAGGGCAAGGGCCGGCTGATCGCGACCGACAGCGACAAGCGGCAGCTTGCGCCCATTCACGAACGCCTGTCGCGCGCCGGCGTCCACAATGCCGATGTGCGCACGCCCAAGGGCGAGGCCGATCCGCTGGCCGAGATCAGCGCCACCGCCGACCTCGTCGTGATCGACGCGCCGTGCACGGGAACCGGAACCTGGCGCCGCAACCCCGATGCCAAATGGCGCATGCGCCCGGGCGCGCTGGAGATTCGCCTGCGCGACCAGACCGAGGTGCTCGAGCGTGCGGTTCCGCTGGTCAAGGCCGGCGGCCGCATCGCCTACATCACCTGCTCGGTGCTTTCAGAGGAGAACGGCGAGCAGGTGAGGGCGTTCACCTCCCGTCATCCCGAGTTCGCGGTGGTGCCGCCCGAGCAGACCGCCAGAGTGCTCTGGGACAAGGCGGAGGAGTTTGCGCAAGCCGCGCTGCAATCGCCGGAAGGCTGGCTGATGACGCCGCGGCGGACCGGGACGGACGGGTTCTTCGTCGCGGTCTTGAAGAAATCGTAGCGTCATAGCCGCTCTTGGTGGGTGCGGCGGCCCCCAAACAAAAACCCCGCGAACCGGAACCCGGTCGCGGGGTTTTCTGAGTCTGCGTTCTGCCGGTACGTCCGTGGTCAGAACGGTGCGCGGGCGTTAGCCGACGCGGAGATTGTCAGCCGAGGACTTGCCGCTGCGACGATCGGCGACGATGTCGAACGAGACCTTCTGACCTTCGTTGAGGGTCGAGAGGCCAGCGCGCTCGACGGCGCTGATGTGCACGAACACGTCCTTGTCGCCGTCATCCGGCTGAATGAAACCAAAACCCTTTTGATTGTTGAACCACTTCACGGTGCCCATAGCCATGGGAATTTCCTTTGCTTAAGAAGTTAACACGCGGACCGGTACGCACTATTGCGCCCATAATCCTGATCAGTCGATGTTGGAGAAATCATCTGAAGCGTGCGCGCCCGTCAGCAACGAAGCGAAGCGGCCCAGTCGTTCGGCCAAGTATCGATGATCACAATATAGCGAGATTTTGGGGCCACTTCAAGGCACCACCCGTCGCTCGGAATGTCGCCGCATTTTGCTATTTTGCGGTGCAAATTAACCCTTCCGGGGCGCTCAATCGACGATAAACAGCGTCGCCCCGGTCGCCGTCGAGGACCGGTGCGCGGCGTCGCCGAAATCCGAGACCTGGTAGCTCATCCCAGCCGTGAGCTTGAACTTGCGGCCGTCGCGCAGCTCGCTGTCGAGCTCGCCCTGCAGCACGTACAGCACGTGGCCGCGGTCGCACCAATGGTCGGCGAGATAGCCCGGCGTATAC
This sequence comes from Bradyrhizobium sp. Kon69, assembly GCF_055807515.1. NCBI lineage: Bacteria > Pseudomonadati > Pseudomonadota > Alphaproteobacteria > Hyphomicrobiales > Nitrobacteraceae > Bradyrhizobium > Bradyrhizobium sp. Kon69. The sequence goes on along the minus strand of NZ_JBVVOS010000016.1, from coordinate 28,123 downwards.
TCGACCATCCGCACCCGGAGTTCGCCGATGTTGAGCGTGCGCCACTGCGCTTGCCCGGTCTCGCCGGGATGGATGGTCGGCTCGACCTTGCTCCAGTCGGTGACGGTGAAGGGGGAGGTGGGGAGCTTCATCTGGAATCCTGTGTCAGAGCCGGCGCCGGTGTTGTTAGCGTATGTGCTCGCCACAGTCTCCGTCATTGCGAGGAGCCCTTGCGACGAAGCAATCCAGACTATCTCCGCGGACAGATTCTGGATTGCTTCGCTACGCTCGCAATGACGGGGACAAGCTAGTGCACCGGATGATTCGCCGATCCCTGCACGATCTTTCCGGCCGCATTCACCCGCAGATATTCGCAGATCCGCTTTCCCCGCTCGTTCTCGTAGAACACCACCACGCTATCAGGGCTGACGAACAATTCGATCAGCGAGAAATGCAGGTTCGGCAACAGGGCGAGCGCCTTGCCCCAATAGGCGCGCAACGCATCCTTGCCGCGCACGGTGCCGCTTTCGTCGAAGCCCATCGCGGGGATGCGGTCCGACGTCATCACGGCGTCCTCGTCATAGAGCGTGAGCACGCGTTCGAGATCGCGCGCGTTCCAGGCCTCGACCCAGGTGCGGCCGAGCGCGGCGAGATTCGACGGCTGATGATGCTGTGGCATGACGTTCTCCCTGTTCGGCCCTTGGTGAGTGACGGACCATATTAGGTCAATAATACTTACCTATATTGATTTGTCCATGCCCAAAGAAGAATGTGGGCGCGCGGCCCGCGCGGTTGCAGGAAAAGTCCCCGTCGCGTATTTGCTTGCCATGACAGCAGCACAGACCGACCGCTCCGCGTCGACGCCCTCCGTGGCCTCGGCGCATGACAAGATTCTCATCGTCGACTTCGGCAGCCAGGTGACGCAGCTCATTGCGCGTCGCGTGCGCGAGGACGGCGTCTATTGCGAGATCGTCCCGTTCAACAAGGCCGAACAAGCCTTCAACGAGATGAAGCCGAAGGCGGTGATTCTCTCCGGCGGGCCTGAATCGGTGCATGAGGCGGGCTCGCCCCGCGCCCCGCAAGCAATCTTCGATTCCGGTGTGCCCGTGATGGGCATCTGCTACGGCCAGATGGCGATGGCGGAGCAACTCGGCGGCACCGTCGAGGGCGGCCATCACCGCGAATTCGGCCGCGCCGATGTCGAGGTGAAGGCGCCGAGCAAGCTGTTCGAGGACGTCTGGTCACCGGGCGGCAAGAACCAGGTCTGGATGAGCCATGGCGATCGCATCACCAAGATGCCGCCGGGCTTCTCGGTGGCCGGCACCTCGCCGAACGCGCCCTTCGCGATCATCCAGGACGAGACGCGCAAATATTACGGCCTGATGTTCCACCCGGAAGTGGTGCACACGCCCGATGGCGCCAAGCTGATCCGCAATTTCGTCCGCAAGATCGCAGGCCTTTCCGGCGACTGGACCATGCGCGCCTTCCGCGAGGAGGAGATCGCGAAGATCCGCGCCCAGGTCGGCAAGGGCAGGGTGCTCTGCGGCCTCTCCGGCGGCGTCGATTCCGCGGTCGCGGCCGTGCTGATCCACGAAGCCATCGGCGAGCAGCTCACTTGCGTGTTCGTCGATCACGGCATGCTGCGTCTTGATGAAGCCAAGACCGTGGTCGACCTGTTCCGCCACCACTACAACATCCCGCTCGTGCACGTGGATGCCTCGAAACAGTTTCTCGGCGAGCTCGAAGGCGTCACCGATCCCGAAACCAAGCGCAAGACCATCGGCCGCCTCTTCATCGAGGTGTTCGAGGCGGAGGCCAAGAAGATCGGCGGCGCCGACTTCCTCGCCCAAGGCACGCTCTATCCTGATGTGATCGAGAGCGTCTCCTTCACCGGCGGCCCCTCGGTGACGATCAAGTCGCACCACAATGTCGGCGGTCTCCCCGAGCGCATGAATATGAAGCTGGTCGAGCCGCTGCGCGAGCTGTTCAAGGACGAGGTGCGCAAGCTCGGCCGCGAGCTCGGCCTGCCCGAAATCTTCGTCGGCCGTCACCCGTTCCCGGGCCCCGGCCTCGCCATCCGCTGCCCCGGCGACATCACCCGCGAAAAACTCGACATCCTGCGCAAGGCCGACGCGGTCTACATCGACCAGATCCGCAAGCACGGCCTCTACGACGACATCTGGCAGGCCTTCGCCGTGCTGCTCCCGGTCAAGACCGTCGGCGTCATGGGCGACGGCCGCACGTATGATTTCGTGGTCGGCTTGCGCGCCGTCACCTCCACCGACGGCATGACCGCGGACTTCTACCAGTTCGACATGAAGTTCTTAGGCGAGACCGCCACGCGCATCATCAACGAGGTGAAGGGCGTGAACCGGGTGGTGTATGACGTGACGAGCAAGCCGCCTGGGACGATCGAGTGGGAGTAGGGGTCAGGATGCAGAGTTTGGGATGTCAGCCCAACGATATCCTTTCTCACCAGTCGCGTCGCCGTGCCACGGAATAGGATTGTTGTTGGGCACGAACTGAAAGTCGATGCCCGATGCGATTTTGACTATTTGCCCTTCAGCATAATTTTTCTGTCTGGGCGCTTTTCGCCAAGCTCGGATTTCTCCTTGCAAGTACGATGCTTCCGCCTTGTTCGTATGCAATGCAACAATTGAATTATACGTTTGTGCGTCGGCCGCATTGTCTTCGGCGACGACCCAAGTTCCTGTCCAGACTGACCCGTCTGCATTTTCCGCTACGCCGATTTCCCTTGGGCAGATGAAGTGAAATTCACATACGTATTGGTCGGGTCTGCGTTCCGGTGATTTCGTCTTGAGACTTTTGATGCGAGGGGGCTTCCGATGTTCAAGCTCGATGACGCATAGAGCGACAATGTCGCTCCGACCTTGCCTCGCAGCATTTTCTTGGATGATCTTGATTTGCTCCGTAGAGCGCTTTGCAACGTCTTCTTGCGTCCAGACAACCATTTTGACCCGGCCCTGCGCGTATGTGAGTGACGCCAAAATCTATGTCATGGTGAAGAGGACGTCCAGGACTACGCAGCGCATTGACGGACAGAGCGGTGAAACCCATCGCGTTGACAACGAATTAACCGACGCAGCTTCGCTCTACCTCCAAGGCTTGCTGGAGATTCGCTGACCTCAGCCTCACGACCTTGATAGTACGTCGGTCGTGATGATCCCGGATTAATGATCGCGTGCGCAACAACACGTTCAAATTTGGCGCGTTTCTAAATCCTCAGCTAGGCTTCCCAAATCGGGAAATAAGGTGCTTCTTCTGAAGCCACAGAGGTGAATTTCTTCAGCTATTCCGAGAACGTTTGCTGCTGGAATTACAAGTTGGTCTAGGAACTGTCCGGCCGCGTTGTGAGCTTGCAGCGGCGCCTTCAGCGTATGAATAGTGAAGCTACCCTGCTGTGCAAATATTCGGGTGTCTGTTTCGGCCCCCATTACGGCGCACACTTTGTTCAACGTCAATTCCACATAGTCGATTTCGTCGCCACTAAAATCCAATTGCCAAGGTCCATAATCTGAGAATGCTCCTCTAAGAAATCTTCTCACAGACCACCCCTCGATCGAAGGTGTTATTGCTTCTCCGATCTCGAGTTGATTTAGCAGATAAGGATCTAAGATCCACACGGATGCGTCGGTGAGTGGATGTTTCGGCTCATAAATATACTTTTCGACTGCAAAGTATAAAGCGACCAGCGGCGATGTGGACCAGTCCAAAAGACGGGTTGGCAATCCGTAATGCTGCATCAGGCTCAGATACTGACCATAGTTGTCATATTCTGGGAGTCGTTCGTGTCTGGATCTGGACAAGACACGAAAACGATTCGTTAAATCTCGTTCAATGTACTTTTGGTTCCGAAATGCCTTAGGCTGCAACTGCCAGGTGCTATCACGTTCGCCTCGGTACCAATGATCAAACGGTCTGCCGGCGCGAGATGTGCCTGTTTTGTCAATCGCCGCCAACTTTGTCTTCAGAACTGAGACAAAGTCACCCAGGTTCGCAATCCGCATATTTCGACTGCCTTTTCCGCGAGCGATATCGATTCAGTTTATTCAGACCAACACAAAAATGTAGCGCTACAGAAAAGTATGTTCAAGTTGCGCATTGGTTGCGCGCAGTGACGGCGTAGTTGAGGCTGGAATCGGCCGTTGCCAGGCGCACGGTGAGAGCTACCTCGGCACTAGGATTGCGGTGACAGTGTATTTACTGTCGCTCGCCAAAGAAGCCTTCTAAGAAAACGAAGGCTTGCGAGTTGAATGCACTGTCACCCTAATTCGCATACGTCGTCCGCCCATCCCGCACGGCCTATCGCCTCTGTCGTCATTTCTTCTTCCGCCGAAACGCCGCGACGAACGCGTCCATGACTGCGGCAAGCGCCGGTCCTGCGGGCCCCGGCGCGCGCAACATCCACACCGCCCATGGAGGCGGTGCGTAGGCGTCGAGTACCGTCACGAGACCGCGCGAGCCGAGGAGAGCCGCCGTTCCCTCCGAGCCAGCTTGCCCGATCCCGGCCCCAAGCACCGTCGCTGCGCGCAGGGCATCCGAACCGTCCACGGTCAGTGCGAAGTCGGGCTGGAGGCGGCGCGTGCCGCCCGGTGCGCGGAACAGCCAGGGCATCACCCGTCCCGTCGCCGGAAAACGCAGGCCGATCAGCCGGTGCTTTGCGAGATCATCAGGCGTTAGAGGCGTCCCGTGCCTGGCAAGATAGGCGGGCGCGGCAAGGGTGATGAGCGGCAACGGCGCAAGGCGCCGGGCGAGGAGACTGGCGTCGGCGATCCGGGGCGCGATCCGAACCGCGAGATCCCAGCGTCCGCCGCCGAGGTCGGCGAAGTGGTCATCGAGGGCCAACTCCACGCGCAGGGCCGGGTACCGCTCCAGAAGCGAGGCCAAGGCGTGCAACAGGGGCGGAGCGAGGGAGGCGGCTGCGGTCACGCGCACCGTACCCGCGACTCCGACTGGTGCGCCGAGACGGCTGGCGGCAGCCGCGAGTGCGAGGGCCGGGCCTCGGACCTCGGCGAGGAAGCGCTCACCGTCGGGTGTGAGGGAGAGTGCGCGGGTCGAGCGGCGGAACAGGCGCGCACCGTGCGTGGCCTCGAAGCGGCCGACGAGGCGGGCAATTGCGGCCGGGGTCACGCCGAGCTCGCGCGCGGCCCCGGCGAAGGAGCCGGCCTCGGCAACACGGAGAACGACGACGGCGGCGCGCAGAGTGTCCATGCTTCATTCAATACATTTGGTTGCTTCAGCCGCAACCCATTTGTCCTGCCCTGCGCGGCCCCGCGCCCTTACGTTGGCAGTGTCAGAAGCAGGAAAACGATGATGCGCATTGGAATCGTGGGTGTTGGGCCGGTGGGGCAGACCTTAGGGACCATCTGGGCGCGGGCGGGTCACGAAGTGGCCTTCGGCTCGCGTGACCCGGCTCGCGCTGCGGAGGCGGTGTCGGGTCTTGCCGGTGCGCGAGCGACCACACAGGAACAGGCTGCGGCGTTCGGCGAGGTCGTATTGTGGACGCCGCGCGGCGTCATGCCCGCCAACCCGGACATGCTCGCCGGGAAGATCGTACTCGACCCGAACAACCGAGAGCCCGGTTCGGTCGGCGATTACGCCTCACCGCGTCCCGAGGGACCAAGCTTCGCCGAGCAGCTGCAGGCGGCCGCACCGCGGGCGCGCGTGGTGAAGGCGTTCAATACTGTGGTGATGCGGTTGCTGAGGGAGAACCCCGAACGGCTGACGGCGTCAGGGGCACAGGTGTTCCTCGCCAGCGACGACGCGGAAGCGAAGAGGGTGGCTGCCGCGCTGGCGGCGGATGCCGGGCTGGCCGCGGTTGATCTCGGGGGGCTGGACGCGGCGTGGCTGGCAGAGACGATGGCCGACGCGTTCCGCCAGGCCATGAGGACGAGCCCTGCCGGATGGCGCCAAGCGCTGGTGTTCGCCGACCTCGCAGGGAGGCCAGGCTAGAACTCATGAAGCTACACCTCATGAAGCTGATCTCCTCTCTCTTTAGAAGGTACATGCAATGAAGCTGTTCTACTCTCCCTCCTCATGCTCTTTGTCGCCGCACATCGTGCTGCGCGAACTCGATCTGCCCTTTACGCTCGACCGCGTCGATCCGGTGACCAAGCGAACCGAGTCGGGAAACGACTATCTGACGATCAATCCGAAGGGCTACGTGCCCGCGCTGGAGCTCGATGACGGGGAGGTTCTCACCGAAGGTCCTGCGATTACGCAGTATCTCGTCGACAGATACGCGCCTGGCACACTCGCGCCGCTCTTCGGCACGATCGAGCGGGCACGGGTCAACAGCTATTTGACCTATATCAGCACCGAGTTGCACAAGCCGTTCGGGCGGCTGTTCGATCCAGCGCTGACCCCTGACGCCCGTGCCTCGACCGTAGCCTACCTGAATCGCAGGTTTGCGCTGATCGAGCAGGAGCTCGCCGATGCACGACCGTTCCTGACCGGTTCGGCCTTCACTCTCCCCGACGCCTATCTTTTCGTGATCGGGCGATGGGGAGCGTTCACCGGCTTCGATCTCTCGCCGTTTCCCAACATCGTCGCGCACGCCGGGCGGGTCATGGCTAGGCCTGCGGTTCAGCTAGCACTCGACGCCGAGAAGTAGGCAGCGGCAGGGCACGTTTTGGGGGCTCCGTTTCGGTCGGTTCCTGTACCATGATGGTTCATGATGGTATGTGACAGCGAACCGAACGGAGAATACCTTGTTGACCGATACGGGACTTCAGAAGCTCAAGCCTGGCGAGAAGCTTTGCAAGCGCGGCGACTGCGACGGCATGTCCATTGCCGTCCTGCCCATCAACAGGCGCAAGCAGATTTATAAAAGTGGACCACACCATCGAGGAGGTACATTGATGCGCGCCGCCTTGAAAGTGGTGATGGCCGCGATATTTGCCATGCCGGCTGCGGGGGCTCTGGCGAAGTCTCCGGACTGCGCGAGTTGGCCCACCAACATGGCCCTCGTGCACCTCAAGAACGCCGGCCTGATCGATATCCCGTCAGTGATCGAGGCGCAGACCAAGGCCGTTCGTCTCGCATCCGAAAAGATCGGCAAGGACCTCCACCTCCAGGTTTACGACATCACGTTTCACACCAAGGATGGCAAGACAATCGAGGTCATCACGAAAAACCAGGCATCAAGCGAGGAATGCTCGATGAGCGGCGTCGACGTCTATGTGGTCGCGAAGAAAATCGGCGGGTCGGCAGAGCTGCCATCTGACGGCACGCCTAAAAAGTGATCCGGCAGCATCGAAAGCTCAAGAACCAGGGGGGAATGACGATTGATCCAAATCGGATCGAGCCCTAGCATCGCGTCATGGACGCCGAACAACGAATTGAGAACTTGGAAGCTGCGCTTGGGGCCAGCTTGCCCATGGCGTATCGCGACTTCCTGCGGTCACATAGGGAAGAGCCGTCTCGTCCGGTTCAGGTCGTCTCGACCAATCCCGACTACTGGGATGTGAGCTGCATCTTCGAAATCGGGGACGCTGAAGACTACCGCCAACTCGATGGTTGTTATGAACTGGTTGGCGACGTCCTTCCCGAAGGGATGTTGCCAGTTGGCGAAGACCAAGGCGGTAACCTCTACCTTTTGGATTGCCGCACGGGTCCGAGCACCGGAGCCGTCTATTGGTGGGATCACGAACAGGAGCCTGGCGAGGACCGCGTGGAGTTGGTCGCGACGAGCTTCCCGGAGTTTCTCGCCGTTCTGGTCCCCGATTCGCAGCGGCACGCGCGTGGGCGACGACGATCAACTTCGCTGTCAGGTCGATACCGCGCGGCCGGTTTGGAGTTGCTGAAGCCCACCGCGAAAAGCGGAATCGGTCGCATTCGTATTGGGGCTTGCTGCTGCTGCGCGGCAGCCTCGCCTCGGATCCTCGCGCACGTCCGCTCCGCTCCGCGCAAGCCGCACCGCGATTTCGTCAAGAAGTCGTTCAATCCTGCGAGCTGCGGGAACAAGACGAACGGAAACATCGCATGAGTACAGGCAAACTGACCGGAAAAGTCGCGCTGGTGACCGGAGCGTCATCCGGGATTGGAGCAGCAACGGCCGTGGCTCTGGCAGCCGAGGGAGCGTGCGTGGCGATCGCAGCCCGACGCATGCAGCGCTTGGGTGATCTTGCGGAGCGGATCCGCCAAGCCGGCGGCCAGGCGCTTCCGCTCGAAGTCGATGTTTCGGACGAGGCACAGGTCTCGGCGATGGTGCTGCGCGCTATCGAGGAGTTTGGGCGGCTCGACATGTTGCTCTGCATCGCCGGCGTTGGTGTCGCCGCGCCGTTCCAGAACACCACGACAGCTGAATACCGTCAGATGATCGAGGTAAACTTCCTGGGGCTGCTCTACCCGATCCATGCCGCGCTGCCGGGAATGAAGCGGCAAGGTTCGGGACACATCGTAATCCTCTCATCCGGCACCGGACGCTATATCCATGCCTCAACGGTCTATTCCGGGACCAAGCATGCTGCCAGCGCCATGGCGGAATCGCTTCGACGCGAAGTCGGGAAGGACGGCATCCGCGTCACGACGATCGAGCCGGGGGCCGTCAAGACCGAGTTTGTCGCGCAGATGCGCCCCGATGTCCGCCAGGCGGTGGAGACCAGACTGGGCGACATGGAGCAGCTCGAGAGCGAGGACATCGCCGCTGCCATCCTCTACGCGGTGACGCAACCGCCCAGGGTCAACGTCAACATCCTCACGCTTTATCCCACCCAACAGGCCTGAGCCCGGCGCCATGCCGGGTAACAAACATTCAGGGATTTGCCGCATCCTGATCGGCGCGGGGCATCCCGGCGCGGTCGATTGAGTGGGAGTGAAGGGTCGCGCGCTGCTTTCGCGGGGAAGGCATCACGGCTTCACGAACCGATAGGCGAAGCGATCGGTCTTGCCCTTGATGGCGGGATCAAACACCTTGATCGTGTGCGGGTCGTCCTTGTTCGCGAGCAGGGTGCTTTCCGCGTCCAGGACGAAGCCGGCCGCCTCCACCTCCTTGCGAACGGATGCAGGCTCGATCCGATGCAGCGATTGGGCGTCGCGCGTGCCCGCGCCGAGCGCGGCGGCGTGGTCGACGATGACGTAGCACCCGCCGGGCTTCAGCCGCTCGTAGACGGCGTGATTGAACTGGGCCGCCGTCGCGCCCCTAGCCTGGATCAGTGCGGTGTGGAGATCGTGGTAGAACAGGTGCAGCCACAGCACGTCCGCTGGCTGCGTGGCCTGCGGCATGGCCACGAGGTCCGCCGAGACGGCTTCGACGTTCTCTCGACCCGGCTCCCTTGCAAGCGTCTGGATGCGACCGAGCGGATCGTTCTTGAAGTGGGCGACTTCGGCCGGCACGAAGCTGTCAACCCGTCCTTCGCCTCCCACGATGCCGGAGAAGAGACGGGTCCAGTCGCCGTCGCCCGGGTAAACGTCGATGACGGTGGATCCCGCACCTATTCGTGCAAATTGAATCAGCTCGGCTAGCTTGGATTGATCGTACATCGAGATCTCCTTCAAGCTTGGGCATTCGACACGCGCGCGGCCCGCGCCAGTGCCTGCGTGTCGACGTATTCCCGGATGCTCGTCAGTTTGCCGTTTCGAATGGTGATGGCGAAGACCCAGTCGTCCTCGAAAATCTTGTTCGTGGCTTTGATCTTTCCCTTTGCGAATCCGACGACCAGGACCCGGTCTCCTTGCGCGACGAACTCGCGGGGTTCCGTGGACGTTTCGATCGACTTGGATGCCGTCTCCAGCAGATCCGTCACCCCGTCGTGCCCGCGATGCGTTCCGGCCAGCGGCCAGTCCTCGCCGGGGATGATCCACTCGATGTCCGCACTGATCAGCGCCAGCAGAGCCTCTCTGTCGCCGTGGCCGATCGCGGCGAAGAAGTCCTTCACGGTCTGGATGTTTTTCTCGATGCTCATGGGATTTCTCCATTTCGCTCCGATCGGATCGCACTCGATCCGATCGGATGCTTCGTGTCCCCGTGTTCGTCAGTCGAACTTGACCAGATCCTTGAAGATCAGGTGGCCCCAGCTGTTTCCGCGCGCCTGCACCAGCAGTCCGCCTTCCGCAAGCCCGCCAAGTTTGATCGGCGCGAAGCCGAGACTGTCCGCAAGCGCGCCGATTTCCGCTGCGGCAGCGTCATCGTCGCTCGCCAGGAACACGACTCTCCTGCCACTATGGACGGCAGGATCCTGGGCAAGCACGGCAGCACCCAAATGGTTGAAGCCCTTGACCAGTCGACCGCCGGTGAAGGCTTGCGCGAGGGCCTTGGACGAAGGTTGTCCTCCGAGTTTCTCAGGGGGCACGCCGTAGGCATTGGTCACATCGACGATGGTCTTGCCCTGCCAGGTGGGCAGCGCCTTCGCGACATCCTGGTGCGACTCGAAACGGACCGCCAAAAAGATGATGTCCGCCTTGACGGCGTCCGCCAGTCTTTTGGGAATGATCGTGGGTCCGATCGCGGCCGCGGCGGATGCAAAGCTTTCCGGGTCGCGCGTGGTTGCAACGGATACTTCGATGCCATTGCGGGCAAACGCCCTGGCCAGGGCCTGGCCGATATGGCCGAAGCCGATAATTGCGTAGCTCATGATGTTTCTCCGATCTTCTGTCGATGGCGCGGTCAGACCTGCGCCATGCCGCCATCGACGGCGAGATCCACGCCGGTGATGTAGGAACTTTCATCGCAGGCGAGGAAGGTGACGGCAGCCGCGATTTCCTCCGGCTTGCCCCTGCGACCCATCGGGACCTGTGAAGCAAATCCGGCGGCGGCTTGCTCGGCTTGCTCGCGGGTCAAGCCCGTCGTCGTCTCCAAAGCGGGGGTCTCCGTTGGCCCGGGGCTCATCGTATTGACGCGGATTTTGCGGTCCTTCAGCTCCAGCGTCCAGGCGCGCGAGAAGCTGCGCACCGCCGCCTTGCTCGCGGCGTAGACGCTGAACCCTGGCAGCCCCTTCACGTTCGACACCGAAGAGTTCAAGATGATCGAACCGCCGTCCCTAAAGAGGGGGAGGGCCTTCTGCACGGTGAAGAACAGCCCCTTCACGTTGACGTCGAAGGTCTGGTCGAAATGGGCCTCGGTAGCCATCGCGAGCGGTGCGATCGTCCCTGCGCCCGCATTCGCGAAGAGAATGTCGATGTGACCATGTTTCTCTTTCACGACGGCGTAGAGACGGTCGAGATCGTCCAGGCGCGACACGTCGCCGATGACCGTCGTCACGTTTCTCTCGATGAAGGCTGCGGCGTCCTTCAACTCTTTCTCGCGTCGTCCGGTGATCACGACATGCGCACCTTCGTCCACGAAACGCTTGGCTGTGGCCAGCCCAATGCCGCTGCTTCCGCCGGTGATGATTGCGATCTTGCCTTCGAGTTTTTTCATGATGTTTTCTCTTTCGTTGTGTGTGTGGGCCAGGCGCGGGACCGCGCCGGGATCAGAGTTGCGCCAGGCCGCCGTCGACGGCGACTTCGCTGGCGGTCATGAAGCTGCTGTCCGACGAGGCGAGAAAGGCGGCCACCGCTCCGATCTCTGCGGGATCGGCCATGCGCTGCAGCGGAGTCATCGCGGCGAACACCTTCTGGCCTTCCTCGCCCAGCGCTTCCTTCGCGAGTTCGGTCGCGGTCGCCCCGGGCGACAGCACGTTGACGCGGATGCCGCTGCCCTTCAGGTCCTCCGCCCAGGTCCGCGCGAGGTTGCGCACCGCCGCCTTGCTGGCGCTGTAGGCGCTCATGGCCGGCGCGCCCGTGGTGCCCGCGCTCGATCCGGTCAGGATGATCGAACCGCCCCGGCGCATCAGCGGCAGCGCCTTCTGCACGGTGAAGATCGTCCCCTTCACGTTGGTGTCGAAGGTTTCGTCGATGTGCGCGGAGGTGATCTTGCCGAGCGCAAGCTGGCTTCCCGCGCCGGCATTGGCGAAGACGATGTCGAGGGCTCCACGCTCGGCCTTCACCGCCGCGTAGAGCCGGTCGAGGTCGGCCTCATCCGAGACCGAGCCCTTCACCGCGCGGGCATTGGGCCCGAGGGCGGCGACAGCAGCGTCGAGCGCTTGCTGTCGGCGGCCGAAGATGAAGACGAAGGCGCCGTCCTCGATGAAGCGCTTTGCCGCGGCGCGCCCGATGCCGGTCGCGCCACCCGTGATGACTGCAACCTTGCCGTCAAGCTTTCCCATAATTTCTCCTGTCGTGGTCGGGACAGCATCTGCCCCCGAGGTCCCCGAGATAGGTCCGCCGGCGTCAGGCATTGAGTGCGGAAGCGCGCACATCGGTGGTGCGAAATCGATCCGGCCGGATGAGCGACGCCAGCGGCGACGATCGACGTCCGCCGTTGGGAAGGGGCTGCGCCTGCCGGAACGGGCTATGTTGACCGCCCGTACTGCGGTACGAGGCGTTGGATAGGGCTCGGAAGGCGCACCGCGCGGTGCGGGATTGCACCATGATTGACTGGGACGACGTTCGCTACTTTCTGGCCGTCGCGCGCGGAGGCTCGGTGCGGGCGGCCGCCGAGCAACTCGGCGTGAACCACGCGACCGTGCTGCGACGCATCGCCCAGCTCGAGGAACGCCTCGCCGTCCAGATGTTCGAAAAGTTGCCTTCGGGCTACCGCTTGACCGCTGCGGGCGAGGAGGTCCTCGAATTCGCCGACCAGATGGAAGCCTCGTCGCACCAGCTCGAGACGCGCGTGTTCGGGCGCGACCAGAGCGTGCGCGGGCGTCTGCGGGTGACGCTGGCGCCGCCGATGGCGACACATTTGCTGATGCCTGATTTCGCCGATTTCGCGCGTCTGCATCCCGACATCGAGATGGATGTCCTGTCGTTCGGCGAACTTGCAAACCTGACCAACCGGGAGGCCGACGTCGCGATCCGCGTCGTCTACGACCGCAAAACCCTGCCGCAAAATCTTCACGGCATGAAGGGACCGGAGCTGTTCGGCGCCGTCTACATGTCGCGCGACAGACTAGCCGCGTGGCGTGCCGGCGCGCCTGATCCGTTCCGCTGGATCGTCATCAGCATGCATGGCATCCCAAATTGGGCCAGCGCGGGTGAGGTCCGCACCACGGGCGTTCCATTCAGGGTCACGGACGCCGGGGCGCAGATCGTTGCTGTCCGGCAAGGGCTCGGGATCACGACACTGCCGTGCTTCGTCGGCGATGCCGACCCGCTGCTGGTGCGGGTGCCGGGCAGCGAGTTGCACATGTACGGAACGGTTTGGCTCCTCACACAGGGAGAGACACGCAAGACCAAGCGCGTGCGGCTCTTTACGGAGTTCGTATCCCGCCGGCTCGCCGCGTACGCGCCGCTGCTGGCGGGGCTGTCGGTGGCGCGTGAGTGAGGCGCGGCAGGTCGCAGGGGATGGTTGGCGTCCGGGGAAAATCGACCAATCGATATCCGTAGTGTGTGAAACCGAGCAAATCGTGGATGGACGAAATTTTCCAATGAATTCAAGAACGAGAATTTCTGACGGATTCGGGATAAGGTTCTTCGTCGTCAGCGGAAGATCTTCCTCGATGGATCAATGCGTTACGATGCCTTCGGAGCAATCGAGTGTAAGCAGGGGGCGAACTCAAACTGTGCCGTCGATTATCACCTGAAGCCAAGTCGCTAAGTCGGCGTCCAGCTTTGTCTAAGAACAGTACCTGGACCGGATCGCGATGCCTGCCAAACAGTCATAAACTCTACCTCACGTTTTGTGAGTGCCAGATTGCGATTTGAGGCGATCAAGGGTCGCTTCGGGTATATTGGTCCCTGTTGATTCTTGAGTATTCCATGCGCTTTACCGAATATGGACCAAGCATCCCAAACGTCTTGCTTGACGCGCGCGACGTGGGCGATGTGGTGTTTCTGTGCGGCGCCGGGATTTCCATCCCAGCCGGACTTCCCGATTTTTTCCGCCTCACCTGCGATGTCGCTAGTCGTCTAGGGTGCCCGTCCGACTCGGCGGCTGGCAGACTCATTGCGCTGGAGCAGCGCTTTCGTGAAGGCGGAGCTGTACAAGACCTTCATGAGCCGGTCTCGTTCGACCGCATCTTCACGCTCCTTATTCGACAGTTTGGAGCGCCGCAAGTTGAGGTGGAAGTGATCGGATCGCTTAGCATTCCACGAAAGCCAAATCTAGCACATCACCGCGCGCTCCTGGACTTGGCCCGCGGCCCCGATGGCCGTCGCCGACTTATTACGACCAATTTCGACCGCCTTTTCCAAAAGGCCGACCCGCATCTTCGCAGCTATGCTCCTCCGAACTTTCCGGATCTGTCACGGCGCGATGGATTCGATGGTGTCGTGCATCTGCACGGCCTTCTACCGGCTAAGAACGCCAAGCCAGCAGAGAACATTTTGGGCTTGGTTCTAAGCGGCGGCGATTTCGGTCGAGCTTACCTTGCGGAGGCGTGGGCCACTCGATTTGTCTGCGACTTGCTCGACCGCTACATTGTGGTCCTTCTCGGTTATAGCGCCGACGATCCGCCAGTCCGCTATCTCCTCGAAGGCCTGCACGTGACAGGTCGCATTCGCGAGCAGCGTCTTTACGCCTTTGCCGCAAACGATCCTGGTCGCTCGGATCTAGATTGGCGTGAACGCGGGGTCACTCCGATTTTGTACGATCCCGCTGACTATCATCGGCATCTTTGGGAAGGCATCCACGCTTGGGCGGATCGAGCCCGTGATGTCGATGCTTGGCGTACGCGCATCGCTGGGTTAGCTCAGACCAGGCCGGAGTTGCTAAAAGCATTCGAGCGTGGCCAAGTCGCCGCCCTGTGCAGTTCGGCCGAAGGAGCCCAAACGTTCGCGTCCGCAGTGCCGCCCCCAACACCCGAATGGCTGTGCGTGTTCGACGCCGGGTGTCGTTACACCAAACCTGGCCGCACTATTAGTTACGATGATGAGCCGAAACCGGAAATCGATCCCCTTGCGGCCTATGGTTTAGATGACGACCCGGTGCGGCCTGATCCGCAAGGGAGAGACCAAGGTCCGCCGGGAATAGATCTGCTCGGGCCGTTGAAGACGGACGATCCAGTTGCGCGCGAATCGGGCATTGCCTCTGGTTCGCATTGGCCGCTCGCTCCATTGAACGCGCGCCTGTTCCAGCTTGCGCGTTGGATTCAGTCGGTCATGACTTCGCCGACTACAGTCTGGTGGGCGGCCGGTCGCGGCCTGCTGCACAGCCATTTGCACAACCAGTTGTCTTGGACACTCGATCGCGACAATGTCGCGTTCGATCCAATTGTCCGACAGGCGTGGCGTCTCGTTCTGGAAGCGCGTGAAGCGGCGCCAGACGATGCCCGTGAAGGCTGGCACTACGTCCTTCAGCAAATACGCAAGGAAGGTTGGACGTCGAGCACGATCCGCGCTTTCGTCGTTGCGACGCGACCAAAGCTGACGGCTGTCCGCTCTTGGCACTATGCGCCGGTTCCGCCAACCGTTGCCGAAGCGCTCACGCTGACGCGGATCGGCTATTTCGATGTCGTCTATCCCACGCTGATCGAGAGCATCGCGGACGTTCCCGACGATTCACTCCCTGCCGTCTTGGCGGCCGCGCGCACCAATTTGGAGCTCGGTGCAGCACTTGAGAGCGAGGTCTCACGCTATCACTTGCGTTTGCCAACACTCTATCCCGAGGACAAAGACGGCGAGCATCACTATTCTGAGGTAGAAAGCTACTTCATCTGTTTCGCAGAATTGTTCAAGCGGTTGGTGAATGTTGATGCGGAAGCTGCTGTGCGCGAGTTTCGGCGTTGGGATGACGCCGTGCGTTTTTTCGTGCCATTGCGGTTGTTTGCGTTCGCGGACGCGCGGATTGTGACCCCTGCCGAAGTCGGTAAAGGCATCCTCGCGATGTCGCGAGAGTCGTTTTGGAACGCGGACCATGCTCGCGAAATTCTCTGGGCGTTACGAGCGCGCTGGCCGGACCTTTCTAAGCGGGATCGTTTGGCAATTGAAAAGGCCGTACTCGAAGGCCGCGAAAAATACCAGGAAGAAGATGACAAAGAATACGCCCAACACCGAGCGAGCCTTTCTGCGGCACGTTTAATCTGGATGCAAGATCAACGTCTCGCCCTAAGCGCCGCGACAAGAGCCAAACTTCCGAAACTCAAGCGCGCCAATCCGCGCTGGCGGGTCGCCTGGGCGAAGACCGCGGATGCGAGTCTCGATAGCCGGACCGGATGGGTGAAACAAGAAACGGATCCGACGTCGATCGAGGATCTACCGGTTTCTAAGGTGATTGCGCGTTGCGATGCCTTGGCAGAGCGCCACTTTGAGAATTTCACCGACCGTGATCCATTCCGAGGACTCGTGGCGACCAATCCGCAGCGGGCCATGGCGGTTCTTAACTTCGAGGCTCGACGAGGCAATTACCCGCGACGCTATTGGTCGCGCCTCTTTAACAATTGGCCCAAGAGCGCTACTACGCACCGTCTCAAGCTCGTCGCGCGAGCCGGCGCCAATCTTCCGGCCTCCGTTATCGTGGAGATGCGCTACGACCTCACTAGATGGCTGTCGACTCACTACAGCACCATCGATCGGCTAGAGCGTAAAACCGCGCATCGTTTCTTTGATCGGGTCACCGATGCGCTCGCTGATGCCGGCCACGATGCGATGCGCAGCGGCCTTGGCAAGTCCTCCGTCGCTGGTGTCGAGATTCCGAGCAACCGCATGGGGATTGACTATGCCATAAACGCTCCCACTGGCCATCTAGCGGAGGGTTTGCTAGTCGCGCTCTACGAGCGTAAGCCCAAAGCCAATCAAGGCTTGCCAACCGCTATCCGCCAACGTCTCGAGACGCTTATCGCTTTGTCAGACGAAGGTGGTTGGCATCCGTTGACCATTGCGGCGCAAAATTTGCAGCAACTTTATGAAATCGACCGGCATTGGACGCGCAGCTTCCTGCTGCCGCTGTTTGATCCCCAGCTGCCGGAGGCGGAAGCCGCTTGGAGTGGCTTCGTGGGCTCGAGCCATCTGGCATCGCACGCATTGTTCAAGGATATGCACGCGCATTTCCTCGCGGCCATCGCTGGAACAAGCCGCTGGACCGCTGATGGCATCGGTCGTCTGGGACAGCATCTTCTGCTTGCCTTGGAAGCTGCTCCGGGCGGCAAGCCCTACATAACGGCTGATGAAGGCCGCATGGCGCTGCGTGGCACGAGCAGCACGGTGCGGTTGGAGACGCTGTCCTTCCTGCGTCGACGCGCAGCGACGGTTGACGGGTGGAAGCGCGTTGTCGTTCCATTTTTCCGTAAAGTCTGGCCGCGCGATCGGCAGTTTCAAACGGCCGAAACGAGCCGCAGACTCGTGCTCTTTTTGAAGGATCTCGATGAGCGCTTTCCTGACGGTGTCCAACTCGTGAGCGATTTCCTAGTAAATTCGTCTAACGCCGATATTTTTGTTTTTCAGTTCGGAAACGACGGCCAACACGGCCGAGCTGATCTGACAGCGAAATACCCGCTGGCAACGTTGGCACTTTTGAGCAAGGTCATCGACGAGAACAGTGCGCGTTCGCCCTACGGACTAGCCGAAATAGTGAAGCGTCTCGCGGATGCCTCGCCAGATCTTCGTCAAGATGCTCGCTGGCAACGTTTGCACAAAATGGCGCAGTAGCTTTACGCCAGAATCGTGAAATTGCGGACTGAGCCGCTTCGAAGCCGGGATGTCGTTTCAGTATGGTTCGCTGCCAATTTGTCGCACCTTGGGTGTGTAGCGCTTCGCACTCGCTGGGTTCAATGCTGCGATAAAGTGCCTGCTGTGATTGTACGCGGTGAATTGGGGCGATTTGATAAACCCATTACCACGACGGCTTAAAATGAGCGGCACACGCCAGAGCGGCATGTTGGAATAGCGATCGATCGGCCGCACGGCCGATGCAAGCTATGGAGACACTATAGCTGACAACGACAAGCAGGGCATGGTTGGTACGTAAACCAAAGCCACGGAATTACGGTGACATGCGCTCAACTCGTTTGAGAACAGCAGACGGTCCAGCGGCCGCCGGTTCTCTCCCCATCTAATCCGTCCCGACCGAACCTGCCCGTCGCTGAGCCGCAATCAGCATCTCCACAAATGCCATCACCTTGGGCGGCCGGAAACGGGCCGCGGGATACACGGTGTGGATGCCGCCGGATGGCAGTTGCCATTGCGGCAGGATGTGGATGAGGCGACCCGCCGCGAGATCGTCGGCCACCAGGAAATCCGGCAGCACCGAAAGGCCGCCGCCGGCGAGCACGGCCGCGAGCACGCCCGGCGTCGTGTCGATGGCGATGCTGGCCTGCAGGCGCACGGCGCGTCGATCGAGATCGCCGCGCGAAAACTGCCACAGCAGTGGCTCGCGCAGTGCCATGTTGGCGACGAACGGTAGCGTCGCGAGGTCGTCGGGATCGCGCGCGGCGGCGATCCGATCCGTGAAGGCGGGAGCGCCGACCAGACATTGCCGGAACGATCCGATCTTGCGCGCCTGCAGGCTGGAATCGACCAGCCAGCCGACACGGATTGCCATGTCGATCTGGCCTGAGGCGAGGTCGACCGTCTGATCTTCGAGCGTCAACTCCACCCGGCAGTTGGGATAGCGTGCCGCGTAGGCCGTAACGACGGCGACCACGACGGCGGTGCCGTAATCGTTGGGCGCCGTGATCCGCAATGTGCCGGTCGGCGCTGCGGCGGCCTGGGCGAGTTCGTCGAAGGCATCCTCCGCTTCGCGCAGGATCATGACGCAGCGCGCATGAAACATGCGGCCCGCCTCGGTCGGATGGACCCGGCGCGTCGTGCGCACCAGCAGGCTGGTGCCGAGATCGCGCTCCAGCTGCGCCACTTGCTGGCTCACCACGGCCTTGGTGATGCCGAGCCGTTCGGCGGCCCGCGTGAACGATCCGGTGTCCACGACGGCTGCGAAATAAGCCAGTCGGTTCAGGTTCATGGGCTCTGTCCGGTCAGGTCTATTTGTAAGTTTATAACATACATTCTGTCTGTTTTGTTGGTATTTATCTACCAATTCGCACGTGCCACATTGCGGTCCAAGGAGATCGCCATGTCCGCGCCCATTCAAATCACCTACCTGTTCGACCCGCTCTGCGGCTGGTGCTACGGCGCCTCCACCCTGCTGGAGCAGCTCGTCGCCCGACCGGATTTTGCGGTCGAACTTGCGCCGACGGGTCTGTTCGCCGGCGAGGGCGCCCGTCCGATGGACGATGGTTTTGCAGCCTACGCCTGGGGCAACGACCAGCGGATTTCGCGCCTGAGCGGCCAGCCGTTCAGCGAGGCCTATCGCCGCGATGTGCTGGGTGACCGCACGCGCCTGTTCGATTCCGGCCCGGCGACATTGGCGCTCACGGCTGTCGCGCTCACGGCGCTTGATCGGGCGTTCGCGGCGCTGAAGGCCTTCCAGCTCGTCCGCTATGTCGAAGGCCGCGACAGCACTGACATGTCCGTTCTGTCGGACGTGCTGCGCGCGATGAATTTGCCTGAGGTTGCCGCGCGGCTGGCGACGCCCGACACCGCATTGATCATCGCCTACCGCGCGCGCCTCGAGGCGGCGCGTGCCGAGATGCGCCGGTTCGGCGCCAACGGCGTCCCGGCCCTGATTGTCGGGACGGGCCATGATCGCCGCCTCGTGCAAGCAAGCGCGCTGTTCGGCAGCCTCGACGTCCTCGTCGACGGACTGAAGGCGGCCTGAGCCCAGCGATCAACACAGACCGGACCATCCAGCTTTCATTTCGCGATCCCAGACCAGCACCAGGAGACCAACATGCCCACAAGGAGAACCATCATGAAAACCACTCTCGCCGCGGGCGCCGCCGCACTCTTCGCACCCGCAGGCCTCGGCCATGCCGCCGGCGGGCTAGCCTGGAAGCATTTTCCAGCCGGACCGAACGGCTTCTTCCGGGCACCCGTTCTGGTGTCCGGGCCGAGCGAAGCCGTGCTGATCGATGGCGGCTTCACGCTGCCCGATGGCAAGGCTGTCGCCGACGCCATCAAGGCCACCGGCAAGAAGCTCACCACGATCTACATCAGCCAGTCGGACCCGGATTATTATTTCAGCCTCGGCGCGATCAAGGCTGTCTTCCCCGAGGCCCGCGTGCTCGCGGCGCCCGCAACATTGGCGGCCATTAACGCCAGCGTCGAAAAGAAGCTTGCCGTCTGGGGGCCGCAGCTCAAGGCGAACGGCCCGCAGGTGCTCGCCGATGTGGTCATTCCCGAAGCGTTCGACGGCAAGACGCTCAGCGTGGACGGCGAGACCATCGAGATCGTCAGCGCGGACGGCCTGGTCAACCGGCGCTATCTGTTCGTGCCCTCGCTCAACGCGGTGTTCGGCGGCGTGCTGATCTTCTCGGGCGTCCATGTCTGGACCGCCGACACGCCGACCAGGGAGCAGCGCGCCGCCTGGATCGCCAATCTCGAAAAGATCGCGGCGCGCAAGCCGGCGGTCGTCGTCCCCGGCCATCTGTCGGTGGATGCAAAGACCGACCTGTCCGGGGTCGAGCACACCATCGCCTACCTCAAGGCGTTCGACGAAGAGCTGACCAAGGCCAAGGATTCCGTGGCGCTCAAGGCGGCGATGGAGGCGCGCTTCCCCGGCCTCGGCATGGGCGTTGCGCTCGACATCGGCGCCAAGGTCGCCACCGGCGAGATGAAGTGGGGTTGAGATGGGGGCGAACCTCGACCTGATCCGCGCCACCTACGAGGGATCGTCGTCGGAACAGAACGGCCGCAACTTGCTGGCCGCTCTCGCTCCCGATGCCGCATGGACCGAAGCGGAAGGCTTTCCGTACGCGGGCACTTATGTCGGCCTCGACGCGATCATATCAGGCGTGTTCCGGCGTCTCGCCACCGAATGGACCGGCTACCGCGCCGATGTTCACACCTATCTCGAAGACGGCGACCGCGTCGCCGCCTTCGGTGTCTACTCCGGCACCTACAAGGCGACGGGCAAATCCATGCGCGCCAGTTTCGCGCATCTCTATCTGGTGAAGGACGGCAAGATCGCCAGCATGACCCAATATGTCGACACCGCGATGGTGCGGAAGGCGCTGGAGCCTGCCGGCCTGTAACAGCGATATGATGTCGGAATCTAGGAGAGGGGAGCCCGCGACATGCGGGCTCCCCTTTTTCGTTCCGGCGTCTGCTAGATCTTGATGAAGTTGTGCGCGGCCAGCGCGCCGAAGGGCAGGGTTGCCAATCGTCCGCCGACGTCGAGCGAGCCCAGATCGACCGGGAAGAAGCCGGCGCCTTCGATGAGCTTGCGGACCTCGGCCTTTGCGGCAGCGTCATCGCCCGAATAGAACAGGACGTGCCGGCCACCCGCCACGTCCGGATTCGACAGCGCCGCGACGTCGTTATGGTTGAATGCCTTGACTACGCGGGCGCCCGGAACGAACTGGCTGAAGACGTCGCTCGAATGCTTGTCGCCGAGATCGACGGCCTTGATGCCGTAAGCCGCGAGCGGATTGCTCGGGTCCTTCGCATCCGGCGAGTTGGGGTCGAGGAATTCCACCGGGTTGGTGGCGTCGATGACGATGCGACCGTTCCAGGCCGGCAAGCGGCTGAACACCTTCTGCACATCAGTCCAGCGGACGGCGGCGATGACGATATCGGCGCCGGCCGCCTCTTCCACGGTGCCGGCCTTGATCAAGGGGCCGAGCTCCTGGACCAGCGCCGCGAGCGATTCCGGTCCGCGGCTGTTGGAGATGGTGGCCGAGATGCCCTTTTTGGCGAGAGCGCGTGCGAGGTTCGAGCCGAGGGCGCCAGAACCGATGATACCAATACTCATGATGGACTCCTGTGAGGTGAGGGGCTTGAAAATCAGGACCGCCAGCGCCCCGAAGGCTGGTCGGCTGTCGCTGATCAATGCCGTTCGGCATCGAAGTTATTATGTGTCAATGACACGATGACATTTGCGGGCAAACAAGTTACCAAGCGAGCGGAATGGAGAACTTGCCCAATCGCGCCACCTCGGCTGCAACATCCGCCACTGTCGTTTTTGCGAGTTCAGCCTCGAGCGCTTTGCGCGCCCGATCGAGGGCGGGTTGTATCGCTGCAATGATGTTGCCGCCGACCGCGCAACTCTCGCAGGGCGGGGTCCGGTGCAGCGAAAACAGCTCGGTGTCCTCGACCGCCGCATAGACATCGAGCAGCCGTATCTTCTTCGCCGGTTTTGCCAGCAAGGAGCCGCCACCCGCTCCGAGCTGCGAACGCGTCAGCCCGGCATCGCTCAGGCGGGACAACAGCCCGCGGATGACGACGGCACCGGTGTTTGCCGACCAGGCGAGATCCTCGGACCGCAGCGGCTTTCCCTCGCTCACGGCAAGTCCGGTGAGGATATGGACGGCAACGGCGAAGCGGGTGCTGGTCGGCATGATGATCTCGTTGGTGTGTAACCATCGCTATTACACACTTTCGGCGATGTCAACACTGGTGCGTCTGCAAGCGGCTGGATGCGCGGCTGTGCCGGAGCTAAAGGCCAGCGCCTTTTGGCGATGCGCGCGTGAACGAAGTCATGGATATGACCACCGGCCCCGTCTATACCGACGTCCCACGAGAGGCCAGAGCGGCGATCGTATGGTCGCAGTCATCGCGGTGAAGATATGACTGCCGACGACCTCGGATTTTGACGTGAGGAGCCATGGCGGTTTCGGAAGACAACAAATCTCTCGCCCGCTATTTGAGAGATGTTACGCAGGGCTCACCGACGGTTACGAAATATTGGGATGATGCCCACGTCTGCGACGTCGATATCATGATCATCAAGAACGTCCCGGCAGGAGGCGTTTCCACCTATGTCAGCCTCGCGCTCTCTGATGCGAAGACAGGCCTGACGTCCGGCGACAAGGCCCTGGGCATCGAGATTCTGCTGGCTCTGGCGACGGAATGCGCCGAGGGCGCCAACATGATCGCGACCTGCGCTTTCAGCATCAAGAAGGCCGAGATCACACCCTTGCCCGGCGTCGTCATTCCGCGAGCCCTGGAACTGTATGGCGCAAGGCGTGACATGAAGCACGCCATGCTCATCTCTCCGTTTTTGTGGAACCTTGAAACACAGTCCTTCTCGGCCAAGTCCGTCGCCTGGCTGCAGGTGCTGCCTATTTCCGACGCCGAGCGGGACTACGCGCTGGCGAACGGGCCCGAAGCGCTGGAGGATCTGTTCCAGGACCGACAGATCGACGTATTCGACATCGATCGTCCCAGCGCTCTTTGATACCTTGATGCCGCCATCCTCGTGGACGCCTGCGCGGTGCCTGGAGGGTATCGCTTCGCGTCTCCCTACCGCGGCGCCAGCCCCGCGCCGTTTTGAAATGCCAACAGCCCAATGCAGAAAATCGCTGCGCCAACCCACAGCACCACCGGCACCAGATACGGCGACGAAATGACTTCCAGCACCGGGAATGCTTTGTCTGAAACAAACCTTCTGTGCGCCACCCATGCGGTTGCGACGAGCGGCGTAAAGGCGACAATGAAGTAAAGCGCCCCCAGGACCCAGCCAAAGGCGGTCAAATCCCTGGATCGCGTGACCTCTCCCGCGAAGCCGAGCGCGGCAATTGACACGAACGCACCCAACGCGCTGATGAGGAGCTCGGCAGCCAGGACGACGATGGATAGAGTTGCATTCATGCTTGGATTCCGTTTGCGAATGAGAATTCCCCGAAGCCGCAGCCCGGATGGCCGCTGACCGCATCAGCCATGATTGAAGTCCTCGAGATCGCGGATGAAGCGTTCGAAGTCGGGCGTCAGTTCGTGCATGTTCGGGAAGTCGGCTCGAAGGGGAACGCCCACTTGTGGGTCAAGGGGTTCCGACAGTTTAGCGCGGAGAGGAAGGTGCTTGCAATCGGCGTGGTCATTCGAACTGGGATTGGCCAGACTCGGCCAAACCGCAAGATCGGTCGAGCGTGTCATGGCCGTCAGCGACTAGATGGAGCCGCCACGGAGGAGGGACGATGAAGGCGGCGCTGCAAAACTATCAGGACCGGATGCGACGGGTGCTTGATCATATCGACCGGCATCTCGACGATGATCTGGATCTGGACACGGTGAGTGCTGTTGCGGCTTTCTCAAAATTTCATTTCCACCGGCAGTTCTCGGCAACCTTCGGATTATCAGTGCATCGCTATGTCCAGCTGGCCCGCATGAAGCGCGCTTCGCATCAACTGGCCTTTGTGGACGCCCTTGATGTCACGGAGATTGCGATGGATGCCGGTTACGATGCACCGGATGCCTTCGCCCGCGCCTTTCGGCAACGGTTCGGGCAATCGCCGTCGTCGTTCCGGAAGTCTCCCGACTGGGAGCCGTGGCTTGCGGCCTTCGGGCCTCTCGACAATGCGAGGAGCAAGCTCATGCAGAAGACCTTTACCACCGACGACGTGACGATCCGCGATGTGCAAGCCACCAAGGTGGCGATCATGGAGCATCGCGGCGACCCGGCGACGCTTCCCGCCACGATCCAGCGCTTCATCGCGTGGCGCAAGGCGGCGAACCTGCACCCCAGGACAAGTCCGACCTTCACGGTCTGGCGCTCCGAGCGGCGTCCTGCCTCGCCGGCCGCGTACAGCACGGACCTCTGCGTCGGGACCGACCAGCCGATCGCGGCGAACGGCGAAGAGATCAAGGCCGGCGAGATCCCCGGCGGACGCTGCGCGGTGCTGCGCGTCGTCGGCTACACCGACAATCTCGAGCCGGCCGCGCTCTTCCTTTATCGCGACTGGCTTCCCGCCAGCGGCGAAGAAGCGCGCGACTTCCCGATCTATTGCCAGCGGCTGAGCTTGTTCCCGGAGGTGCCGGAGCATGAGACCGTCGCGGACGTTGTTCTGCCGCTGAAGTAGCGTCCGCTGACGGCGCCTGTTGCTTCCGATCACGGAAACCGACAGGCCGCCATTCCCCGATCAAGTCCGCCGATATGATCCCGCGTTCAACTCGGGAAACGGGTGGCAGCTCGCTGGTGCCTGATGTCTTGTTCGGCTCCTTTTTTGACATCAGGAGAGTCTCACGGTGGAACTGGCAAACAAGACGATCATCGTAACCGGCGCCAGCAGCGGTATCGGTGCTGCCGCAGCATCATTGTTCGCGTCCGAAGGCGCCGATGTGGTGCTCGGGGCGCGTCGCGGCCCCGAGCTGCAGGCCGTTGTTGCCAGCATCAAGAGCGCCGGAGGGCGCGCGACGTTTCTCGCCGGCGATGTTCGGGACACCGGCTATGCAGCCCGCCTTGTGGAGCACGCCGTCAAGACTTTCGGAAAGCTCGACGGCGCCTTCAACAATGCTGGCATCGTCGGCGACATGACGCCGGTGCCCGAGATGAGCGTCGAAAACTGGACCGATGTGCTTGCGGTGAACCTCACCTCGGCGTTCCTCAGCGCGAGGGCGCAAATCCCGGCACTGCGCAAGCAGGGCGGCGGCTCGATCGTCTTTACCTCGTCCTTCGTTGGCTTCAGCAACGGGGGCCTGCCGGGAATGGCGGCGTACGCAGCCTCGAAGGCAGGACTGATCGGCCTGGCTCAATCACTGGGCGCCAACCATGCGGCCGAAGGCATTCGCGTCAACGCGCTTCTGCCTGGAGGGACCGTCACCCCGGCGGCAGGCGAGGGAAATCCCGACGCCTTGAATTTCATCGCCGGGCTCCACCCGATGAAGCGGATGGCCAGTCCCAAGGAGATCGCGCAGGCGGCGGTTTTTCTCCTGAGCGACCGGGCATCGTTCATGACCGGCAGCCCCATGACGGTGGATGGCGGCATGTCGGTGCGCCTGACCTGACGACGAACCCGCCAAGCGCGCGGCGACGGTCACCTCGGCGCAAAGATTGGATGTTCGCCACGTATCGCCATGATACGAGACCCCGTCGTTCGCTTCCGGAGCCCAATATTCATGTCCGCCGCCATCACCCCGAGTCAGTCGCCCGCGACCGCCGCCGAAACCGATCCCGAAACACTCGGCTGGATGAAGGGCTTCCCGCCACCGGAAAACCGCACCATCTCCTTCCAGAACGGCTCGTTCCGCAGCTTCCCCGAGCTGCGCTGGGCATGGAGCAACATCCGCCAGCTGGTGCCGACCGTGAACGTCTGGCGCGGGGCGGGGCCTGCATCGGTGCTGCCGCGCCAAGACCATGACATCGGCGCCTCCGCCTCGACCACGATGGACGGCCGGCCCATGACGTTCGCGAAGATGCTCGAGGAGACCTACACCGACGGCATCGTCGTGCTGCATCGGGGCAGGCTGATCTATGAGCGCTATTTCGGCGCTTTGAAGCCGCACAAGCCGCATATCGCGATGTCGGTGACGAAGTCGTTCACGGGCGTGCTCGCCGGCATTCTGGTCGCCGAGGGCAAGATCGATCCGCAGGCGCCTGTCACGGAGTATGTGCCGGAGCTGAAGGCCAGCGCCTTCGGCGATGCGCGCGTGCACGAGGCCATGGATATGACCACCGGGCTCGAATACACGGAGGTCTATACCGACAAGAACTCTCACGTCTGGGGGCTGCGGCGGGCGAACGGCATGGCACCGATTCCGCCTGACTACGACGGCCCGACCACCATCTTCGAATTTCTGATGGCGCAGAAGAAGCAGGGCGAGCACGGCAAGACCTTTGCCTACAAGACCGTCAACACAGACGTGCTGGCCTGGATCATCCGGCGCGTCAGCGGCATGAGCTTGTCCGATCTGCTGTCCGAGCGCATCTGGCAGCCGATCGGCGCGGAGGAGGACGCGCATTACCACGTCGATCGCATCGGCACCGAAAGCGGTGGCGGCGGCCTCTCCACCACCTTGCGCGATCTCGCCCGCTTCGGCGAGACCATGCGCAATCACGGCCGCTTCAACGGCCGGCAGATCGTGCCTTCATCTGTTGTCGAGGACATCGCGCGCGGCGGCGATCCCGAGAAATTCAAGCCCGCCGGTTACACCACGCTGCCCGGCGCGTCCTATCGCAATCAATGGTGGGTCACGCACAACGCTCACGGCGCTTACATGGCGCGCGGCGTCCACGGCCAGGGCATCTACGTCGATCCCAAGGCCGAGATGGTGATCGCGCGCTACGCCTCGCACCCCGCAGCGGGCAACGCCGCCAACGATCCCGTGACGCTGCCGGCCTACATGGCGCTGGCGAAGCAGCTGATGGCGGGCGAGTGAGGCCGCCTACGGCAGCTCCCGCCAGCGCATCGGCAAAATGCCGTCCTGCCTGAAACTGGCGAGGAAGCGGAAGCGGGCGGCTTGCGGATTGGGGCGGGCTTCGATCGGCGTGCCCAGGATCTGCACGACGTCCTTCTCGTCATAGGCGGGCCAAGCTGGCAGGCCCGATCCGTTCGGGTCCCCGTGCGCCGCGAAATTCACCCAATAGCTCATCATGGTCCGCGCCAGAGCGCGGTCCTGTTCGGCCGGCGGTGCTGAGCTGCCGATCACCTGTTGCGGTGTCAGGGTGCCGAACACGAACGGAATTTCAGTGACGTGCGAGGCGATCGGCGTGTAGTGCGAGGTATAGCTGAAGTGATAGCCGTAGACCGGCGCGCGTCCCCCGCGCCGATGCAATCGTAGCCACTGCCAGCATTGCTCGCCGACCACATAGTCGCCGTTAAGCGCCGCCGCGGAAGTCCTGGCCTCCGCGTCGGTCGCCGCGGGGTAGACCTTCAGGAAATCGGCCATGCGCTCCCTGCCGAACATCGCCTCGGCCGCGGCGAGAAAGGCTTGCGCCGATTGATCGGGCGGTGACTGCGAACGGAAAGGAAACTCTTCGGCCGCATTCCAGCCCGCCAGCAGCGGGATGTGCATCTGTTCGCCGCGCAGGAAGCGCCGCGCGGGCACATCAGGCACAACATGACCATCGATACTCGGCGAGAAGGCTGTCACGACCGGGCTGGTCCTGAAACTCCACGGCGCGGCTGCATTCAACCGATCGGCCGGCATGCTGCGCAAAGCTGCGATGGACCCGTTGCCCTGTTGCCGGGCAAAAGACAGACCCCGCGCGCGGGCTTCTTCAAAGCCCTGGAGCGGGCCGTGCTTGCCATCCCAGAACGCGCCGCTCTGTCCAATGGCCTTGTGAAACAGTCCATGTGCAAGCGGCGAGGCCATCAGGATGCCGACGGCCATGGCGCCGGCGGATTCGCCGAACACGGTGACGTTATCGGGGTCGCCGCCAAAGCCGGCGATGTTGGCCTTGACCCAGCGCAGCGCCATCAGTTGATCCTGCAGGCCG
>NZ_JBVVOS010000015.1:0-202187 GCF_055807515.1 Bradyrhizobium sp. Kon69 | reverse complement strand
ATGGACGACGCCTACATCCTCATCAACGAGAAGAAGCTCTCCTCGCTGAACGAGCTGCTGCCGCTGCTCGAGGCCGTGGTGCAGACCGGCAAGCCGCTGGTCATCGTCGCCGAGGACGTCGAAGGCGAAGCGCTTGCGACCCTGGTCGTGAACCGTCTGCGTGGCGGCCTGAAGGTCGCGGCCGTCAAGGCTCCGGGCTTCGGCGATCGCCGCAAGGCCATGCTGCAGGACATCGCGATCCTGACCGGCGGCCAGGCGATCTCGGAAGATCTCGGCATCAAGCTCGAGAACGTGACGCTCAACATGCTCGGTCGCGCCAAGAAGGTGATGATCGACAAGGAGAACACCACGATCGTCAACGGCGCCGGCAAGAAGGCCGACATCGAAGCGCGCGTGGCCCAGATCAAGGCGCAGATCGAGGAAACCACCTCAGACTACGACCGCGAGAAGCTCCAGGAGCGTCTTGCCAAGCTCGCTGGCGGCGTCGCGGTGATCCGCGTCGGCGGCGCGACCGAGGTCGAGGTGAAGGAGCGCAAGGATCGCGTTGATGACGCGATGCATGCGACCCGCGCCGCGGTCGAGGAAGGCATCGTCCCGGGCGGCGGCGTCGCCCTGCTCCGTGCCTCCGAGCAGCTCAAGGGCCTGCGCACCAAGAACGACGACCAGAAGACCGGCGTCGAGATCGTCCGCAAGGCGCTCTCCGCGCCCGCTCGCCAGATCGCGATCAACGCCGGTGAAGACGGCTCCGTGATCGTCGGCAAGGTCCTCGAGAACAAGTCGTACGCCTACGGCTTCGACTCCCAGACCGGCGAATATGTCGACCTCGTCAAGAAGGGCATCATCGACCCGACCAAGGTGGTCCGTACCGCGATCCAGAACGCAGCCTCGGTTGCGGCTCTCTTGATCACCACGGAAGCCATGGTCGCCGAACTGCCCAAGAAGGGCGGCTCCGGCCCCGCAATGCCCCCGGGCGGCGGCATGGGCGGCATGGATTTCTGATCCAGCCATTCCGGCAAACGACAAATGCGAAACCCCGGCAGCGATGCCGGGGTTTTGTTTTGGAGGATCGCTTCGGCCGTCCCACGATCACAGCCCGTGCCCGGATGGAGCGCAGCGCAATCCGGGCACCGTGTCCGGCGCGAGCAGTTCTCCTGGATTACGCTACCGCTCCATCCGGGCTACGAACTCAGTTCATGCAGGCGCCCGGAATGACGGTGGGACTCACCACACCTTCCCCAGTCGCTCCATGTGCGGCTCGCCGTGTTGGTCGAGCGACCAGAATATCCGCGTCACCTTGCCGACCAGATTGTCCATCGGCACGAATCCGATCGACGACATCACGCGGCTGTCGCTCGAGTTGTCTCTGTTATCACCGAGCACGAAGAAATGGCCCTGCGGCACGGTGTAGACTTCAGTGTTGTCGTAGTAGCCGTTATCGACGCAGTCCTGCGTGACGTAGGACGCGCCGTTCGGCAGCGTCTCGCGCCAGCGCTTGGCCTTCGCACTGTCATCCGCGCCGCAGGTGGAGCCGGCAACCACCGCCTTCAGGGCGACGCGCGTCACCGGGCGGTCGTTGAGGATGAGTTGGCCCTGCCGCATCTGGATCCGATCACCGGGCAGCCCGACCACGCGCTTGACATAGTCGACCGAGGTGTCCTTTGGCGTCCGGAATACGACGACGTCGCCATGCTCGGGCTCGGCGGCCCGGACACGCCCGGAGATCCATGACGGCGCGAAAGGAAACGAATAGCGGCCGTAGCCATAGGCATATTTTGCGGCAAAGACGTAATCGCCGACGACCAGCGTCGGCGTCATCGAGCCGGACGGGATGTTGAACGGCTGGAACAGGAAGATGCGAAACAGGAACGGCGGCGACCACAGCACCGGAATCAGGAGGATCAGAATGACGATCGCCTTCCATTCTCGCACCTTGGCCTGCGGGTGGATGGTTTCCTGAAGAGTGGTCATGCGCTGCCCTGATCAACCCGGTGGTCGTCACGAGATTACGCAACCTTCGCGCGCACGCAATCCCATAACTTGGTCGCGCCACGCGCGGATCGCGTTCACGCCCGCAATCAGCCGCGCGCGAGATCGCTGAAGCAGCGGCGGATCCATTCGATGGTGAGCCGCGTCGCCGGATCGCGCTTGAGATGGTTCTGTACCAGCAGCCAGACGTCGCGGCGCCCAGGCAGCAGTGTGGCGCGCAAGCGGCGATCGCCGAGCAAGTCCGCGCAGACATGCTCCGGCAACACGCCGGCGGCCTGGTGCGCGCGGATCAGGTTACGGATGACGCGAACGTTGTCGGTGACGCAGCGCGCGTGGGCTTGCTTCATACGCAGGAATTGCATCTCGGGAATGGCACCGAGCTCGTCTGGATAGGCGCACAGCATCGGCTCGCCCTCGGTCGCAACAGGCTCGAAATAATAGAGCTTGACGTCACCGAGCCTGGAGATCGCGAAGTCGCCCTTGTCGGGTTTACGCAGACGGATCGCGAGATCGGCTTCCCAGCGCGAGAACTTGACGTTCTCGCTCGAGGTGAGGAATTGCAGCGTCAGGCCGGGATTGGCGTGCAGGAAGTCGCTCGCGCGCGGCGACAGAACCTCCTCGGCGACCGTGTTGGTGGAGGCGATGCGCAGGCGTCCCACCGGGCCCGCCAGACTCTCGCCGACGCGACCGATCTCCGCGGCATGAGCGGCCATCGCCTCGACATGCGCCAGCACCGCCTCGCAATGGCGCGTCGGCCGGCGCTGGCCATCCACCGCATCGAACAGCGGCACGCCGAGATCGCGCTGGATGCGTGCGAGCCTGCGGCCGACGGTGGTCTCGTCGATGCGCAGCCGTGCGCTGGCGCCGGCATAGGTGCCCTCGTCCCTGACCGCGGCGATGATGCGCAAATCGTCCCAGTTCATGGCGATGACCCTAGCAGGCACGACCGGCTCCTGCAAATTTGCAGCCATATGCTGCAATAGTCCTGCACATTGGCAGGCCGCCGCCGCGCTACTGTCGCGCCATCCGATATTCCCCAGGAAGGCCCGACCCGCATGACCGCCCCTAAAACCCTGCTTGAATTGTCCGGCGCCGATCTCACTCCGCCAAAACTCGCCGATTCCTGCCTCGTGCTGATCGACATCCAGAACGAATATTGCGCCGGCCCGCTTGCCTTGCCGGATGCGGAGCCCGCGATCGCCGCCGCCGCGCGCCTGCTGGCCCGCGCGAGGGCGAGCGGCGCTGCGATCTTCCATGTCGCGCACAAGGGACGTGCCGGCAGCCTGTTCGACCGCGAGGCCGCGCGCGGCGCGATCGTCAGGAACGTCGCGCCGCTCGCCAGCGAAGCCGTGATCGAAAAGGCGCTGCCGAACGCTTTTGCCGGCACCGATCTGCAGGTCCGACTGGCCGCAACCGGACGCACGAACATCGTGCTGGCCGGCTTCATGACCCATATGTGCATCAGCTCGACCGCCCGCGCCGCGCTCGACCTCGGCCTGCGCACGACGATCGCAGCCGATGCCTGTGCAACACGCGATCTTCCCGACGGCCGCGGCGGAGCGCTCTCCGCAAGGACCATCCACGAGGTCGCCCTGGCCGAATTGTCGGACAGGTTTGCGATCATCGCGCAGACCGAGGCGCTGACCTGAAGGAGCGTGGGCGATGCTGCAACTCTACTTCTCCCCGATGGCCTGCTCGCTTGCGAGCCGCATCGCGCTGATGGAAGCGGGCCTCGAGGCCCGCTATCATCCGGTCCATCTCCAGACCAAGCAGATCGTGGACGACGGCAGCGATTTCTTCGGCGTTTCGCCGAAGGGCGCGGTGCCGGTCCTGGTGCTGGAGAATGGCGAGCGGCTGACCGAATGCGCCGCGGTGCTGCAATACATCGCCGATCTGAAGCCGCAGGCGGGCCTTGCACCCGCGTTCGGAGATCCCGACCGGTATCGGCTCCAGGAATGGCTCAGCTTCGTCGGGGCCGAGATCCATAAGGCGTTCCTGTTTCCAACCTTCTGGTACAAGGACGACGCCTCGCTCGCCAAGCCGCGGGCACGGATAGCGCAGACATTGTCGATGCCTGCCACGCATCTGGCGGACCGCGAATTCCTCGTCGGCAACAGCTTCACCGTCGCGGATGCCCACCTCACTTGGGCTTTGCTGCTGCTCCGTCCCGCGGGCGTCGACATCGGCCAATGGCCGTCGTTGTCGGCCTATCTCGCGCGCATGCAGGCGCGACCGGCCGTGCGGGACGCGATCACGACCGAAATGGCCATGCGCAAGACGATGGCGCCGAGTCCGGCGTGACAGGATGTCACGGCCGGGAAATCCGGGCGTTTTCTCTGGCGGGGCATTGATGTCGGCGCGGCATACGCTAATCTGGAGGGATATTTTTCGACATTTCATTGGAAGGCATTCATGCGTGCTCTTTCCAGATTTCGCCTCGCCAGATTTTGCCTCGCCAGATTTTGCCCGGCCGGACTTTGCCTCGCCCTCCTCGCCTGCTGGCTTTTCCTTGCGCCTGCATCGGCAGAAACCCGCGTCGCGCTGGTGATCGGCAACGGCGCCTATGCCAGTACGGCGAAGCTTCCCAATCCGTCGCACGATGCCGAAGACGTCGCCGCCTCGCTCAAGCGCAGCGGCTTCGAAGTGCTCCAGGGCATCGACCTGCGCCAGGCCGACATGCAGGACCTGACCATCCGCTTCGCGCGCGCCGCAAGCAAAGCCGACGTCGCCATGTTCTACTACAGCGGCCATGCGATGCAGTACAACGGCGTGAACTATCTGATGCCTGTCGACGCCGTGCTGAGCGACGAAGCGGATCTGAAGCGCTTCGTGCGGGTCGACGATATCGTGAACGATCTGCAGCAGGCCAAGAACCTGCGCATCCTCATCCTCGATTCCTGCCGCGACAATCCGCTGGCCGAAACCTTGAAACGCTCCGCCGGCATGACGCGCGCCGCCTCGATCGGGCGGGGCTTGTCGAAAGTCGAAGCACCACGCGGCACGATCGTATCGTTCTCAACCCAGTCCGGGCAGACCGCGGCCGACGGCAGCGGCCGCAACAGCCCCTATACGACGGCGTTCCTGAAGCACATCGAGGAGCCCCAGGAGATCGGCGAGGTCTTTCGCGACATCAGCAGCGACGTCTACGATTCCAGCGGCAAGACCCAGCTCCCGGAGCTGTCGCTATCGATCATCGGCAAGTTCTATCTGAACGGGCCGGTGTCGATCACGGTGGCGCCGGCGGCGCCGCAAGCCGCACCCCGGGCTGACCCTTGCGCGGCAGCAGAGGCGCACTGGAAGGCCGCGGACGGCATCGGCACGCTTGGCGCCTACGAGGACCATCTCACGAGATTCCCGAATTGCATCTTCGCCACGCTTGCCAAGGCCCGAATTGAAGGTCTGAAGCAGAAGGTGGCGCTCGCGCCGGCAAGCGGCAACGCCCGTACCGCGAAGGACTTCGACGGCAATTGGGACGTGACGTTGAACTGCCCGCCTACCGGCAAGGCGCAGGGCTTCACCCGGGCGCTGTCTGCCACGGTTGCGAACGGCGTCTTTCATGCCGACGCCCAGAGCCAGGGCGCCGTCAACCGCCTGGAGATCGATGGCCAGATCCCCGCGGACGGCAAGACGACTTTGAGCGCGCGCGGAACGACGGGGGCGAGCACCTACACTCTCAACAATCTCGCGCCCGGCTCGCCCTACGCCTTTACGGTGGATGCGCAGTTCGATCGCACCCGCGGCACCGGCAAGCGCAACGAGGCACGCGCCTGCGGCCTGGTCTTCGTCAAACGCTGATCGTGCATCGTCCAGCGTTCACACGCCGGTCTGACTGATGAACTTGGTGTTGAAATAGCCCTCCATCGCCTCGGTGCCGCCTTCCGAGCCGTAGCCGGAATCCTTGATGCCGCCGAACGGCACTTCGGGCAGCGCGAGACCAAAACTGTTGATCGACATCATGCCGGCTTCGATCGCCGAACCGATCGCGGCCGCCGTCTTGGCCGAGCTGGTGAAGGCGTAGGACGCTAGCCCAAAAGGCAGCCGGTTGGCCTCCTCGACCACCTCGTCGAAGGATGAGAAGCGCGAAATCAGCGCGAGCGGGCCGAACGGCTCCTCGTTCATGGCGCGCGCATCCTTCGGCACGTCGCTCACCACCGTCGGCTCGAAGAAATGACCTTTGTTGCCGACGCGTTTGCCGCCGGTCTCGAGTTTTGCACCCTTGCCGACGGCATCCTGCACCATGGCTTCGATGGCGGTAACGCGGCGGGGGTTGGCGAGCGAACCCATTTTGGAGTCGGGATCGAGGCCGTTGCCGACCTTGAATGTCTTGGCGCTGTCGACAAAGGTGTCGACGAATTCACGGAACACGTCATCCTGCACCAGCATCCGCGTCGGCGAGATGCAAACCTGACCGGCATTGCGATATTTTGCTGCCGCCAGAATCTTGGCCGCCGATGCGACGTCGGCGTCCTTGAAAACGATCGCCGGCGCATGACCGCCGAGCTCCATGGTGGCGCGCTTCATGTGCAGGCCGGCGAGCGCATTGAGCTGCTTGCCGACATGGGTCGAGCCCGTGAACGAAATTTTGCGGATCACCGTATGCGGAATGAGATATTCGGAGATCTCGGCAGGAACGCCGTAGACCAGGTTGATGACGCCGTCGGGCACGCCAGCGTCCGCAAATGCACGGATCAGCTGTGCGGGCGAGGCCGGCGTCTCCTCCGGGGCCTTGACGATGATCGA
Organism: Bradyrhizobium sp. Kon69; assembly: GCF_055807515.1. NCBI lineage: Bacteria > Pseudomonadati > Pseudomonadota > Alphaproteobacteria > Hyphomicrobiales > Nitrobacteraceae > Bradyrhizobium > Bradyrhizobium sp. Kon69. The sequence continues at coordinate 195,461 of NZ_JBVVOS010000015.1, read as the reverse complement.
GCAGCCGGCGCCGAGTGCGGCGGAGAGCTTGCGCACGACCTGATTGATCGGAAAATTCCAGGGCGTGAACGCCGCGACCGGGCCGACCGGCTCCTTGATCGCGAGCTGGTAGATCCCCGGCCCACGCGCGGGGATCAGCCGGCCATAGGCGCGCTTGGCTTCTTCCGCAAACCACTCGATCACATCGGCGGCGGCCATCGCCTCCATTTTGGCCTCACCGAGAGTCTTTCCCTGCTCCATCGTGAGCAGCGGCGCGATCTCGTCATTGCGCTCGCGCATGATCGCGGCGGCCTTACGCATGATGCGGCAACGCTCGAAGGGGGCAATGTTTCGCCAGATCTTGAAGCCGGCGCTGGCTGCGGCGAGTGCCTCGTCGAGGTCGGACCGTCCGGCATGGGCGACGGTGCCGATCACCTCTTCGGTCGCGGGATTGCGTACCTCGATCACCTTGCCCGAATGGGCCGGTCGCCATTTGCCGGCAATGAAAAGTTGGGTGTTCGAATAGGCCAACGGATTCTCCTTTTAGGTCGAGCTATGAACGGCGCCGTGACAAATCGCGTCCGCCGCCTTTGTCATGTCCGGCCCGAGATAAGCGCGACAGCGCGGATCTGCGACGAGCGCGCCGAAATTCGCCATGGGCGTCACGCCGCCGCCGGCCACGAACAGGAATCGCCCGGCGATCTCGGCGAGGATGTCGAGGTGCCAGGTGGCCGTCGGGTGCATGCAGAGCACGACCAGCCGGCCCTCGTCGCGCAGCTTGCGGAAGAAATCGAGCATGAAGCCGATATAACCATCCTGCAGATTGAACTGCGGTTCGTCGAACAGGTGAACCAGCGGCGTCCGGGTCGGCGACGGCGCCAGGAAGGCGGACGGAATGCGCTTGCGAAAGCGCCTGACCTGATACGATTGGTGATAGTGGATCGCGAGCCGGTCGCGCTCACGATATTTGACGCCATGGATATCGGTGCCCGCGACCAGCACGCGCCCCGAGGTCGGTGCGTTCGAGCCCGTCATCATCTCAAACAAGGTCGTCTTGCCGGCCCCATTCGGGCCGACGACACCGACGATGTCAGGTTCGTCCAGCGACAGGTTTGCCTGCAGCGTGAATGACGGTCGGCGGATCACGCGGCCCCGCGTATAGACCTTCCGAACGTCGTCGAGAACGAGCAGCGGTACGGCCACTTATTGTACTCCCAGCAAGCGCTGACGAAGCCCGCGATCATCTCGTAAGGCCGCGGCCTCCCCGGTCCAGACGATTCGGCCGCGGTCGATCACCGCGGCATGGTCCGCGACCGACAGCGCGATCTCGGCGTTCTGCTCCACGACCAGCGAGGCAATACCCTCGTCCTTCATGCGCAGGATCGTCGCGAGCACGTCACCGACGATTTTCGGCGCCAGTCCCTGGCTCGGCTCGTCGAACAGCACCAGTCCCGGCGAGCCGACCAGCGCGCGGGCGATGGCCACCATCTGCATTTCGCCGCCCGACAGGTTTTCGCAGTCGCGCTCCATGAGATATTCGAGCGGCGAGAAGATCGCAGCGGCCTCCTTGAGGCTCCAGTGGCGAAAGCGCGTGCGCTTCTGCGCGATCGACAGATTGCGCGCGACCGTCAATGTCGGACACAGCCGGCGGTCGTCGGGCACCCAGCCGATGCCGGCGCGCGCAATCTCGTGGGTCGGATCGCGCGTGACATCGTGACCGTCGAAACAAACGGAGCCGCGGCGCGGACGCGTCAGCCCGAGAATCGAGCGGAGCATTGTCGTCTTGCCGGCGCCGTTGGGGCCGAGCAGCGCAAACACCTTGGCGTGCTCGATCGCGAGCGAGGCGCCGAACAGCGCCTGGGTCTCGCCGTAGAAGGTATCGACCGCGTCCACTTCGAGGATCATGCGAACTTCCCGAGATTGGAGCGCCGCACCCATTCGTTCTGCTGCAGGTCGTGTGGCGTTCCGCGCGCCACCACCTGGCCCCAATGGATGACCGAGATACGGTCAGCCAACGAGAACAGGAACTCCATATCGTGCTCGATGGCGACGATGGTCAGCCGCCCCTTCAGGCGAGCAATCAGGGTTGCGAGCCGTTGCACCCCGTCGGAGCCGAGACCGGAGGTCGGCTCGTCCAGGCACAGCACGCGGGGCGCCTGCGCGAGGGCGACCGCGATCTCCAGCGCGCGCCGGTCGCCGTAGGACAGGTCCTTGGCGCGGATGTCGCCCTTGTCTGCAAGTCCGACCGCCGCCAGCGCTTCGGAAGACTTCGCGGCAAACCGACTGTCGCCCGCGGCTGCGTGCGCGACATCGTGGCCACGGGCGCGAAACTCGGGCAATCCCATCATGACGTTGTCACACGCGGAGAATTCGTCGAACAACGTCATGATCTGAAACGAGCGGGCGATGCCCTTGGCGGCGATGCGGTGCGGGCTGAGGCCCGTGACATCCTCGCCGCCGAGCAGAACTCGGCCCCGGTTCGGCTTCACCCGGCCGGTAAGGACGTTGAAGAATGTGGTCTTGCCGGCGCCGTTCGGACCCATCACGCCGTGAAACTCGCCCTCCGCGACCGCGAGATCGACGCTCTCCAGCACGACGCGATCGCCGAAGCGGACATGAACGGCCGCGGCTTCGATCATGTTCATCGCCCGCTCCCGAACAGCAGCCGCATCGCCGACGTACCCCTCTGCCGTAAGGCGCCGAGTGAGTGCTGCTGCACGGCAGCGGAGATCGCGCCGGCAATGCCTTCGGGGCGGAACAGCACGATCGCGATGAACAGCAGACCAAAATAGAGCATCCAGGCATTGGTCAGCGCGCCCATCACGTCGCGGGCGGTGAGGAAGAGAAACACGCCGATCACCGGGCCCCAGAAGCTGACGAGGCCACCGCCGACGAGCGTCATCATCACGACGTAGCCGGATTGATGCAGGCTCATGACGTCGGGGAATGCGGCGAGCTGAGCCATGGCGAACAATCCGCCGGCAAAGCCCGAGACGGCGGCCGACAGCGCAAAGACCGCGACCTTGTAGAGCCAGACATTATAGCCGAGATGGCTTGCACGGACTTCGCTCTGCCTGATCGCGGCGACCACGCGGCCATAGGGAGAGTGCACCAGCCGCCACAATGCAGCGGTGCCGACCGCAAAGACGGCGAGCACGAAATAGTAGAACGCGACATTGTCGGTGAGATCGAAAGACACAAGCCCGAAATCGGCCGGCAGCCGTTTGATCTTGAGAAGGCCGTCTTCGCCGCCGGTGATCCGGTGCGATTTGATCGCCAGCGTCCAGAAGATCTGGCCGAAGGCAATCGTCATGAAGGCATAATAGATGCCGCGCCTGTGCGAGATGAACAGCGCCACCAGCACGCCGGCGAGGCCCGCGACCGCGGCCGCGGCCATCAGACATATCCAGAGATTTGCAACGATGTCGAGCTGGCAGAGACCGAACGCGTAGGCGCCGATGCCGAAATAGGCGCCATGACCGAACGACGGAAGGCCGGCAGTGCCCAGCACCAGGTTGAACGCGAGCGCATAGAGCGACCAGATCAGGATCTCGATCCCCAGATAAGGATAGAGCCCGATCCGCGTGATCCAGAGCGGCACCGTTGCAAGCACGAGCCAGAGCACCAGCATCGTCGGCGTCACGAGGCGCGCGGCGTCCGGTGAAGATTTTGATTCCACAATCATTCCCTTTAGGCCTCGAGCACGCTCTTCTTGCCCCACAGGCCGCGCGCGCGGAACGTCACGACGGCAACGAGCAAGATGTACATCGACAACAGCGACCATTCGGACGCGTAGGCACCGGCGAGGCCGACACACAGTCCGACCAAAAGACCCGCCACGACCGCACCCCAAAAACTGCCGACGCCCCCGAGCACGATCACCAGGAACGCAGGAATGACGGCATCGACGCCCATGTGCGGGCGAATGCCCCAGATCGGCGCGACGATGATGCCCGCGATCGCGGCCAGCATCGTGCCGAACACGAACACCAGCAGCCGCAATCGCGACAGGTTGATGCCGAGCGCGCGAACGATCTCGCTGTCATGCGCGCCTGCCTTGACCGTCGCGCCGAACGAGGTCTTCTCGATCAACAGCCAGACCAGGCCGATGACCCCGGCGGCGATGCCCGCTGCGTAGAAGCGATAGGTCGACCAGATCAGGTCGCCGAACAGGAAGCCGCCATTGATGGCGGACGGCACCTGCAGCACGTAGTCGCGCGTGCCCCACACCAGGCGGATCATCTCCTCGATCACCATCGCGGCGCCGAAGGTCAGGAGCAGCCCGTACAACGGATCCTTGCCATAAGTCCGCCGCATGCAGAGCTCGATCAGCATGCCGACCAGACTCACGACCACGGGCGCGATGATCAATGTGGCCGCATAGCGCCAGCCGAGCGGCAGCGCCAGCCACGCTTTCGCAAGTTCCGCCGGCAATGGCGGGCGCGGCCCCGTAAGCTGCATGGCGACATAAGCCCCGAGCGCGAACAGGGATCCGTGCGCGAGGTTGATCTGCTCCATCAGCCCGACGATGAGCATGAAGCCGAGCGCGATCAGCGCGAACAACAGGCCGAGCGTCAGGCCGTTGAGGAGATGCGGAAGAAGGTCGAACAAGGTTTTGGGCTCTCGCAACTGGCATGTCTCACCCGGGACGCCGATGGTCCCGGGCGCGGGGCGCGCGAGATCGCGCGCCGCTCGTTTGGCGATGTGACGCAGCGTCTTCAGGAGTCGACGGTCGGCACCTGCTCGTAGGGCGTGAGCTTGCACTTGCCGGGTGCCGCATCGTCGGCAGCGGTTTTCGGTTCCGTCCAGCTGATGATCTCGAACAGATCGGTATTGTCGGCCGGCTTGGCGTTGCGTCGCGCCAGATAGATCGTCTGCTGCATCTGGTGCGTCATCGGATCCATGTAGGCGTCGAAATGCTGCATGCGATCGGTCGCCGAGACCTTCAGGTTCTCGAGCTCCTTGATGATCTTGACGTTGTTGGTCGACCCTGCCCGCTCGATCGCGCGGAGCAGCTCGCGCGTGGACATGTAGCCGTTATAGGAGACATTGCCCGGCACCGGGATCGGGCCGTCCTTGTTGGCGGCCTGCCACTTCTTGACGAATTCGGCGACGCCGGGCAGCGGCAGCTTGTGATACCAGGTCGTGCCGAACACGCCGAACAGGCTGTCGGGCGCGCCCCACACATCGGGCCAGTCCTGCTGGTTGTTGATCCAGGCCGGCTTGCCGTCGAGCTTGAGCTGCGCCACCTGCTCGCGCAGTGCCTTGATGTCGTCGCCGCCGACCGCGGTCGCCACAACGTCGGGTTTTGCTTGTTGGATCTTCAGGAGATAGGCGGTGAAGTCGCGGGTGTTCTGCGGCACCAGCAGATTGTCGAGGATCTTGCCGCCGGCGCTCTCGACCTGCGTCCTGGTCGCGGCGGAGGTCGTGTGACCCCAGACATAGTCGTTGGTCAGCAGCATCCAGTTCTTGCCGATGGAGTCCACCGCGTTCTTGACCGACGCCTTGGAAAAATTGGTGCCGTTGCCGTCCCAGACGAATTTCACGCGTGAGCAGTTCTCCCCGGCTTCGCTCGGCGCCGAGGAATTGGTGTTCATGTAGATCACACCGTATTTGCTGGCGACCTGCGTGATGGCGTTGGCGACGCCCGAATGCAGCGCGCCGATCAGGATGGTGCAGTCCTCGCGGGTGATGAAGCGTTCGGCGACGCGGCTGCCGGTGGCTGGCGTCGTCTCGGTGTCCGCCGTGATGAAAGTGACCTGGCGCCCGAGTACGCCACCTTTGGCGTTGATCTCGTCGATCGCCATCTTGATGCCGCGGAAGTCATCCTGGCCGCTGTTGCCGTATTGACCGCTGGCATCGCAGGTCAGGCCAAGCTTGATCGGTTTCGCGCCTTGCGCCCAGGCATGATTCTCCCGCCACGGCCCAAAGAAGCTGCCGGTGCCGCCGATGACGCTCGCCATCAAGCTGCCCTTCAGAACGCTTCGCCGTGAGATCTGACGCCCTCTCATCGTGTCCTCCCGTTTTCGAAGTCTTTTGCTTTTTTGTGAGATTAGAATATTCATTCCATATGTTATGTAAAGTAGAATATTTGATCCAAACGATGAAATGCCGTTAAACAGGCGACCGATCCGGAGATCCGACTCGATGAACAAGGCGGCTGGCGCCATGAGTTATGACGAGCTGCGCGGCGCGATTGCGCAGCGGCACCGGGCGCTGTCCGGTCGGCTGCAGCAGATCGCGGAGTTCGTGCTCGATCACCCGACCGATGTCGCGCTCGGCACCGTGGCGGAGGTGGCGCAGCGCTCAGGGGTGCCGCCGTCGGCGATCGTTCGCTTCGCGCATGCGCTCGGGTTCGGCGGCTTCACCGAGATGCAGCAGGTGTTCCGCTCACGGCTCGTTGCCGGCGTCGCGCCGAGCTACAAGTCGCGCCTCGCGCGCATGAAGAGCCAAGAGAAGTCAGTGCTCGGCCGCCAGCCGGCCGCGGTATTGTCGCGCTTCGTCTCGGAAGCCCAATCGGCGCTGGTCACGCTGAGCCAATCCGTGCATGCGCGCGAACTCGACGCCGCAACCGCGATCCTTGCCAAGGCGCGTGACATCTATCTGCTCGGCCTGGGCGGCTCGTTCCCGGTTGCGATCCACCTCGCCTACGTGCTGCGCAAGCTCGGACGGCGCGTCGTCCTGCTCGACGGTCTTGGCGGCAGCATCCACGAGCAGTCGCACGCGGCGACATCAGACGACGCGCTGGTCGCGATCAGCTTCCGAAATTACTATCCGGATACGGCGCGGTTGTTTCCTGAACTCGTCGCGCGGGGCGTGCCCACGATTTCCATCACCGACAGTCTTTTGAGCCCGATCGTCGAGGGCGCGAGCGTCGTGTTCGAGATCCAGGATATGCCTGAGCCTGCGCTGCGTACGCTTGTCGCACCGATGTGCCTCGTGCAGGCGTTGGCGATCGGCCTCGACCTCGCAGCAGACTGACATTCACAACAGGTACAAGATCATGACATCGCATGACACCACCAAGATTCTGGCAGGCAAAGTTGCGCTGGTGACCGGCGCGGGGCGCGGGCTCGGCCGCGCTTTTGCAGAGAAGCTTGCCGCGCTCGGCGCTGACGTCGCCATCCACGGCATGCGCGAGAACGGGCCGGCCGAATATGGCGAGGGCACCACCCTCACCGCGGTCGCCGCCGAGATCAGACGGGAATTCGGCGTTCGCAGCCAGCGCGTGCTGGGCGATCTCACCAAGGGCGAGCACATCGCGCGCGTCATCGCGGAGACCGAAGCGGCACTCGGCCCGATCGACATTCTCGTGCACAATGCCGGCGGCGATATCGCGGCCGGCGGCGGCAAGCCCGATCCGAACGATGCGGTGAATATCAAGGAGGCCGATCTGCGCGCGGTGCTGGAGCGCAATCTGCTCTCCACCATCCTGACATGCCAGGCGGTCGCGCGCGGCATGATGGAGCGCCGATGCGGCCGCATCGTCACGCTTGGCTCCGTCGCCGCTTTCAAGGGACGTACCCAGGGCTCGATCTATGCGGTCTCGAAGGCCGGCGTGACCCACTACACGCGATGCCTGGCCGACCAGCTCCGCCCTTACGATATCGCCGTCAACTGCATCGCGCCCGGAGATACCCGCACCGGCCGCTTCCTCGGAACGCGCGCAGTCGATCCCGACAGAATGGTCGAGACCGGCACGCTCGACCGGATCGCAACCGTCGACGAGGTCGCGCGCGTCGTCGAATTCTTCGCAGGGCCCATGGGCGCCTTCGTTTCCGGTCAGGTGCTGCGGATCGACGGCGGCGGGCAGTGCTGGCCGGGCTAAAACGCACGCGCGAAGCGAAACAGAAAAGGGCCGCTGCTAGCGGCCCTTTTGCGTGATCTCGAATTGACTGAGCCTAGTCCACGCGCGCCAGCACCGCGAGCTTGCGGATGCCTTTGTTGCGGTAGGCGTCGAGGAACGCGTAATAATCCTTGAACGACACGCAGCCGTTGGAATCGCCATTCGGCCCGAGCATGAAGGTGTGCGCGAGCAGGCCGTCGCGGCCGTAGATCGCGCTCTCACCGCCAATCGGGGTCAGGCGCAGCGCAGGCACGCCGTGAAACAGCGCCTCGCGCGGCTTCAGGTCGTAGATGTGCGGCGGCGTCACGCCACGCATGCGGATGCGCGAGGAACGGGGATCGTCGAGATTGGAGCCGAGGCCGGAATGTGCCTCAAGCTTGGTGCCGTCAGGCAGATACACCGTCTTCGCGCTGATGTCGTAAACCGCGGTGGAGCGGTCGTAGGGCGCCGAACCGCCGAGCATGGGGTTCTGCTCCCTCGGCGCGATGGATGCGGTCACGCTGGCGTCGGCCGAGGCATAGGCGAGCAGCCCGCCGGACGGCTCGCGCTTGCCCCAGAGCTTTTCCACCATCGACTGACGCGGTCCGGTGATCGACATCACCGCAGCCTTGGCGCGATCGGCAATCGATTTCGGCTTCGCCTCAGGCGCCGGCACGATCTCGGCCGGATCTGCCGAGGCAAGCTGCACCGGCGCGTCAGCGCCGCGCTTGGACTTCGCAGCGTCAGCGATCTTGGCGGGACCTGGCTTCAGGACTTCCGCGACCCTCGCGATCACGCTCGGCTTCGGCGCGTCCTTGGCTTCGGCGACCTTGGTTGCGGGCGCGGCGCTGGCCGCATTCGATGTCACGCCTTGGGTCGCAGCCGCGGCAAAGCGATCGTTGAACATTTCGCGTGAGATCGGCGCTGCCACCTGCAACCGGTCGGGCAAGAGCGCAAAGGCGTCCTTGACGGCCTCACCGGCCTCGCGCAACGCGACCCTGGGCGCGCGCTTGATTACGGGCTCGTCGTAGCCGCTGCTGCCGACGGTCGGATAGACGCTGGCGGCAAAGATGTTGCTGTAGATGGTCCAGCTGGCGCCAAGCACGACGCAGCCGATCACGGCGGCGCCAAGCACGTTTTGGGAGGTCATTTTCCGGGAAGGCTTCCGATAAGAAGTGCTCGAGAATCCTTTGGACTTTCGTGCCGCGATGCCTTGCGCAGCGATACTCGTACTCATTCGCCTTGCGTCCAGAACGGTGTCACTCAGTCCCCCTTCGAAGTGCCGCTGGTCACGATCCGGGAACAGCATCTCGCAGAGGGTCGGAGCGTCATTAAGGCCACTTTTAGTTAAATGCGGATTAAGTTCGGGCGGATGTGGGGCAACCGTTCGGGTGTCCCATTTCGAGAAAAAAGCCCGCAGAATTACGGAAAGCGCGTCTGTTAACTATGATTCTCGGCGGGATTTGGCGTTGCCGGCGACCGTCTCCGGCCGCATCTCTAAGGCCATCCAACCAAGTCGTTTTCGTGGTCTTCAATACCCGGAAGATAGCGGGGAAACGTTGCGCGAGGCTGGTGCGCACAGCCCCCTCTCGTCCGCAGCCGCAGCGCGGTTATCAGCAGCCACATCACAGACCGCGGGCGCGAGCCGGTGCCCTGACCGAAAGTTGATCGCACCGCACTGGAAAAGGCCGCAGGGAGAAAATAGCTGCGAGAGCGGCACTTTTCAGCAGCCTCTGCGTGTGATACGGTACCGTATCAATATCGCCTTGAACTGTGCCAAGCACGCAAACGGAGGCTGGCATGAGAGGGATCGTGCGCGCAGGGTTTTTCGCTCTGGCGGGGTCGTTTCTGTTGATCGGACATGCGATTGCCCAGCCTGCCGCCAATGTGGGCTGCACGACGGCGCCGTCTGCTGCCGGTACGCAGACCTGGCGCTGCGACAACGGCATCACGATCGTTGCCGAAAGCGGTGCCAGATTTGAACTTAAGGACGCTAACCGCGACGGACATATAGACTCCGTGGAGTTGAGCAGCAAAGCGCTGCTGGTCGAGGTGCCCAAGAAGCCCGGCGGCAATCCCTTCAAGGTCCTGACGCCGCAGGCGATCGCCGCGGTGCGCGGCACGAAATGGGCGGTCGATGTCGCGGAGGCCAAGACCTCCGTCTTCGTGGCTGACGGTCGTGTCGGCGTGAGCCGCAGGAGCGGCGGGCGCGGCGTGGTATTAGCCCGCGGCCAAGGCGTCGATGTGGAAGCGACAGGCCCGTTGACGGTGAAGACATGGGGTCAGCCGCGCGTCGACGCGTTGATGACAAGACTAGGTCAATAGACTAGGCCGATAAGTTCGGGTCACCGGGGCTCGGCCAACAGCATTTGGACGATAGAGAGAATTGCAAAACGACCACATGAGTAGCCGACGCATTCAGATCCTGGTGGCACTCGTCCTCACCGCGCTGTGGGGCGCGGGCATCTATGCCGGTCACGCCAACGGTCATCTGCGTTTTCTCGATCGCCTCGAGGCGACGCTGACGGATTGGCGGACGCAGGTGCGCGGCGTGCGGGTTCCGCCCGATCTCGTCACCATCGTCGCCATCGACGACACCGTCGTGAAGCGCGGCGGCAGCTATCCGCTGCCACGGGCCGATCTCGCGCGCGTCGTCGACACCATCGTGCAGTTCAAGCCGAAGGTCGTCGCGATCGACCTGCTGCTGGTCGACCGCAGCGCTGCGATCGGCGACGCCACGCTGGCAAATACGCTGGCGACCGGTCCCATGGTCCTTGCCGCTGCGGCGATCTTCCCGTCCGCCAGCGAGACCGTGGAGACCAGCGGCCAAGGCCCCCTCGCCGCCCTGCCGCAGGCCGAGCGCTTCCTGCTGCCCTTGCCGGCGTTCGCCGATCATGCCGAGGTCGGCGTCGTCAACGTTGCGACCGGCCAGTCTGGCTCGCCGCTCTCGGTGCCGATGCTGTTCCGGACCAGCGACAAGGTCGAGCTGTCCTTCCCGTTGCGGGTCGCGGCGCGCGCGCTCGACAAGTCGCTGACGATCGCGCCGGACCATCTGATGCTCGGCGACCGCGCGGTGCCGACCGATACCGACTTCGCGCTACCGATCACCTATTACGGCCCGCGCCGGACCATCCGCACCGTCAGCGCACAGAGCATCTTCGACGGCACGCTCAATCGCGCGGCGATCGAGAACCGGATCGTCGTGATCGGCGCCTCGGTCGCCGGCGGCGGTGATTTCTACCCAACGCCATTCGATTCTCTGATGCCCGGCGTCGAAGTGGTCTCCACCGCGATCACCCATCTCGTCGCCGGCGACAGCATCGTGCGCGACCGCAAGGTCCACATCGCCGACGCGCTCATCGCGATCCTGTTGCCGATGCTGCTGGTGGGCCTGCTCGCCTGGCGGCGCAGCGCGCTTGGCATCGTCGCCGCGGCCGCGGTAATGATCGCCTGGGCCGGCTTCAATCTGTTCGCGTTCACGCATGGCGTCTGGCTGAACGCCGCGACCACGCTCGCCGCGGCAGTGCCGCCGGTTGCGGTCTTTGCCGGCGTGCAATTGTGGGCGGGAGGCCGCCGCACGCAATATTTCGCGGCCAAGAGCCGGTCGCTTGCGCAATTCCAGGCGCCGGCCGTGCAGGAGTGGCTGGCGCGCGATCCGAATTTCCTGTCGACACCCGTCCGGCAGGACGCGGCCGTGGTCTTCATCGATCTCTCCGGCTTCACGGCGCTGAGCGAGCGGATCGATCCGGGCGAACTCCAGGACATTCTGAAGGCGTTTCACGCGCTGATCGAGAAGACCGCGGTCGATTGCGGCGGCATGATCAGCGGCTTTCTCGGCGACGGCGCCATGATCCTGTTCGGTCTGCCCGGCGCGATGCCCGACGACGCCGCACGCGCGCTGAAATGCGCGATCGACCTGCACCGTGGCGTCGAACGCTGGATCGCATTGTTGCCGCCTGCGATGCGGGATCAGCTCGGCTTCAAGATCGGTGCGCATTTCGGCCCGATCGTCGCCTCCCGCCTCGGCGAAAGTCATCAGCACATCACGGCGACGGGCGACACCGTCAACGTCGCGAGCCGGTTGATGGAGGTCGCTGTCCAGAACGGTGCGCGGCTCGCGCTCAGCGATACGCTGCTGGATGCGGCCGACTTCCAGGGCGCTCCCGACGGCGTATTATCGGGCCCCCTGCTCACTCAGGTCCGCGGCCGCTCCGGCGTCGTGACCGTCTGGTTCTGGCGCGACCAGGACAGGCCGAACCAGGCCGCGGCCAAGGCCGAGATGATCAACTGAACCCCCTCGTCGTCGTTCCGACGAAGAGCTACCGCGCTTCCGGCGGTGGCGAGTGGTCCAGCACGTCGCCTTTGGCGGCTTCGAGCAGATCGATGCTGTAAGTCTCGATCACGAGCGGGCCGCGCTTGCGCTGCAATTGCGCGACCTGCGTCACCTTCGCAAAGAAGTCGTGGACGGCGGGATGGCCGTCAGAGCGCAGCTCGTCGACATAGATCAGCTTGCCCGCAAGCAGCTTTGGATCCGGCTCAGGCATGTTGGCCCAGCGGATGCGCTGGTTCTGCTGCGCCACGCAGCTGCCGCGGGGTAGATAGAAGGCGAGCCAGCCCGTCGTGCCGTAGTCCGGGGCAAGTACGCAGGTCGCACCATTGCGGGTGCGCACCGCTTCGATTTCGGCAGCGAGCTCGCGCCAGCCGACGCCGACGCTGCGCACGGTCGCATCGCGGCGATAGCCGGACAGCCAGCCGGTATTTGCCTGCACGATCAGCGCGGCAAACATCACGATGCCGGTGGGTGCGGCCCAGCGCAGGCAGAAATCCACCAGGCGGCGCTGGCGCGGCTTCCACTGCACGAGATTGGCGGCGGCGGCCGCCGCGATGACGAAAGGCGGATAGACCGGCGCGAACCAGTTGGCCTCGACGCGGGCATGCAGCGAATGCCAGACGAAATAGGCGACGATGGTCCAGAACATCGTCTCGATCAGCACGCGCGAGGCCAGTGCGCCGGCCCGACGCCAGGTCAGCGCGTGCAGCCCCATCGCGCCGAGGATGAACACCAGCGGCGTTGCGAACGCGATCTGGGTCGGGATCAGCTCGGCAATGAAGACCGGACGAAAATCCTCGATCCTGGCGCGCCCGAGCTGCTTTGCGAACGAGACCCATTGATGATCGGCATTCCAAAGGATCACCGGCGAGAACAGCGCGAGCGCAACGACACCGCCGAGATACGGCCAGGGCGAGAGAAACCAGTGCCGCAGTTTCGGCACGGCCGCGATCCAGATCAGGATCGCCAGCCCAAAGAACATCGCGGTGTATTTCGACAGGAGCGCCGCGCCGACGGCTGCGCCGACCGCGAGCCACCAGACGCCGCGGCCGCTCTCCAGCACCTTGGCGAGAAAGAACAGCACGAAGCTCGAGGCAACCAGAAGCGGCGCATCGGGCGTGACGATCAGCGTGCCGACCGAGGCCAGCAGCGTCACGTTGAGCAGGATGGCGCTGGTCGCCGCCACCCGCGCGCCGCCGATCAGGATCGCGGCGGAGCGATAGACCGCATAGCTCATCGGCAGCGCGAGCAGGATCGAGACCAGGCGGACGCCGAGCTCGGTGTCGCCGGCGATCAGGGTGCCGGCGCGGATGACGTAGGCAACCATCGGCGGGTGGTCGTAGTACCCCCCGGCGAGGTTCTGCGACCACATCCAGTAATAGGCTTCGTCGAAGGTGATCGGCGTGAACGCGGCTGCGACGAGCCGCAAGCCGACCAGCGCAAGGACCACCAGCGCCGTATTGCGGACGATCCGCGCGTCAGCCCCGCCCATCGTGAGCTATTTCTTGCGCCAGACGAACAGTCCGGACATCGCGTAGTTCCATACCACGCCCATCAGCGCCCCGGCCGCACCAGCAAGCCACCAGATCGGCTCCTGGTCGTAGACCGAGAAGGCGACGCCGACATTGGCGAGCAGGCCGACGCTGCACACGATGTAGAACGCGATCAGGCCGCGCAGCAGCGCAAAGCCCTTCAGCCGCTGGTCGCGATAGGTGAGGAAGTTGTTGAGGACGAAATTGCTGGTCATCGCGACGATGGCGCCGGAGGCCTGCGCTTCCGCGAACGGCTCCTTGAACAGCTCGAGCGATATGAACAGGGTGGTAAGATGCACCACGAGGCCGATCCCGCCGACCATCGCGAACAGCAGGAAGCGCAACGAGACGGCATCGTTGGTGAACTTCGCCAGCACCAGGCCGAGAAAATCCAGCGCGACCATGGAATCGAGCTTGCTTTCGCCGTGCTGGCGCTCACCGAAGGTGTAGGGAATTTCGATGGCGCGCAAGGTGCCGTTGGCGCTCGCGACGAGGTCGAGCAGGATCTTGAAGCCGTGCACGGAAAGTTTTGGCGCCAGCTGCTCGAAACGGTCGCGGCGAACCATGAAGAAGCCGCTCATGGGATCCGCGATCTCGACCCGCAGCGCTTTCCTGGCGAGTTCCGTCGCCAGTGCACTGGCGCCGGCGCGCTGCTTGTTGAAGCCTTCGCTCTTGTAGCCCTCGATGTAGCGGCTGCCGACCACGAGCTCGGCCTGCCCGCTCGCGAGCAGCGACAGCATCTTCGGCAGTTGCGTCTCGTCGTGCTGAAGATCGGCGTCGATCACGGCCGCATAGGGCGCGCTGGAGGCCAGGATGCCCTCGATGCAGGCCCCCGACAGGCCGCGGCGGCCGATGCGGCGGACACAGCGCACGCGGCTGTCGCGCTGGGCCAGTGCGCGCACGACGTCCCAGGTGCCATCAGGCGAATTGTCGTCGACGAACACGACTTCCCAGGCGATGCCGGCGAGCGCTGCCTCCAGCCGCCGGTACAGCACCGTGACATTGTCGCGCTCGTTGAAGGTCGGGACGACGACCGACAATTCCGGCGCCGGCGAAGCCGCCTGTTGGATCTCGGAGCCCGGTCTGATCGCTTCATTCATGACGGCAGCGTATATCCGCCGCGTCCTGTGCTGCCAAGAACTTGCGCTCGCAAGCCGGGGTTTCTCTGGGGAGCGGCCCAAAAGGGGCCCAAAAATGCCAACGACCCCGGAACGGCGGGCCGCGCGTACATCCGGCGCAGCCTGTGCTATTCCAAGGTCGTTCCAGCGCCGGAGTTTTTCGCTCAACGTCGCCGTTATAAGCTAAATGGGAACGGCAACGCCGCTTTACAAGGGGCGAAAGAGGCCTTTTCACGCCCTTATTGGTTCGGGACTTCCTTGATCACCGGCCCTCGCGGCACGGGCGCTGCAGGGGCCGCCGGCGCCGTAACGGCGGCCGGGTCGACTTTCGCGGGCCTGGGCGGCTTGCCGTATTGGCCGATCGGCCCGAAGACGACGGCCACCGCAAGCACGATCGCCGCGACGATCGCGCCCAAAATGCCCCCCACCGACTCAGACGACATGGAAACCCATCCTTGTTCCAGATGCGCTCAATAATACCACGGATGAGCGCGCTGCCGGAAGGGCTTGCCGGAGGCACCGGTCCATGGGCTATTTCTGCGGCGGCTTGTGCTTGACGAAGGCCGTCACGATGTCCTTTTGCGCCGCCTCCACCGCCCTGTTCGCGGTCGCGAGATGCGCGCCGGCATCGATACCCGGATATTGCGTGGTGAGATAATCGAGCAGTGCCACCCGGTAGTATTGTCGCTCCGACGGACAGGCTCCGGCGACGGAGCGGCCAAAATCCTGTTCCGACAGGCCCTGATTGCCGTCGCGCGAATATTCCCGCGCCAGGCAATGCCAATAATCGTCGCGGCCCTGCATGGCGAGCTTCTGCGCACCCTTGGCATCGTCATCGTCGGCCATGACGGAAGATATCATGGCAGCAGATGTCATCATAACGAGCGCCGCTCCCACCATCAGCATCCGCATCTTGTTCTCCTTTTTTCGCAGATCCTGTCGCGAGCTTAGACGGGACGTCGCAACTGGCCAATCACAACTCGTTTGATTAGGATGGAGGCCCTCCTCCCGTCATCCGAGATCCTCCCGTGGCCAAAGCAAAAACCGCGTCTAAAAAATCCGGCAACATCTTCATCGGCATCGGCGGCTGGACTTTCGAGCCCTGGCGCGGCGTGTTCTATCCGGAGAAGCTCACGCAAGCCAAGGAGCTGTCCTACGCCGCCTCGAAACTGACCTCGATCGAGATCAACGGCACCTATTACGGCTCGCAGAAACCGGAGAGCTTTCGCAAATGGGCGAGCGAGGTGCCTGATGGTTTCGTGTTCTCGGTCAAGGGGCCGCGCTTCGCCACCAACCGGCGCGTGCTGGCCGAGGCTGGAGATTCGATCAAACGTTTCTATGATTCCGGCGTGCTGGAACTCGGCGATCATCTTGGGCCGGTGCTGTGGCAGTTCGCGCCGACCAAAAAATTCGACGGCGCCGATTTCGGCAAATTCCTCGAGCTGTTGCCGCGCAAGATCGAGGGACGCGCGCTGCGCCATGTCGTCGAGGTCCGTCACGACAGTTTCTGCACGCCGGACTTCGTCGCGCTGATCCGCGAATTCGAGACGCCCGTCGTGTTCGCCGAGCACGGCAAATATCCCGCGATCGCCGACGTCGCCGGCGATTTCGTCTATCCCCGGCTGCAGAAGGGCAATGACGAGATCAAGACATGCTATCCGCCGAAGCAGCTCGATGCCTGGGCCAAGCGCTTTCAGGACTGGGCCGAGGGAAGCGAACCCGACGACCTGCCGAAGGTCGACGAGGCCAAGCCGAAGAAGGAGCCGCGCGACGTGTTCGCCTATGTCATCCACGAGGGCAAGGTGCGCGCGCCGGCCGGCGCCATGGAACTGATCGCGCGGGTGAGCTGAGGTGTTTCACTAAAGGTGTCTCATGGCAAAGGCCAAAAAGCTCTTCACCATCGGCTATGAGCAGACACCGCCCAAGGCCGTGCTCGACGAGTTGGAGCAATCCGGCGTCAAGCTCGTCGTCGACGTGCGCGCGGTGACGTCATCGCGCCGGCCCGGCTTTTCCAAGAGGCAACTCGCCGCAGGGCTCGACGAACGCGGCATCGCCTATGTCCACCTCGCCGCGCTCGGAACGCCCAAGGAAGGCCGCCTCGCCGCCCGTAGCGGGCAATACGATGTGCTGGAGAAGGTTTTCTCAAAGCACCTGAAGACGCCGGAGGCCAGGGAGCAGATGGACGAGCTCTCGGCGCTGGTGAAGAAAGCAGGTCCCGTCTGTCTGCTTTGCTACGAGCGCGATCACACCCACTGCCACCGCCAGATGATCGCTGAGATCATCGAGGAGCGCGATGGGGTAACGGTGAAGAATTTGGCGGGACGGCAGGCCTGAACGACTCTCTCCGTCCTAGCCGGGAATAGAGAGCTACCCTTCTCCCGCCAGCTTAAACGTCCCTTCCATCATCTGCACGCATTGCCCGCCGACATGGGCCGAGACGATCTTGCCGTCCTGCTTGCGCACGCGCGTCTGCAGGATACTGGGCCGGCCCATGTCAAAACCCTGGCCGACCGTGAGCTTCAACTCGCCCTCGCGGATAGGATCGAGATCGGCGAACAGCGCGGCGGCCGCGACCGTTGCGCTGCCGGTGGCGGGGTCCTCGGTGAGGCCGCTGGCGCCGCGCATGAACATCCGCGCCTGCCGCTCGCACGGCGCCTCCGCCGCGGGCACGTCGCGGGTGTAGAACCATACAGAGCGGGCGCCATCGCGCGGCAACATCTTGCCATAGGCCGCAGCATCCGGCCGGGCCCGCTTCAGCGCCTCGCGCGAATGCAGCTCCATCACCAGAAACGCGTTTCCGACGGTGACGACATGCGGTGCGTGGTTGTCGGTCTTGACATCATCCGCGCCGAGCGAGATGCAACTCGCGGCTTCAGCAGGTGACAGCGGCGCATACCGTGCGAGCGGCTGCGGCGCGGTCAGCTCGGTTCTGACCACCCGGCCCTGCTCCCGCACGATCTCCACCGGCACGAGCCCGGCCTTCTCCTCGAACAGCAGGCGCGGTTTCGGCTCCTTCGTCAACGACGCCAGCACGAAGGCTGTGCCGACATTGGGATGACCGGCAAAGGCGATCTCCAGCACCGGCGTGAAGATGCGCACCTCGGCATCATTCGCCTTGTCACGCGGCGGCAGCACGAAGGTCGTCTCGGAATAGTTGAACTCGGTCGCGATCGACTGCATTTGCGTGGTCGACAACCCGCCGGCATCGAGCACCACGGCGAGCTGGTTGCCGCCGAAGGCGCGGTCGGTGAACACGTCGACGGTGATGTAGCGGCGCTGCATCTTCACTTCCCTTACGCAATCGCAGCCGCAATCGGCCGCCTCGCCGGCACTCTACAAGCCGGCGATATCGTCCGTCATGCCCCAAAATTGAGTGCAATCGGAGCAATCGCGGTGACGCGTCGGAAGTCGAGAAGCGGCTTCCACAATGCAACGCCCGAAAGCGAGCGGAGATATTTCATCACGCGCCTTCAACGAAACGCGACCCGCTTCAACGAAGCGCGACTCATATTTGAAGACGCAGGGGGCGGCCCTCACCCTAGTTGAAACACCGCCACCTTCTGTTCGTAACCGCGCACCTCGACCTCCCCAAGCGAGACCGCATCGTCGCAGTCCTTGCCAAGCGCCTCGCGGACGGCCGCGGAGATCAGGAGCTGCGAGCCGAATTCCTTGTTCAGCGCCTCCAGTCGGGAGGCGAAGTTCACGGTGTCTCCGATGACCGTGTATTCCTTCCGCCGGGGCGAGCCGATATTGCCGGCGACGACCTCGCCGAAATGGATGCCGATGCCGATTCTGAGTGGCCAGCTCGTCTGCGCGTTGATGCGCTCCATCGCGGTCAGCATCTCGCGGCCGGCGGCGACCGCGCGATGCGCGGCGTCGGAGGTCTCGAGCGGCGCGCCGAACAAGGCGAGAAAGCCGTCGCCCAGAAACTTGTTCACGATGCCGCCCTCGCGGTCGAGAATGTCGACCAGGACGGCGAAGGCGCCGTCGAGCCGGTCGACCACCTCCTGCGGAGTGCGCGACTGCGCGCCCGCGGTGAAGCCGCGAAAATCGACGAACATCACGGCAACGCGGCGGAGGTCGCCGGCGGCGCTCGTCCCTGCCGCCATCAGCCGCTCCACCACCTGCGGCGAAACGTGCTGGCCGAACAGGTTGGTCACCCGGTCGCGCGCGGTCGCTGCGGCAATGCTTGCGGCGAATTGGCGGCGGAGCTGCGCACCGACCGCGCCTGCAAGCACGCCGCAGATCAGGATGATGGTGCTTCGCACCGCGTGGAAGTAGATCTGCGGCTCGCCGCTCCCGCTGGCGGGATCGAAGATCAGCGCCACAGTGAGCAGCTCACCCGCTGCGACGAAGCCGGTGAAGGTGGACAGCCAGAAGTCGAGCCGCAGGGTCGAGAGGATGACGAAAATGAAATAGATCAGCGGCACGACGAAGCCGAGCGCTTGGCTCGCGCCCATGCTGCGGATCTGCAGGATCAGGATGACGGTTGGCAGCGAGGTCTCGATCAGCGCCCCGATATAGCGCCGGATCACCGGCAGATCGCGGTCGAGCTTGAGGTTTCGCCTGATCTGGCTGTGGACCCAGACTTCGAACAGGATGAAGCCGGTCAGAAGACCATAGACCTCGGCAAGCCCCTCCGTGCCCCGCCAGACCCGCTGCACCACGGAGGAATCGACGAGATAGATCGCGGTGAGGAACACGACGATGACGCAGCCCGTCGTGATCAGCGCCCTCACCCGCACGAGTTCGGTGCGCAGCACTTCGCGCGTCAGCTCGCGCTCGAAGTCTTCGGACATCACGGCATGCTGCCGGTCCTTCCTGCTCGCAAAACTGACCATTCCGCCCCCTTGATTCCAGGGGCATCTTGCCTCAATCCAGCGTGCGGCGGAAGCGCGTCACGGCGATGGTCATGGCGAGCAGCATCAGGACCGCCAGCGCCAACGCGTCGAAACGCAAATTTTGCATGCTCGCGCCCTTCAGCATGATGGCGCGGACGATGCGCAGATAATGCGTCAATGGCAGGCACTCGCCGACATATTGCGCCCAGGCCGGCATCCCGGCAAACGGGAACATGAAGCCGGACAGCAAGATGCTCGGCAGGAAGAACATCATCGACATCTGCATCGCCTGGAGCTGGTTCTGCACCAGCGTCGAGATCGTGTACCCAATCGCCAGGTTGGTCGTGATGAACAGGGTCGAGAGCAGCGCCAGCAGGAACAGATTGCCGAGCACCGGCACGCCGAACAGGCCGACCCCGATGCCGATAATGAGAAACGCCTGCACGAACCCGACCAGCACGTAAGGGATGATCTTGCCGAACATCACCTCGACCGGCCTGATCGGCATCGACAGCAGGCTCTCCATCGTGCCGCGCTCGACCTCGCGCGTGACCGAGAGCGCGGTGAAGATCAGCATGGTCATGGTGAGGATGGTGCCGACGAGGCCCGGCACGATGTTGAGGCTCGACGCGGCGGCGGGGTTGTAGCGGGCATGCGCGCGGATCTCGAACGGCATCTCCGGGGGATCTCCGATGTAGAGATCGTGCTTGAGTGCGGTCTGCACGACCATGCCGAGCGAGCCGATCGCCGCGCTCGCCGCCACTGGATCGGTGGCGTCGGCCGCGACCAGCAGCGCCGGTCTATCGCCGCGCCGCACTGCCCGCTCGAAGCCGCGCGGGATCTCGACGCCGAACAGAACCTTGCCGGACTTCAGGAGATTGTCGAAATCGTCGACGTCGTGCACTTCGTAGATGAAACGAAAATAGGCGGTGTTCTCCAGCGCCTTCAGGATCGAGCGGGCGAGATCGGAGTCCTCCTGGAGCAGCACCGCGCTCGGCAGATTGTGCGGCGTGGTGTTGATGGCATAGCCGAACAAGAGCAGCTGCATCACCGGCAGAATTACGATCATCGCAAACGACACCCGGTCGCGCCTGAGCTGAATGAACTCCTTGATCAGCATCGCATAGGAGCGCCTCCAGAAGCCGAAGCGCTCCCGGATCGCGTGCTGGGGCTCGGGACGATCGACGGCGGTCATTGGAAATTGTCCTTGGAACGGCCCATCAATTCGATGAACACGTCTTCCAGTGACGGCGACGATTTGTGCCAGTGCAGCCCGCTTTTCTCGCGCCACGGCGCGATGCTGGCCTCGAGCGCGGGGACATCGCGGCCGGACACGTGCAGCGACGTGCCGAACGGCGCCACCATGTCGATCCCAGGCTTGCCGGTGAGCGCAGCCGTGAGCTCGTTCAGGTCCTCGCCCGTCACGGTGTAGGTCGTCAGCGCGGATTTCGCGATCACCTCCTCGACGGTGCCGTGCACGAGCAGATGGCCATAGGCGATGTAGGCGATCTCGTGACAGCGCTCGGCCTCGTCCATGTAGTGTGTCGAGACCAGCACGGTGAGACCGTCGGCCGCCAGTGCATGAATCTCGTTCCAGAAATCGCGCCGCGCCTTCGGGTCGACGCCGGCGGTCGGCTCGTCCAACAGCAGCAGTTTCGGACTGGGCAATGTGCAGGCGCCCAACGCCAGCCGCTGCTTCCAGCCGCCGGAGAGCTCGCCCGCGAGCTGTTCCTCGCGGCCCGAGAGCCCGATCCGCTTGATCATGTCGCGCGCGGCGCCGCGTGCATCGCGAAGACCGTATAGGCGCGCGACGAATTCGAGGTTTTCGCGGACGGAGAGATCCTGATAGAGGCTGAAGCGCTGGGTCATGTAACCGACCTGGCGCTTGATCTTTTCGGCGTCCTTCAGGATGTCGTAGCCGAGGCAGGTGCCCTCACCGCTGTCGGGCGTGAGCAGGCCGCAGAGGATGCGGATGGTCGTCGTCTTGCCCGAGCCGTTGGGGCCGAGGAAGCCGTAGATCGAACCCCGCTTCACCTGCATCGACAAATTGTGCACAACCTCGCGGCCGCCGAACGACTTGCTCAGGCCCTTGACGTCGATCGCAATGCCATTGCCGCCGTTCATCGCTTGTCCGCCACGGGGGTTTTGGGATTGAGATGGACGTCGATGGGCTGCCCGACACGCAAGGCGTCGGGACGCGAGGGCCGCGCCTGGATCAGATAGACAAGCTTGTTACGCTCCTCGAGGCTGTAGATGACAGGCGGGGTGTATTCGGCCGAAGTCGCGATGAAGTAGATCTTTGCCGTGAGATCGCCGGCGCAATTGTCGCACGCGATCCGCACCGTATCGCCGATCGCAAGCTTCGGCAGCTCGGTCTCCGGCACGAAGAAACGCAGCTTCATGTTGCCGGGAGGCATGATCGAGAGCACGGGCCGCTGCGCCGCCACCATCTCGCCCTCGCGAAAATAGATCTGCTGGATGGTACCGGCCACGGGCGCAAAGCCCTTGCGCCGCGCCATCCGCGTCTCCGAGGTCGCCACCCGTGCCTCCGCGACTCGCAAGGCGGAGACAGCCGAGTCGAGATTGGCCTGCGTGCCCGAGCCGGTCTTGCTCAGCGAGGCCGCGCGGTCATAGGTCTGCTGCGCATTCGCCAGCGTCGCCTTGTTCTGGTTGAGATCGGCAAGCTGGAGATCGTCGTCGACGGAATAGAGGTGATCGCCGACCTTGACCTCGTCGCCCTCGCGGATGTTCAGCTTCGTCACGCGGCCCGCCTCGTCCGGGCTGACGAAGATCATGTCGGCCTCGACCCAGCCCTGGAAGCCGGGCTCACGCCTGTCCTTGCAGCCAGCAAGACCGGTCGCAAGGACGACAACCGCGATCGCACAGAGGCGCGGCAGGTGATTCTGTCGAACCCTCACCCTGAGGAGCCGCGAAGCGGCGTCTCGAAGGGCGAGGAGCCACAGCTGGGCCTGCATCCTTCGAGACGCGCGCTCCGCGCTCCTCAGGATGAGGTGAGAGATGGTTCGCGACGACCTCATGTCGTGCTCCGTTCGCCAAAAATCAAATCGAGATGAACGCGCAGCATGTCCTGCGCGTCGAGCGGCGCGTGCCGCGCAAACAGGTTCTGCCAGATCACCGCGATCATCGCGGGTGCGACCAGGATCTGCGGGTAATGCGCCAGGTTCTTCTGGCGGATCTCGCCACGGGCAATGCCGAGCTCGATCAGGGCGCGCATGGCGGCCATCCCGCGCGAGACGACCTCGCGGTAGTAGAAATCGGCCACGGACGGAAAGCGCGGTCCCTCGGCCACGATCAGGCGCACGAGATCGCCGCGTCTGGTGCCGATCACCTCCTTGAGGAAGTTGCTGGCAAACGTCTCGACGAGATCACGCACCGAGCCCGCCGGCGGCGGCAATGCCGTCAACCGCGTCACAACAGGCACGATCACGGTCCGCACCAGCTCCTCGAACATAGATTCCTTGTCCTTGAAGTGCAGGTAGATGGTGCCCTTGGCGACACCCGCGCGCTTCGCGATGTCGTCGAGCCGCGTGGCGGCAAAGCCGCGCGCGATGAATTCCTCCATCGCGGCATCCACGATCGCCGCGCGCCGCTCCGCCGCGCGCGTGGCGCGGCTCGGCGCGGGCGCCGCGTCGTTGCCAGCGCTTGCAGAGGCCCTTGCGGTGGCGCGATCTGTGGACGGGGCGGCGGGTTTGGTCGGCTTCCTGGTCATCCTGATAATATGACTGACCGGTCAGTCATCGTCAAGACAGGACTACAGACCCAACCAACCCAACAAATTAGTCTTGACTAATTCATTAGCGTACACTAATCTAATTCCCATGATCGAAGCCGCCCCGAATCCCGTCACCACCGTGATGCGCGCCCTCGCCGATCCGACCCGGCGCGCGGTGTTCGAGCGCGTCTTCGAGAGCAAGGAGATCAGCGTCGCCGAGCTCACGCGCGGAAGCGGCGTGACGCAAGGCGCGATCTCACAACACCTGAAGTCCCTCAAGCAGGCCGGCCTCGTCGCCGAGCGTGCCGAGGGCCGCAACGTCTATTACCGTGCCGCGCCGCAAGGCCTCGAACCGTTGGTCTCCTGGATGGACCATTACGGCGTGTTCTGGCGCGAGCGCTTCCAGAACCTGCGTGACCTCTTGAAGGAGATCGATCCGTGAGTGCTCTTGAATTGAAAGCCGAGACAAAAGACATCGTCCTCGACGAGGTGCTCCCTCACGCGCCGGAGACGATCTGGAAGGCGCTGACCAGCGCGCAGCTCATCGCGCGCTGGCTGATGCCGCCGACCGGTTTCGAGGCCGTCGAAGGCAACACTTTCACCTACCAGACCACGCCGGGTGGCGCCTGGGATGGCGTCATCCATTGTCGCGTCCTTGAAGTCACGCCGAACCGGCGCCTCGTCTACGCCTGGAAGGGCGGCGATGAGCGCAACACCGGCTACGGCGCGCCGCTCGACACTGTCGTGACGTGGTCCCTCACCCCGGTCGAGGCCGGCACGCGGATCCGTCTGGTTCATGCGGGCTTCGTCATACCCAGGAACGAGTCGGCCTACACGGGCATGAGCGGCGGCTGGAAGAAGGTCGTGCGCCAGCTCGACGAGATCAGCGGCGAAGACAAGTAAGGAGTGATCGCATGACCAAGCCCTTTACCGGCGGCTGCGCCTGCGGCGCGATCCGCTATTCAATCGCCAGTGAGCCGCTGTTCAGCAATCACTGCCAGTGCCGGGACTGCCAGCGCGAAAGCGGTAGCGGCCACGGCTCGTACATGACCTTCGCGCGCGCCGGCGTCACCGTGACGGGCGAAGCGAAGCACTGGGACATGGTCGGCGACAGCGGCAACGTGAAAACACGCGGTTTCTGCGCCCAGTGCGGCTTGCCCGTTTACCTGATGTTCGCGGCCATGCCCGACATCTTCACCATCCGCGCCGCAAGTCTCGACGAACCCGCCCGCTACGAGCCGCAAGTGGTGACTTACGCCGCGCGCGGACATGCCTGGGATCGCCTCGACCCAGACCTTCCGAAGTTCGCGGGCATGCCGCCGGGATAAGGCATCGCAAGTGGAAGCGCGCGCAAGACCGCGCGCGTTCACGTCAACTATGAAACTTCAGCCCATCAACGATCTTGTCGATCACCTTGCGCTCGGCGCGCACGGCAAGACCGACGAGGTTGAGATCGGGCCGCGCAACCGCCCTCACCGCTTCGCGATTGGCGGCATCATGCGTGGTCTTGAACATGTCCTCGGTATAGACCGCCGGCTTGACGCTGCGCGTCAGGGCTCGATCGAGCGCGCGCGTCAACGCGGGACCGTCGGCGCCATAGATCAGGATCGGCTGACCGATCAGCGCGTGATATCTCGTGCCTGACGCGTCCTCATAGGGCTCGCCGATGCAGTCGGGAAACGCAGCCGCGATGCCGCTTGTCAGGAACGAGGCAACGTTGAGCTTCTGCCAGGGCTGAAGATCCGTGCGGATCACAACGGCGATTTTAGTGTCGAATTGCATTGAATTCCCCAACTATCATTCCGAACTCGATGCTACGCAACATCGGAATGACGGCAACAGGAATCAACCCTTTGCGTCGCAGGCCCAGGCGCGGATCACGCATTCCTTGCCGCCGTATTTGTAGCATTCGCGCGTCGCGGCATTGAGCGTGGCCGAGATCTTCGGTTTGACGGCATAGCCATAGGCGCCGCAGGGATTGGACAGATCGACCGACATCGCGGCGCAGGCGCGCTTCATCGTCACGGTCGTGCAATCGCCCTTGCACTGCTTCTGCGCCGCCGCACGCGCTTCGTGCTCGGCTCCATAATCAAAGGCCTGGCCATAGGCGCCGCACTTGCCGACCGCAAATGCGCCGGCGGCGTGAGCATCCGTGATATGGCGAGCGCCCGCGACGCAGACGGACAGCGCAAAGAAAAACATCGCGCAACGGCGCGCGACGACGTTCGAAGCCATGGAAAAACCCCTCCCCCCAAGGCAGGTGAAGGCGACTCTAAGCGTCGGTCGTTTCCACTTGGTGAACACGTGATTGAAAAGCCGCGCCGGAATCGCGATATGAACTTACACTTTATAGTTGTGTTTTTCAATCGCGTTATTTAAGGTCGTGAAACTCAAAGCAGAGAGCCGGAGGAAGCGACCATGCGCCACATCAATGCAATGTTGTTCGGAATGCTCGCGTCGGCCTGTCTCATCGGACCTTCGCAGGCGCAGACGGTGAGCTGGACCTGGACCAACCAGTACGGCTCGACCCTCGCCATCACCAACTTCAACACGACGACAGGCGCCATCACGGGGACCTACACCAACAATGCGGCGAACAGCTGCGATGAGGGCAAGCCGCAAGGCGTGACGGGTTGGCTGGCCTACGGCAACACAGGCACCGCAATCAGCTTCTCGGTGAATTTCCTCGGCTGTGGATCGACCACCGTGTGGACCGGACAATTGAACAATTCAACGGGATTCCAGGGATTGTGGTATCTGTCCCTCGGGGAAACCGTCGCGTGGAACGGCATCAGCGCGGGCGCCGACACGTTTACGTTCAACAGCGGCGACAAGACCCTGTTGACGAAGAGCGGTGTCGAGCTGAAGGCCGGGGTCGAGAAGCTATCGAACACCAAGAAGTAGGCGAGCCGCGGACATCGGCTTCTCGAGTGGGCAAAGCGACTTGTCCGCCGTAGCTCGAAGGCGGAAGCGTGCCCACCAAACGCGATCACCTCGTAGCAAGGTGGTGGGCACAGCGCCGTGCGCCTTTGCCCACCCTACCGCAGCGTCACCCGCGTCTTGCCGCTTCCAACGCCTGCGGCGTGTCGATGTCGAGGAAGGCGCTCTCGCCCTCGACCGGCACTTCGGCGACCGCCTCGGTGTGCTTGGCGATCAGATGGCGCGCGCCGACATCGCCGTCGAGCGTCATCAACTCCGTGAAGAAGCGGCGCGACCACAGCACGGGATTGCCGCGGCGGCCTTCGCTGACGGGCACGACGATGAGATTGCCGCGGTCCGGTGCGAACGCGTCGATGAGACAGTCGATCAGGCCGGCATCGATCAGCGGCATGTCGCCGAGGCAGACCACAGCGCCGTCGCAAGCTTCTGGAACGGCCGCGATACCGGCCTTGACCGAGCTTGCGATGCCGCCGGCAAAATCCGGATTTTTGACGAAACGCACCTTCAGGCCTTGCAAGGCTTGCTCGATCAGCTCGGTCTGATGGCCGGTGACGACGATGACCTCCGATGCTTTCGAGGCCAGCGCCTGCTCGGTCGCAATCCGCACCAGCTTCTTGCCGTCGAGCTCGGCGAGAAGCTTGTTCGGCCCACCCATCCGGGTCGAACGGCCCGCCGCGAGTACGATGACCGCGACGTGGTTGTTGCCCTCGATCTCCGGTTTTGCGCGCGGCTGCGGACGCGTGACGATCTCCATCAGGAGGCCGCCGACGCCCATGCCCATCAGCTCGGACCGAGTCACCTTGATGCCGGCCAAGAGCCGCATCAGCACCCAGTCAAAGCCGTTCTCGACCGGCGAGCGCGCGCAGCCGGGCGCGCCCAGCACCGGCACGGTGCCGGCCCGGGCAATCAGCAGCAGATTGCCCGGATCGACCGGCATGCCGAAATGCTCGATC
Source organism: Bradyrhizobium sp. Kon69 (assembly GCF_055807515.1). Lineage (NCBI taxonomy): Bacteria > Pseudomonadati > Pseudomonadota > Alphaproteobacteria > Hyphomicrobiales > Nitrobacteraceae > Bradyrhizobium > Bradyrhizobium sp. Kon69. The sequence goes on along the minus strand of NZ_JBVVOS010000015.1, from coordinate 168,210 downwards.
TCGCCGCCGATGCCGGTCACGGCCGCAGGGATCACGTCGCGACGATCGGCGATCGCGGATGCCCCGAACACGATCACGAGCTCGGCGCCGAGTCCCAGCAATTCCTTGATCGCAGCCGACAGCGCCTGCTCCTCATGGGCGACCCGCCGCTCGGCGATGATGCCGGCGCCGGCTGGCGCCAGCCGCTCGGCGGTGACGCGCAACGTCTTGTCGATCACCTTGGAGGACAGGCCGGGCAACAGCGTCGAGACCACGCCGACACGCTTGATGACGTAAGGCGCGATCTTCAGCACGTCGCGACCCGCGGCCTTCACCGCGGCATCACGCAAGTTTCCTTCGACGCCGAACGGGATGATCTTGACCGTGCCGACCATCTCGCCCTCGACCACCGGCTTGAAGGCCGAGAGCGTGGCAAAGGTAATGGCCTCGTCGATATTGTTGATGCGGTCCACCGCGGCGCGATCGATCACCAGCACGCCCGGGCGCGCGGCGAACAGATTGGCGCGACCGGTAAAGGCACGCTCGACATGAATGCCATCGCCACCGACGGCGAGCGCGATGCTGGCGGCAGCGATGTCCTCGGAGACATCGCCCGCCTCCATCCGCACCACCACGACGTCCTTGATGCCGGCGCGCTCCAGCGCCTCGACCTCGGTGGGCCCGATCGTCGTGCCCTTCTTCAACACCAGCGGTCCCTGGCGCAGAGTGTGGACGGTCACCCCGCCGATCGCATCCCTGGGGCTCGCCGGGCCGAATTTCATGCGGCTTCTTCTTTTTCTTTGGGCGGCAGGCGAAGCACCGCCGTGATCTCGGCCATGATCGACACCGCGATCTCGGACGGCGAGACCGCACCGATCGCAAGCCCGATCGGCGCATGGATGCGCGCGATATCAGCTTCCTTGGCGCCCTGCGCCCGCAGCCGGTCACCGCGCTTGGCGTGCGTCTTCCGCGAGCCGAGTGCGCCGATATAGAAGCAGTTGCGCTCGAAGGCGTGCAGCAGCGCGGGATCGTCGATCTTGGGATCGTGCGTCACCGCGACGAAAGCGGTGTAGGCATCGACGTTGAGCGGCGGCAGCGCCGTGTCGGGCCATTCCGCAACCAGTGGAATGTCGGGGAAGCGCTCGGGGCTCGCAAAGGCCGTGCGCGGATCGACCACGGTGACGTCGTAGCCGAGCGAGCGCGCCAGCGGCGCCAGCGCCTGACTGATATGGACGGCGCCGACGATGACGAGCTTTGCGGTCGGCGCATAGACGTTGAGGAACAGCTTCTTGCCGCCGGCCTCGACACTGGCGCTTTTGCCCATGCGGAGCTGCTTGTCCAGCTCGGCGCGCAAAGGATCCTTACTGAAGTCCTCGGCCTTCACCAGGCGTTGCTCACCACTCTCGGTGTCCGTCACCAGAATCACCGGGCGGCGCGCGGCGCGCTCGGCATTGAGTTCGTGCAGGATTGCGAGCTTCACCGCTAGCCGACCTTCTCGACGAAGACGCGGATGGTGCCGCCGCAGGACAGCCCGACATTCCAGGCAGTCTCGTCGGCAACGCCAAACTCCAGCATCCTGGGCTTGCCGCTCTGGATCACATCCATGGCCTCGGTGACCACGGCGCCCTCGACGCAGCCGCCGGAGACGGACCCCAGGAAGGTGCCCTCGTCGTTGATGACGAGGCTCGAGCCTGCCGGACGCGGTGCCGAGCCCCAGGTCTCCACCACGGTGGCGAGCGCGACGCCCCGGCCGGCCTTCTGCCAGTCCTCCGCCGCCTTCAGAATATCCTCGTCGCGATCGAGCATGGCTACCTCTCAGGCTGCGGAGCGGATCAAGCTGCGGTGATGCGGCGGCAGCGGCCGGGAGAGCGTGGTGATCAGCTCCTGGATCGAGCTCAAATTATGTACGGGGCGGAATTCGTCAACGTGCGGCAGCATCATTTTGATACCCTGGGCCTTGGCCTCGAAGCCGCCAAACCGCAGCAGCGGGTTGAGCCAGATCAGCCGCCGGCAGGAACGGTGCAGCCGGTCCATCTCGAAGGCGAGCTTGGAATCGGCTTCCCGCTCCAGCCCGTCGGAGATCAGCAGCACGATGGCGCCCTGGCTCAGCACGCGCCGCGCCCACAATTTGTTGAAATTGTGCAGGGAGGCCGAGATCCGCGTGCCACCGGCCCAGTCCTCCACCGAGGCCGAGCAGCTCGCCAGCGCCTCGTCGGGATCGCGCTGGCGCAGCGCCCGGGTCACGTTGGTGAGGCGGGTGCCGAACAGGAACACCGAGACACGTTTTCGCGCGTCCCCTATGGCATGCAGGAAATGCAGGAACAGGCGGGTGTACTCGCTCATCGAACCCGAGATGTCGAGCAGCGCGACGATCGGCGCCGGTTTCTCGATCCGCCCGAGGCGATGGATGTCGATGATGTCGCCGCCGGTGCGCAAGGACGCGCGTAAGGTACGGCGCAAATCGAGACGAAGCCCGCGCGCATCGGGCCGGTGCCGGCGCGTCAGAAGCTCGGCCTGCGGCAATCGCATCCGCTCGACGGCGCGAAGCGCTTCGGTGATCTCGGCCGCGCTCATCTGCGCAAAATCCTTCTTCTGAAGGATTTCCTTGTCGGAGACCGACAGGCGCAAATCCTGCTCCTGGTGCTGCGGCGTCTCCGTCATGCGCGGCTGCGACATCGCCTCCTGGACGCGGCGGGAGCCGGCCTGCGGCTTCTTCTTGGCCTGCTCCGGCAACGGTACCGAATCCAGCATGTGCTTCCACTCTTCCGATGCACGGAAGAACAGGTTGAAGGCCTGCTTGAAGATCAGCGCATGCTCGTGGCGCTTGACGAAGATCGCCTCCAGGGTGGTGAAGACGTCGGCGCGTTTGCCGATGTCGATCACCTGGAGGGCGCTCATGGCGTCGATGACCGCACCCGGTCCGACCGGCATGCCCGCCGAACGCAGCGCGCGGGCAAAGCCGACGATGTTGTCGGCGAACTGCTCGGTTTGCTCAGGCGCAAGATGGTTGATGGCCATGGTCCGTCACTCTCAAGCCGTCATTCCGGGTCGCGGCCTCATGGGCGCAAGCCGGGAGAATCCATTCAGTCTACTCGCTCTGCGGCACAATGGATTCCGAGGTCGCGCTTCGCGCGCCCCGGAATGACAAGCTAGTCGCTCGTCGCGTCCTTCAGTACCTTCTGTAAGGTGTCGCCCTGCATCCGCGTGATGTCGTCCTGGTATTTGAGCAGCGCGCCCAGCGTGTCGCCGACCACTTGCGGGGTCAGCGAGCGGGCGTCGAGCTCAGACAGCGCGGTGGCCCAATCGATGGTTTCGGCGACGCCCGGCGACTTGTAGAAATCCTGATTGCGCAGCGCCTGGACGAAACGCACGACTTGCTGCGACAATTTTGCGGAGATGCCGGGCACGCGCGACTTGACGATCGCGAGCTCGCGGGCGGCGTCGGGATAATCGACCCAGTGGTAGAGACAACGCCGCTTCAGCGCGTCGTGGATCTCGCGGGTGCGGTTGGAGGTGATGATGACAATCGGCGGGCTCGGCGCCTTCACGGTGCCGAATTCGGGGATCGTCACCTGGAAGTCGCTGAGGATTTCGAGCAGATAGGCCTCGAACGCCTCGTCGGCGCGGTCGAGCTCGTCGATCAGCAGCACCGGCGGCCCGGCGACGTCAGGCTCCAGCGCCTGGAGCAGCGGTCGCTTGATCATGTAACGATCGGCGAAAATGTCGGACGACAATTGATCGCGATCGGTGTCGCCGGCGGCTTCCGCCATCCGGATCGCGATCATCTGCGCCGCGCTATTCCACTCGTAGACCGCCGAGGAGACGTCGAGGCCTTCGTAACACTGCAGGCGGATCAGCTTCCGCCCCAGGGCCGCCGATAGCACTTTTGCGATCTCGGTCTTGCCGACGCCGGCCTCGCCTTCCAGAAACAGCGGCCGGCCCATGCGCAGCGACAGATAGGTCACCGTGGCCAGCGATCGCTCGGCGAGATAGCCGCGCGACGTCAGGAGTTCGAGCATCGAATCGACCGATGCCGGCAATACAACTGAAGTATTGGCACCGGGCGTATTGGCCGCTGAGGTCATGAAAAAGCCAGTCTCGCTACACCCTCACCGGGGACAAGTTTGGGCCGAGGCGTGAGGATCGCTCACTCCTTGGCGTTGGCGGCGTCGAGGGCACGCCGCGTCAGCACGCCGATGAGGTGCGCTCGGTATTCGGCGCTGCCATGGATGTCGCTGTTGAGGCCGTCCGCCGGCACCTCGATGCCGTCGAGCGCCTTCGCGGCGAAGCGCTTCTTCAGGGCTTCCTCGAACGCGGTGACACGGAACACGCCTTCGGAGCCGGCACCGGTGACCGCGACCCGCACGTCGGAGGGACGGCGCGCCACGAACACGCCGACCAGCGCGTAACGCGAGGCCTGGTTGCGGAATTTGATATAGGCCGCCTTCTTCGGCAGCGGGAACATCACCTTGGTGATGATCTCGTCGGCTTCGAGCGCCGTCGTGAACAGGCCTTGGAAAAACTCTTCCGCCTTGAGGCGGCGCTTGTTCGTGACGATGGTGGCGCCGAGCGCGAGCACCGCAGCCGGATAGTCCGCCGTCGGGTCGTTGTTCGCGAGCGAGCCGCCGATCGTGCCCTTGTGGCGCACGGCGGGATCGCCGATCTGGCTGGCAAGGTTCGCGAGCGCCGGGATCGCCTCGCCGACGATGGCCGAGCTTGCGACCTCGGCATGCCTGGCGGTGGCGCCGATCACGAGCGCGCGGCCCTTCATCTCGATCGTGTTGAGCCCATCGATATGGGAGAGGTCGACCAGATGCGGCGGGCTGGCGAGGCGCTGCTTCATGACGGGAATCAGCGTGTGGCCGCCGGCGATCACCTTGGCGTCTTCGTTCTTGACCAGGATGTTGGCGGCCTGCCTAACGGTCCCGGGGCGATGGTATTTGAAGTCGTACATCTGAATGTCCTGATCGCGGAGTGCGCGCGAGGTTTACGCGAGATCGGATTTCGCCATCGCCTTGGCGCCGGCGGAGATCGAGGTGACGATGTTCTGGTAGCCGGTGCAGCGGCAGAGATTGCCTTCCAGCTCCTCGCGGATGGTGTGGTCGTCGAGCTCGTTGCCCTTGCGATGGACGATGTCGATCGCGGTCATGATCATGCCGGGCGTGCAGAAGCCGCACTGCAGGCCGTGGTGTTCGCGGAAGGCCTCCTGCATCGGATGCAGCGGCGCGCCGTCGGCGGCCAACCCCTCGATCGTCTTGACCTCGTGGCCATCGGCCATCACGGCGAGCGTGGTGCAGGACTTCACGGCCTTGCCGTCCAGATGCACGACGCAGGCGCCGCACTGCGAGGTGTCGCAGCCGACATGGGTGCCGGTGAGCCGCAGATTCTCGCGCAGGAACTGCACCAGCAGGGTGCGGGGATCGACATTGGCCGTAACAGGATTGCCGTTCACGATGAGGGAGATTTTTGCCATAAGCACTCTCTATCAGCGCCCCGACGGGTCCCGTCGAAGCGGTTCTTATAATTATTCCAACCCATCATATGGGCCATTATGCCCCGGGGCAACATCACCGGGAATGCAAGGCGCCATGCCGAAAGGCGATAGCGTTCAGCCCTGTACCGCCTTGGCGAAGTTCGCGAAAAATTCGTCGGCCAGTTTCTTGGCAGCGCCGTTGATCAGGCGCTGGCCGAGCTGCGCCAACTTGCCGCCGATCTGCGCCTCGACCTCGTAGGACAAAAGCGTGCCGCCGTCCTTCTCCGCAAGCTTGACCACGGCGCCACCCTTGGCGAAGCCGGCCACCCCGCCCTCGCCTTCGCCGGAGATCTTGTAGCCGTTCGGCGGATCGAGATCGGACAGCGTGACCTTGCCCTTGAAGCGCGCCGACACCGGACCGACCTTCATTTTCGCCGTCGCACGAAAGCCGCCATCCTCGGTCTTCTCCAGCTCCTCGCAGCCGGGGATGCAGGCCTTCAGCACCTCGGCATCGTTGAGCTTGGCCCACACGGCCTCGCGCGGCGCCGCAAGCTGGACTTCGCCGTTCATCGTCATGGCCATTGGGTGCCTCCCGGGATATCGAACTTGGATCGCGCAACTATAGGGCTGCTCAAGTACCGCAGGGAGGCGGCAAAAGAAAGGGTGCCCCTCGGTCACGTGCATTGCATATTCGCAACTGCAAAAAGCTTGCGCCGCCGGTTTGGGATTGGCACAGGCGGGCCATGGTGGTTAGGTCCCGCACAATATGAGCACATCCCTCTCCCCCCTGCTTGCGCCGATGCTGTCGAGCGTGGCCATGCGCGCGGTCTGCGACGACCGGTCGACCCTCCAGAACATGCTCGATTTCGAGGCAGCCCTGGCCCGAGCCGAGGCGGCCACCGGTGTGATTCCCGCGTCGGCGGTGGGCCCGATCGAAGCCGCGTGCAAGGCCGATACCTTTGACATGGCTGCGCTGGCCGAGGCCGCGACGCGATCCGGCAATCTCGCGATCCCCCTGGTCAAGACGCTGACCGCCAATGTCGGCAGGGCCGACGCAGAGGCCGCCCGCTACGTACATTGGGGCGCGACCAGCCAGGACGTCATCGACACCGCGACCATGCTCACGCTTCGCGCCGGCATCGATGCGTTGGACGCCGATCTCAGCCGCGCCATCAAGGGCTTTGCCGCACTGGCGCGCAATCATCGCAACACGGCGATGGTGGCGCGGACCTGGCTCCAGCACGCGCTGCCGATGCCGTTCGGCCTGAAGGCCGCCGAATACGCCGCAAGCCTCGCCCGCGCCCGCTGCCGCTTGAGGCGGCTCTGCCGCGAGGGCCTCGCACTGCAATTCGGCGGCGCGGCCGGCACGCTTGCAGCACTCGGCGACAAGGGGCTCGTGGTCTCCGAACGGCTGGCGCGGGAGCTGAACCTGCCGCTGCCCGAAGCGCCCTGGCACACCCATCGCGACCGCATCGCGGAAGCCGCATCGAGCTTTGCGATTCTCGCCGGCAGCTGCGGCAAGATCGCGCGCGACGTCTCGCTGCTGATGCAGACCGATGTCGGCGAAGCGTTCGAGCCTGCCGGCGAAGGCCGCGGCGGCTCCTCGACCATGCCGCACAAGCGCAACCCGGTCGCGGCCGCAAGTGCGCTGGGCTGCGCGACCATGGCGCCTCAGCTCGCAGCGACGATTTTTGCCGCACAGGTGCAGGACCACGAACGCAGCGCCGGTCCCTGGCACGCGGAATGGCCGACGCTGCCGCAATTAATGCTGGTCACCTCCGGCGCGCTTGCCGCCATCGTCGACATCGCCGAGGGTCTCGATGTCGATGCCGCGCGCATGCGCAGCAATCTCCATGCGACGCGCGGGCTGATCATGGCGGAAGCGGTCACCTTTGCGCTGGCCGACAAGATCGGCAAGAGCGATGCGCATCATCTGATCGAGGCCGCGAGCAAGCGCGCGGTCGCCGAGAAGAAGCATCTGCGCGAGGTGCTCGCAGCCGATTCACAGGTCACTGCGCATCTTTCGTCGGAAAAAATTGCGGCGTTGTTCGAGCCGATGGCCTATCAAGGCGCTTCCCAAGCCCTGATCGACCGCCTGCTCGACAGCCTCGAACGCGAATAGAGCAGCCTTGAGCGGACATAAAACGGAGACGCCCGCATGCCCATGATCGATGCCGACGGTTGCCTGATCAACGTCTCCGTCGAGGGCCGCGACGGCGGGCCGACGCTGATGCTGTCGAACTCGCTCGGCTGCACGCTGCAGATGTGGGAGCCGCAGATGAAGGCGCTGACGCAGATATTCCGCGTCATCCGCTACGACCGCCGCGGCCACGGCAAGTCCAACGTTCCGCCCGGCCCCTATACGATGGAGCGCTTCGGCCGCGATGTGCTCGCGATCCTCGACGACCTCAATATCGAGAAAGTGCACTGGTGCGGCCTGTCGATGGGCGGCATGGTCGGGCAATGGCTGGGCGCGAACGCGCCGGAGCGCTTCGGCAAGCTCATCCTCGCCAACACCTCCTGCTACTATGCCGAGCCGACCAAATGGCTCGAGCGCATCGATGCCGTGAAGAAGGGCGGCATCGCCGCCGTCGCCGATGCCGTTATTGCCGGCTGGCTCACCCAGGATTTCCGCGAGCGCGCACCCGACATCGCCGCCAGGATGAAGGCGATGCTGCTGGCCTCGCCGGTCGAAGGCTATCTCGCCTGCTGCGAGGCGCTGTCGACGCTCGACCAGCGCGCGCTGCTGCCGAAGATCAAGAGCCCGACGCTGGTGATCGCTGGCCGCCACGACATGGCGACGCCGATTTCGGCGGGTGAATTGATCCGCTCAAGCATTCCCGGCGCGAGCATGACCATCATCGACGCCGCCCACATTTCCAATATCGAGCAGCAGCACGCGTTCACTGACGCGGTGGTGGGCTTCTTGACGCAACGCTGATTTCATAGCGCCGTCATTGCGAGCGCAGCGAAGCAATCCAGAATCCCTCCGCGGCCACACTCTGGATTGCTTCGCTACGCTCGCAATGACGGAGAGGAGGATAGAGAATGGACGATCAGAAACGCCGCGATGCCGGCATGAACGTGCGCCGAAAAGTGCTGGGCAATGCCTGGGTCGACAAGTCGATCGCGGGTCGCAATGCATTCAACACCGATTTCCAGGACATGATCACGCGCTACGCCTGGGGCGAGATCTGGACGAGGCCGCATTTCGACGAGCGCACGCGGCGGGTGCTGGTGATCGGCACCATGGTAGCGCTTGGGCAATGGGACGAATTCCGCCTGCATGTGCGCGCGGCCCTCGCCGAGGGCGGCTTCACGCCCGACGACATCAAGGAAATCCTGCTGCAGCAGGCGATTTATTGCGGCGTGCCGGCGGCGAACCACGCCGTCAAGGAAGCCTCAGCGATTGTGCAGGAGCTCGGCCTGCTCAAGACCTAGCGGCGGGGTGGCCTCCACGGTCCTCTGAACGATCTTGGGCGCCGCCGCGGGCCGTTCGATCACCACCACGATGGCGGCACCGAGCAGGAGCAGGAGCTCGGTGGCGTGCAGCCGCAGCGCGGCCATCTCGCCGACCTTCGAGGCCATGATCATGCTCGCAAACGAGATCAGGCTGCCGATCGCAAGCGCAATGCCGAGCGCTTCGTCGCTGCCGGCGTTCTTGCGGACGCGGGGAATGCAGAGCAGCGCAAGGTAGATCGCAAAGAACGCCACCACCGTCAGTCGGCCCAGTGCCAGCAGCCAGGCGGCGCGCACCGTGTCCATCCCCGCCATCTGGAGATGGTCGCTGAGGAAAAGCGCCACTGCGACGCTCGGCCGCTCATAGAGGCCGTGCACCGGCGCCACCATGATGTTGAAGGCAACGAGGGTCCAGGCCGGGATGAAATAGGCCGCCAGAAGTGCGCCGTTGACCGAACCGATCCGCCAGTTTCCGAACATGCCGCTTCCCGCTTCGTTTGGCCCGCGCCTTCGATGGAAGGCTTTGCCGGGAGCTAACTCGCATCAGACTGTGGCGGCAATTTAAACCCTTTGTTTACCTTAACTGCCTCCCGACAAGCATCCGGATGGGCGCTGGCGAAGCCGGTTCCGCCCATTGCGGGGGAACCGGAGCCCCAAATGATCTCTGTAAAAGCCTTGATGCGGAGGCAGGGCCGGTTGCAGCCGCCAGTTCCCTCCTGTTACAAAACGAGAATGCTTAAGGGCTGCCGGGGCCCGAGAAGAAACCAGCACTCTCTCTCGAAGAGCTCCCTTTGAGCCGCGTCAGATTTGGGTACGGCAGCGTATGGATTATTTCGCCCAGCAGCTCATCAACGGCCTCGTGCTCGGCTCGATCTACGGGCTGATCGCGATCGGTTACACGATGGTCTACGGCATCGTCGGCATGATCAACTTCGCCCATGGCGATGTCTTCATGATCGGCGGCTTCATCGCGCTGATCACCTTCCTTCTCCTGGTCTCGACCGGCCTGACCGCGGTCCCGGTGATCCTTTTGATCGTGATCCTGGTCTCGATGGCGGTCACCGCCCTGTATGGCTGGACCATCGAACGCATCGCCTACCGTCCGCTGCGCCACTCCTTCCGCCTCGCGCCGATGCTGTCGGCGATCGGCATGTCGTTCGTGCTGACCAACTATTCGCAGGTGGCGCAAGGCGCACGGGTAAAGCCAGTGCCGCCAGTGATCACCGGCGGATATACGCTGCACGAGAGCGCCGATGGCTTCGTCATCCAGCTCTCCAACATCCAGATCGTGGTGGTCATCACCACCATCGTGCTGCTGGCGATCTTCACCTGGCTGGTGTCGCGCACACGGCTCGGGCGCGACATGCGCGCCTGCGAGCAGGACCAGACCATGGCGGCGCTGCTCGGCGTCAACGTCGACCGCACCATCTCCATGACCTTCGTGATCGGCGCTGCGCTCGCCGCGGTGGCCGGGCTGATGTACCTGCTCTATTACGGCCTGGTCGATTTCTTCATGGGCTTCGTCGCCGGCATCAAGGCGTTCACGGCGGCCGTGCTCGGCGGCATCGGCTCGCTGCCCGGCGCCATGCTCGGGGGGCTCGCGATCGGGCTGATCGAGACGTTCTGGTCGGCCTATTTCTCGGTCGAGTACAAGGACGTCGCCGCGTTCTCGATCCTGATCGTCGTGCTGATCTTCATGCCGACCGGCCTGCTCGGTCGCCCCGAAGTCGAAAAAGTCTGACGGTCGCGCGCGTGAAAACTCCCTCGAGCAATACGGCCAAAGCTGCATCGGGCATCCCCGCTCTCCTGAAGACCGCCTGCGTCAACGCACTGATCGCGCTGGTGCTGTTCTCGCTGATGGTCGGCGTCCGCACCGAAGCCGGTTCCGACGGCCAGCTCACTTATTGGACGCGCTTCGGCGAGGTCGCCTCCCTCGTCGCCGCGGTCTTCGGCGGCTCGATCGTGCTCGAGCTGCTCAAGCAATGGATCGGTCCGACCGGCGCCGAAAAGCTGGTGCCGCCCGCGGTGCAAAGCGGAATGTCGTTCCTCGGCCGCTATCTTGCACCGGCGCTCCTGATCTTCACGCTGCTGGTGCCCGTGATCTTCTATGACCAGCGCTACATCCTCGACCTCGCAATCCTCGTGCTCACCTATGTCATGCTGGGCTGGGGATTGAACGTCGTGGTTGGCCTCGCCGGCCTGCTCGATCTCGGCTACGTCGCCTTCTATGCGGTCGGCGCCTATTCCTACGCGCTGCTTGCGACCAATTTCGGCTGGTCATTCTGGATCTGCCTGCCGCTAGCGGGCGTCCTCGCCGCATTCTGGGGCGTGCTGCTCGGCTTTCCCGTGCTGCGCCTGCGCGGCGACTACCTCGCCATCGTGACGCTCGCCTTTGGCGAGATCATCCGCCTCGTCATCATCAATTGGCAGGATCTGACCGGCGGCCCCAACGGCGTCTCCAGCATTCCCCGCCCCTCCTTCTTCGGCATCCCGCTCGACAACAGCGACAACGGGCTCGCCGCCAGGCTCGGCATCGAATATTCGCCGACCCACCGCATCGTCTTCCTGTTCTACCTCATCCTGGCGCTCGCGCTGCTCACCAACTGGGTGACGATACGGCTGCGCCGGCTGCCGATCGGCCGCGCCTGGGAAGCCTTGCGCGAGGATGAAGTCGCCTGCCGCGCGCTCGGCATCAACACCACGACAACCAAGCTCACGGCATTCGCGACCGGTGCGATGTTCGGCGGCTTTGCCGGCGCGTTCTTCGCGACCCGCCAAGGCTTCATCAGCCCGGAATCCTTCACCTTCCAGGAATCGGCGCTGGTGCTCGCCATCGTCGTGCTCGGCGGCATGGGCTCGCAGCTTGGCGTGGCGCTCTCCGCCCTCGCCATGATCGGCGGTTTCGAGCTGTTCCGCAGCCTCGAGAGCTATCGCATGCTGGTGTTCGGCATGGCCATGGTGCTGATCATGATCTGGCGGCCGCGCGGCCTGATCGGCCATCGCGCGCCGACCGTGTATCTGACCAAGGCCCACGCGATCTCATCCGACCTCGTCAAGGAGGGACACGGATGAGCCGCGACCAGATTCTCGAGGTCGACCGGCTCACCATGCGCTTCGGCGGCATCGTCGCGGTGCAGGACCTGTCGTTTGCTGCCGAGCGGAACAAGATCACCGCGCTGATCGGACCCAACGGCGCCGGTAAGACGACGGTGTTCAACTGCATCACCGGGTTCTACAAGCCGAGCGGCGGCGCCATCCGCCTCAGCCATGACGACGGCAAGGTGATCGCGCTGGAGCGGCTGAACGATTTCCGCATCGCCAAGCAGGCCAAGGTCGCCCGCACCTTCCAGAACATCCGTCTGTTTCCCGGCATGACCGCGCTGGAAAACCTGATGGTGGCGCAGCACAACGCGCTGATGCGCGCCTCCGGCTTCACCTTGCTCGGGCTCATTGGCGCGCCTGTCTACCGCGACGCCGAGAAGCGCGCGATCGATCTCGCCACCGACTGGCTCAAGCGGGTCAATTTGCTCGATCGCGCCGACGATGCCGCCGGTAATTTTGCCTATGGCGACCAGCGACGGCTCGAGATCGCACGTGCGATGTGCACCGAGCCCGCGCTCTTGTGCCTGGACGAACCCGCCGCCGGCCTCAATGCGCGCGAGAGTGCCGCCCTGAGCGAGCTGCTGCTGTCGATCCGCAACGAGCTCGGCACCTCGATCCTGCTGATCGAGCACGACATGTCTGTGGTGATGGAGATCTCCGACCACATCGTTGTGATGGACCACGGTGTGAAGATCTCTGAAGGCTCCCCGCGCGAGGTTCGCGACGACCCAAAGGTGATCGCCGCCTATCTCGGCACCGATGAGGAAGAGGCGACGGCCGTGATGGAGGGCGGGTCGTGACGTCGCCCACTGCCCTGCTCGCGATCCGCGGCCTTCGCGCCGCCTACGGCAAGATCGAGGCGCTGAAGGGCGTCGACCTCGAGATCAATGCCGGCGAGATCGTGGCACTGATCGGCGCCAACGGTGCCGGCAAATCGACGCTGATGATGACGATCTTCGGCAAGCCGCGCGCCCGCGCCGGCCAGATCCTGTACGAAGGCCGCGACATCACCGAAGTGCCTACCCACGAGATCGCGCATTTGCGTATCGCGCAATCGCCGGAAGGCCGCCGCATCTTCCCGCGCATGAGCGTGGCGGAAAACCTCCAGATGGGGGCGGATGCCACCGAGTGCACTGACGCCGAACGCGAGGCGACGCTACAACGCGTGTTCACGCTGTTTCCGCGGCTGAAGGAACGCTACGCCCAGCGTGGCGGAACCCTGTCCGGCGGCGAGCAGCAGATGCTGGCCATCGGTCGCGCCTTGATGAGCCGTCCTCGCCTGCTCCTGCTCGACGAGCCCTCGCTTGGTCTGGCGCCTCTGATCGCGCGCCAGATTTTTGATGCGATCCGCACCCTGAACCGCCAGGACGGCCTGACCGTGCTGATCGTCGAGCAGAACGCCAACCATGCGCTCAAGCTCGCCCATCGCGGCTATGTCATGGTCAATGGCCTGATCACGCTGGCCGGGACCGGTGCCGAGTTGTTGCAGCGCCCCGAGATTCGCGCCGCCTACCTGGAAGGCGGCCGGCACGGTTGAGGCCGCCCAAGGCGAACCCGTGCTGCCGAATGTGGCGAGATATCTCTGTCCATGCCCGTATTTTGCCGGTGACTTCTCCTCGAATTCATTCAAGAATGGCGCCGGTTTGAACCGGGCATGCCCGGTAACTCCCACAGGCGACCACCCTCGAGGTATCTCATGAAATCACTGAAGCTCATCGGTCTGGCATTCGGCGCGTCGATCGCGCTGTCGAGCGCGGCATTCGCGCAGGATGTCACCGTCGCAGTCGCAGGTCCGATGACCGGCGGCGAGTCCGCTTTCGGCCGCCAAATGAAGAACGGCGCCGAGATGGCCGTAGCCGACATCAACGCCGCCGGCGGCCTCAACGGCAAGAAGCTCGCGCTGTCCGTCGAGGACGACGCTTGCGATCCGAAGCAGGCGCGCTCGATCGCCGAGAAGATCGCCGGCGCGAAGATTCCCTTCGTGGCCGGGCATTATTGCTCGTCGTCGTCGATCCCGGCTTCGGAAGCCTATGCCGACGGCAACGTGCTCCAGATTACTCCCGCCTCCACCAATCCGAAGTTCACCGATAGCGGACTGTGGAACGTGGCGCGCGTCTGCGGCCGTGACGACCAGCAGGGCCTGGTCGCCGCCCAGTACATCGCCAAGAACTACAAGGGCAAGAACATCGCCATCCTCAACGACAAGACCACCTACGGCAAGGGTCTTGCGGACGAGACCAAGAAGGCGCTCAACAAGGCCGGCGTCACCGAGAAGATGTACGAGTCCTACAACAAGGGCGACAAGGACTTCAACGCGATCGTCTCGCGGCTAAAGCGCGACAACATCGATCTCGTCTATGTCGGGGGCTACCATCAGGAGAGCGGCCTGATCCTGCGCCAGATGCGCGACCAGGGCCTCAAGACCGTGCTGATGGCCGGCGACGCGCTCGCCGACAAGGAATATGCCTCCATCACCGGCCCGGCCGGCGAAGGCACGCTGTTCACCTTCGGCCCCGATCCGCGCAATAAGCCGACCGCGAAGAAGATTGTCGAGGCCTTCAAGGCCAAGAACATCGACCCCGAGGGCTACACGCTCTACACCTATGCGGCGATGCAGGTCTGGTCGCAGGCGGCCAAGAAGGCCGGCACCACCGATGCCAAGAAGGTCATGGCGGCCATCAAGGCCGGCAAGTGGGACACCGTGATCGGGCCGATCGAGTATGACGCCAAGGGCGACATCAAGCAGCTCGACTACGTCGTCTACAAATGGGACGCCAAGGGCGGCTACGCCGCGATTAGCGGCAACGGCACCTAAGCACGGTTGCCGGGGGCCTTGGAGGCCTCATCCAATCATCGTCGCGCCCCGGTTTGCCCCGGGGCGTTTCTTCCCGCGTCAGGGTCAGACGGCTGCAGGCAGCGTGCCGTCCGCCGCGGCTTGGGCGTTCCTTAGTGCTTGAAGAAGATCGTTCGGCCGAAACGGCTTTTGCAGGCAGACCACGTTGGCGAGGTGGGGCGATTGTTCCATGAAGTCCAGCGCCGTCATCCCCGACACGGCAACGACCGGGAGGCTCGGTGCAAGCTCGCGCAGCGTCGTGATGACCTCGACGCCGCTGGTATCGCCAAGGAAAATGTCCACGATTGCCGCGTCGAAGCAGGCCTCGGTGAAGGCTTTTACCCCGGCTGCGCCGCTATCGGCCTCAACGACGTCGTAACGGTTGACGCGCAGCACGATCGCGACCATCGCACGGACGTCCTTCTGGTCGTCGATGATGAGGACACGGGGCATAGGGAACAACTCCCGGATCGTGAAATCAAAATGCCTGATTCAAACCTGGAACCCGTAGCAGCGGGAGAGCATTATGGCACCGTCCAGTAAAGCGCATCTTACCCGATCCCCCGTGCGCGTTCCCCACAAAATTAAGTAAACTGTAACCTTCGGTTGAGTCGCGGTGGGTTTTGTCATGATGCGTGCCCAGAACCCGCTACCATGGACCAAAATTGATTAGGCCAAATGAGATTGGCGAAGATGCTCAAGACCGATCTGCGAGAGCTGCACGTGTCCGCGACGACCGATCGGAACACATTCCTTTCGACGCTGCCGGCTACCCCGAAAGATCGCACCGCAGCATTGGCGATCGTGGGCGTCTCGTCGATCCTGTTCGCAGTGGCCGTACCCGTCGCAGGTATCCCGCTGCTCCCGGTGCCAGCCTTTGTCGCGAGCTATCAATCCGCGCTCGTCGTCGCGGACATCGTCACCGCGGTCCTGCTGTTGTCGCAGTTTGCGGTGCTCAGGACCCGCGCGCTGCTCATGCTCGCGACGGGCTACCTGTTCACCGCTGCCGCGGCCGTGGTCCATGCCCTCACCTTCCCCGGACTTTTTTCGCCGACCGGGCTGCTAGGGGCCAACCAGCAGACCACGGTCTGGCTTTACATGATCTGGCACGGCGGCTTTCCGCTCTGCGTGCTGGGCTACGCCTGGCTGAAGGAGGCCGACGGCGGTGCCCGGATCGCGGGCTCGGCAAGCAAGGCGATCTACGCCAGCGTGGCCGGCGTCGCCGCGGTCATGATCGTCTTGACCTGGATCGTCACTGCCCAGCACGACCTGCTTCCGGTCCTGCTGCGCGACGGCCGTTACACGCAGATCATGATCGGCGTGGTGGCTTTTGTCTGGTCCTTGAGCTTTGCCGCGCTGGTCTCGCTATGGTTCCGCCGTCCGCATTCGGTCATCGACGTCTGGCTCATGGTGGTGATGTGCGCGTGGCTGTTCGACATCGCGCTGTCGGCGATCGTCAACGTCGCGCGCTTCGATCTCGGCTTCTACGCCGGCCGCGTCTACGGCCTCTGCGCGGCGACCTTCGTGCTCGCAGTGCTTTTGATCGAAAATGTCCGCCTCCAGGCGCACACGCTTGGGCTCGTCGGCAGGTTGCGCCAGCAGTCAGCATTGGATCGCGACTACTATGGCAAGCGCCTTGCGCTGTACGGGGCCGTCGTCGAATCCGCCAATGACGCCATCATTACGAAGACCCTCGACGGTGTCATCACGGGCTGGAACAAGGCCGCCGAACATCTGTTCGGCTATGCCGCCGCGGAGGCCATCGGCCAACCGATCGACATCATCGTGCCGGAGGACCGCAAGGCCGAGGTCAGGGGTATCCTGAACAGGGTCGGCGGCAATGAAACGATCGCCCAGCATGAAACGGTCCGGATCCGAAAGGACGGCCGGCCGCTCGACGTCGTTCTCAATGTTTCTCCGCTCAAATCAGCCACCGGACAGATCATCGGCGCCTCCAAGATCGCCCACGACATCACGGAAGAGAAGCAGGCACGAGAAAAACTGCGCCGCGAGGTCGAGGAGCGGCAGCGGATCTTCGAGACTTCGCAGGACCTGATCCTGGTCACCGACGGTTTTGGCAATTTCATCCAGGTCAGCCCTAGCGTGAAGACCATTCTGGGCTTGAGTCCCGACGACATGATCGGGCACAGCGCCACTGAGTTCATTCATCCCGATGACCTCCAGAAGACGCGCGACGAGATGCGCGCGGCGCGGAGTGGCGCGGTCAAGCGCAGCTTCGAGGCGCGCTACTACCACTACGACGGTCACGAGGTCACGCTGAACTGGATGGGCACCTGGTCTGAGCCGGTCAAGCGCCATTTCTTCATCGGCCGCGATCTCACCGAGAAGCAGGCCGCCGAGGCGCAGTTCAGGCACGTCCAGAAGATGGATTCCATCGGTCAATTGACCGGCGGCGTCGCGCACGACTTCAACAATGTGCTGACCGTCATCACCGGCACGATCGGAATTCTGGCGGACGCGGTCGCTGACCGTCCCGAGCTCGCCGCCATCACCAAGCTGATCGATGACGCCGCCGAACGTGGCGCGCAACTGACCAAGCATCTGCTCGCCTTCGCCCGCAAGCAGCCGCTCCAACCGCGCGAAATCGACGTCAACGCATTGACGCTCGAGGCCGCAAAGCTCCTGCATCCCACGCTCGGCGAGCAGATCACCATCATGCCGCAACTCACCGAGGATGCGTGGCCGGCACTGATCGACCCGGGCCAGCTTTCCACCGCGATCCTCAATCTCGCGCTGAACGCGCGCGATGCCATGCCCAACGGCGGCACGCTGGTGCTGGAGACCCGCAACATCTTCCTCGACGACGGTTATGCCAGCATGAATCCCGACGTGGTGGCTGGCAATTACGTCATGATCGCCGTCAGCGACACCGGCTCCGGAATCCCCCCGGAGTTGATCGATCGGGTGTTCGATCCCTTCTTCACCACCAAGGAGGTTGGCAAGGGCACCGGCCTCGGCCTCAGCATGGTGTTCGGCTTCGTCAAGCAGTCCGGCGGACACATCAAGATCTACAGCGAGGAAGGCCACGGCACGAGCGTGAAGATCTACCTGCCGCGCTCGAGCGGCGTGCAGGAGACCGAATTCGAGGTGCTCCAGAACGCGCCCGTCACCGGCGGCCACGAAAAGATCCTGATCGTCGAGGACGATGCGCTGGTGCGCCAATATGTCGTGACCCAGATCAAGAGCCTCGGCTATACAGCCCTCGAAGCCGCCAACGCGGCCGAGGCCCTCGTCATCATCGACGCCGACAAGGACATCGACCTGCTGTTCACGGACGTCATCATGCCCGGCAATATGAATGGCCGCCAGCTCGCCGATGAGGCGGCTCGCCGCCGCCCCGACTTGAAGACGCTGTTCACCTCGGGCTACACCGAGAACGCCATCGTCCATCACGGGCGGCTCGATTCCGGCGTGCTGCTGCTGGCGAAGCCCTACCGCAAGTCCGAGCTCGCCAAGATGCTGAGGACCGCCCTCGCGGGTTGAGCCTGCGGCATCCCTGCGATATCGCTGAAGCGAGCGCCTTTCAGCCTGCGGAGCCGCCTTGAAAAACCTTCTCACCGATATCGCCGGCGTCCGCGTCGGCCATGCCGAGGATGCGAAAATCGCCACTGGCACGACTGCGATCATCTTTGACGCCCCCGCGGTCGCGGCCATCGATGTTCGCGGCGGCGGCCCCGGCACGCGCGAAGACGCGTTGCTCGACCTCGCCAGCACCGTCGATCGCGTTGACGCGATTGCGCTGTCCGGCGGCTCCGCCTTTGGAATCGACGCCGGCGGCGGCATCCAAGCCTGGCTCGCCGAACAAGGCCGCGGCTTGCGGATACGCGAGGCGGTGATTCCGATCGTGCCGGGCGCGATCGTTTTCGACCTGCTCAACGGTGGCGACAAGGCCTGGGGACGCTTCGCGCCCTATCGCGATCTCGGCTACGCCGCAGCGTTGGCCGCCAGCGACGATTTCGCGCTGGGCAGCGTCGGGGCCGGCCTTGGAGCCACCACCGCAACCTTCAAGGGCGGACTGGGGTCGGCCTCCGCGGTCCTGGCCAATGGTATCAAGGTCGCCGCGATCATCGTCGTCAACGCGGTCGGCAGCACAACAATTGGCGAAGGGCCTTGGTTCTGGGCTGCGCCGTTCGAGGAGAACGGCGAGTTCGGCGGGCGCGGCCTGCCGTCCGCGTTCACGCCGGACATGCTGGCGATGCGCATCAAGGGCGGACCCGCTGCGAGCGCGCGTGAGAACACCACGATCGGCCTCGTCGTCACCGATGCCACGCTGACCAAGGCCCAGGCCAAGCGGCTTGCGATGATCGCGCATACCGGGTTCGCCCGTGCGATTTATCCGGTGCATGCCCCAACCGATGGCGACGTGCTGTTCGCCGCCGCAACGGGCGAGAAGCCGATCGAGCCGCTGGTCGGCCTCACCGAACTCGGAACCGTCGCCGCCAACGTGGTCGCACGCGCAATCGCACGCGGCGTCTACAATGCGACAGCCCTGCCATTTGCCGGCGCGCTGCCGGCATGGAAGGATCGGTTCGGCTAGAAACGAAACGGCGGGCACGGCGTTACCCTGACGGACCAAGGTGCACCGCCATGCCGTCTTCCGTGATCCGGTTTTTCCGTTATGCGCCCGAGATGCGCGAGCTGAAAGTGACTTTCGTCAGCGGGCGCCTCTATGTCTACGAGGACGTTCCGCCCGAGGTCGCCGCGGCGTTCAGGAATGCGCGCTCAAAGGGTACATTCTTCAATCACGAAATCCGCGATCGTTATCTCTACCGTGACATCACTCACGAATATGCAGGCTAGCCGTTAGCAAGGTTACACGCTCATCGACATCGATGAACCGGCAGCCGCTGAGGCGCCTTGTCCCTGCCCGCCCTGCCGCTGCATCAACTGCGCGAACAGATCGTACGCCGAATTACGGGGGCTGGAGGCGCCCGGAACCGTCGTCGACATCTTGAAGCCGTCGGCGTAGGTGACGGTGGTGGTGGTCGAGCCGTCGGCGCCGGTCGTCGAAGTCGAGGTCGAGCCGCCCTTGGCCTGCGAGGAGGAATCCGAGCCGCTGCCGGAGGCATCGCTCGCACCCTGCGCGTGATGGTGGCCGCGATGGCCGCTCTTCAGCGCCTTCGACATCTCATCGAGGCTGACGCTGCCGTCGGTATTCGAGTCCAGCTTTGAGAAAACGTCGTCGGCCCGCGCGAGGTTGGTGCCGCCAGCACCGAGCGCATTCTCAAATTCCGACTTGGTGATCTTGCCGTCGCCGTCGCCATCGATCTGCGAGAACAGGTCCTTCAGGGCGGCGTCGCGGCGCGTCGAGGACGAGGATGTCGAGCTCGACGAGGTCGAGTTGGCGCTGCCGGTGCTGTCCGTCGACTGGCTCTGCGCTGCGAACAGCGCGTTCATCGTCTCCGACGAGATCTGCGGGGTTTTGCCCGCATTGACCGACGAGGTCGCGCCGGTCGTGCTGTTGCTGCCGCTGTCGATCGCGAACGGATTGGTCGCCGGCTTTTGCGAGGACCCCGTCTTCTGCGTCGACGAGGACGATTTCGAATTCGTCAGCGACTGGATCGCGTCGAGCGCACTCGATACGGCCCCAAGAGCGAACAACATTGCACAACTCCAACCGATGCGGCATGCCGCGGCCAATGTTCTGTTGAGATGAAGTCAGCAAGCGCCGTGCCAGCGCAAAAAGCTCAATGAAATCCGCTTTCACCGCACTTTGCACGCCCGGGAACACCGGCAATTCATGCCGGTCGCGGCAGAAATTTCCGCCCACAGGAAGCACGCCGCCCCTGCATTGCCCGGCTGAGAGGCCCATGTTAGGCGAGTCCATCTTTCACGGCCGCCACGGGAAACCGCCATGACCCAAGCCTTCGCTCCCCGCCCCCTGGCAATCGCGCCCTCGATCCTGGCCTCGGACTTCTCCAGGCTCGGCGAGGAGGTGCGCGCCGTGGACGCCGCCGGAGCCGACTGGATCCATCTCGACGTCATGGACGGGCACTTCGTTCCCAACATCTCGTATGGCCCCGACGTCATCAAGGCGATGCGCCCGCACACCAAGAAGATATTCGACGCGCATCTGATGATCTCGCCCTGCGACGCCTACCTGGAGGCCTTTGCGAAAGCCGGCTGCGACCACATCACCGTGCATGCTGAGGCCGGCCCCCATCTGCACCGCTCGCTTCAGGCGATCCGCGCGCTCGGCAAGAAGGCCGGCGTTTCGCTCAATCCGGGCACGCCGATCAGCGCGCTCGAATACGTCCTGGACCTGGTCGATCTCGTGCTGGTGATGTCGGTCAATCCAGGCTTCGGCGGCCAGGCCTTCGTCCCCTCCGCGATCGGCAAGATCCGCGACATCCGCGCAATGACGGCGGGCCGCCCGATCGACATCGAAGTCGATGGCGGCGTCGGTGCCGACGTCGCAGGTCCCCTGGCTGCGGCCGGGGCCAACGCCTTCGTCGCCGGCACGTCCGTGTTCAGGGGCGGCACGCAGGACGCCTACAAGACCAACATCGCCGCAATCCGCAACGCCGCCGCGGCTGCACGCGGCGAGGCGATCTGAGGGCCCGCTCGGCTCCGCAGACGTGCGGCTTCTACGGGTGTTGCAGCGCGCAGTGCCTAAATTTACAACCTTGATCCGTACTCCTCCGGGCTTCCCTGATTCGCGCAAATCACCGCTAGTGATTCTTGCCTGTTTCGCGGGAGCACATCATGACGACGACCCTGGTTTGGACTGGCGTGGCGTTGTGGCTTGGTTTTTGTGCGTTTGTTGTGTTTGGTCCATCGGCTGGACCGGTGAAGGTCTCGGCTCGCTCGACCCGCATCGCTCGTCGCGACTGGTATCGGGCCTGACCCCATGCAGATCGCGCTCGTGAAGCGTCAGCCGAAGCGCCGGTGCCGCATCCCGCGGCGCCCACATCCTGACCTCGATTTTTTCTTCGGTCGGCTCGAACGCACCGAAGGCGAGATGCGCGACGACACCGGGCCCGAGACGGACCAGGATCACCCGCTCCGGTCACCGCGCCGGCATTGAATTCTTTTCTGGACCAAGCACATGAAGCCGCATTGCCCGAACTGCCTGAAGGAAATGACCAAGGCGTCCGCGTCGCGTAACCTGTTCAACTGCGAACCCTGCCGCGAGATCATCCAGTTCTTCGGCGGCAGCGCGGATCACGGCGAGCCCGGCCCGCAATTCTCCTGGCCGATCCGCCGCAAGCGCTCCGTCCACACCGCTCACGCGGCCTGAACCTCCAGATCCAGAGCGCGGCTCTATCCCACCTCCTCGCCCGCATCCGCAGCCATTCGCGGCGGCCGTACCACGGTGACGGTGCAGGCCGCTTCCAAGGCCACCTTGGCCGAGACGCTGCCGAGCAGCGTGCGCCTGAACGAGCCCTGCCGCGCGCCGATGATGACGTGGTCGACGTGGTTGACCTCGCAAAACTCCAGGATGGCCGCCGCGGGATCGACGGCTTCCAGCACGTGAGCCGACAGCCGGCTCTCATCGAGCTTGAGCGGAGTGGCCCAGTGCCTGAGCGCGACCAACCGGTCGATATGCTTGTTGGAGCCCTGCTCATCCAGCGTCCTGTCGATCGCGATGCGGTTGAGCTTCAGCACGTTGAGACATGCGAGCCGCGCCGACGGCAGCGTGGCGAGAATGCGTTCTGTCGTCATGCGCAGAGCCTCGTTCAACTCCGGCTCGCCTTCCGCCGTATCGAGCGCGACCGCAACGATCGGGCTTGATGCGAGCTGGGCTGCGACATCCGATTTCGCGCGGGGCGCCATGACACCCTGGTTGAACCGGCGGCGCCAGGCGACGCTGAGCGGATCGCGCTTCATTCGCTCCGAGCGCATCGTGAGCCTGACCTGGTCCGGATGGGTCAGATCGAAGGCGAGTTGCGACGCCGTCGGATAGCGCCGCACCGGCTCGATCTCAAGGCACCGCAGCACCACCTCCTGGAGCCAGGGCGGATAGTCGGCGCGCAAGCCGCGCGGCGGGTGCGGATCGCGCCACAGCCGGCGCCGCATCGCACGCAGCGTCTCGCCCTCGCCGAACGGCCGCTCGCCGGTCGTGAAGAAATAGAGCAGCACGCCAAGCGAGAACAGATCGCTGCGCGGATCATCGCGCACCCCCGACAGCCGTTCCGGCGCCATATAGGGCGCGGTGCCGTAAGGCAGGCGGAATTCCTCCTGCAACAGGTCCGGCAGATGGTTGTGATGCGACAGGCCATAGTCGATCAGCACCGCCTCGCCGCTCTCGCGGAACATGATGCTGCTCGGCTTGATGTCGTGATGGATCACGTTCTGCCGGTGCAAATCCGCCAGCCCCGTCGCGATCCTGGCGACGAGTTGCCGCGCCTCGTCATACGGCAGCGGCAGGTCGGGCAACCGCTTGTAGAGCGTGGTCCCGGTGATGCGCTCGATGACGACATAGGCCTGGTGGGCGAAATCGCCGGTGCCGAAGCTTGAGGGCACATGCGGCCCGGCCAGCCGCGGCAGGATCATCATCTCCATTTCGAAGGAGACGATCGCCGCGGGGTCCTCGCCCTCCGACACCCGCGGAATCTTCATCAGCAGCGGCACATCGATGCCGGGATGGGTGACCGACCACAGCGTCGCCATTCCGCCGGCATGGACGCATTCGCCGATCGTGTAGCCGTCGATCTCTGCGCCCGATTTGACGAGGGGTTTCGGCATCGGCCTCTAGCGCCCCTGCGACAGCCGGTCGGCGAGCCAGTG
The DNA here is from genome assembly GCF_055807515.1 of Bradyrhizobium sp. Kon69. Classification (NCBI taxonomy): domain Bacteria; kingdom Pseudomonadati; phylum Pseudomonadota; class Alphaproteobacteria; order Hyphomicrobiales; family Nitrobacteraceae; genus Bradyrhizobium; species Bradyrhizobium sp. Kon69. Next base: position 144,613 of record NZ_JBVVOS010000015.1, on the reverse strand, counting down.
CGGCAGGCCGTTCTCACGGATCCGGTTCGCGGCCGTCTCGACATCGTAGGGCGCGCGGCAATAGGTGATCAGGCACGAGACCGTGTCGAACAGCACGAAAGCCGCGGATGGATCGCCATCGCGGGGCTGGCCGACCGAGCCGAGCACCGCTAGCCATTGCCGCCCGCGCAGCAGCGGCACGGAGACGTCGGTCTTGGGCACGAATCCCGACATCTTCGCCGTCACCGACATCGAATAGATCGCCGGGCGGTGGATGTGGCCGCAGAACGTGACATGAGCGGGCGTCGCGATCAGGCTTTTGGCGGCGTCCGCCGTCGATCGGACATAGTGCCAGCTCCGGGGGCTGGAGGCTTCCGAATGCACGAACAGGCGATCGCCGTCCTCCACCAGCATCGGCAATTCCGCCAGGAACCGCCGCTGCGCGGTGTCGAGCCGGCCGCGGGTCCATTCGATCGCGATTTGCGCCTCGGCATTCATCGTCTCGGCCGAGGAATTCACCGCCTGGTCATGGTTGCCGCGCACGGCGACGGCGCCCTGGGCGACCAGCTCCATCGCGGTATCCACCACCCATTCCGGATCGGCGCCATAGCCCACGAAGTCGCCGAGCAGGATGAACCGCTCAGCGCCACGCGCCCGCGCGACTTTCAGGCACGCCTCGAACGCCTGCCGGTTGCCGTGGATATCCGAGAAGACAGCGAGAAGCACGCACCCTCCACCCTCGAACCTTATTGGGAGCCGATAAGGCCAAATTGAGGGAGGTCAAGAACATGCGCCAGCGGCGCGCGGTTTGCCAGCGCTGCCCTGTCGCGATGGTGAAGAGCCTATTGCTCGTCCTTCGGCGGCATCCGGGGCGGCGGAATCGGAGTGAACACGGCGCCCTGCGCGCCGGCCGGTGGCGCCAGGAATTCGCCGGTCGAGGAATCGCCTCCGCTCGTCTCCAGGATGGTCTTGGGCGTCACATATTCCCTGACCATGTCGATGAGGCTGCCATCGCCGCCGCCGAAATCGGCAGCCCGGCCGCCTTGCGGATGTCCCAGCGCGATTTCGTTCTCCGCCGCATGGGTCTTGTCGGCCAGCCTGTCATTGTAGGGCACACGAAAGGCGCGCGGTATGCCGCTCGGGCGATTGTCCTCGTCGAGCTGCTCGACCCAGAGATAGATCGAGCCGGGATCGCCTTCCAGCGAATGCGGCTCGACGATGCGGGCCTTCAGCAGCTTGAAGGAGGCCGGCAGCCGGTCGGCGCTGGCCCAGCCGAGCAGCCCGCGCATTTCCGTGAAGCTGACGACATAGAAGGCGCTGGTCACGACCACCGCAACGGCCTTGATCGACCAGTGCAGCCGCGCATAGACCAACACGACCAGCAGCAGCGCGCCGATGACGGCGTAAGCTATCGATAGCGTGAGGATGACCGTCTGCAGGCTAGTCACGGCGCACCCTCACAGCGTTCTTGCTCACGCCAGTGCTCGGGTCGAGATCGGCGCCGTTGCGCCAGCCGCTGCGAAACGTCTCCAGCAGCGATTTCGGCCGCTGATCCACATTGACGACCTTGCCCTCGGCATCGAGCCGGAACCGCACCGCGGTCTTCTCGTCGCCGGTGTGATCGACCGTGAACTTGTTGTCGAAGACCACTTGCGCCGTGGGATTGAGCTTCTGCACCTTCACATTCGCTGTGACGGGTTCGCCGGTCGTGGCCACGAAATGTGAGACATTGACGGTGTATTCGCCGGGAACGATGCCCCGCACCGTGACGATCTCCTCGCGGATCGGCGAAGCAATCTTCTTGCCGTTGACCACGATGAAGTCGTTGGCTCCGCCGCGGTCGTCGCGGTCGAGCGTGAGGAATCCGGCCTCGCGGTGACGATACCAGGCGATGTTGCCCACGGGATCCTGCACGAACAGGTCGAGATCGTCGGGATGGCTGTCGGGCCAGTCCAGCGTGATCATGAACTCGGCCTTGGAATCGATCTTGCCGTCCTTGGCGTCCGGTGAGACCGCGAGCAGCGCGAGGAAGAACAGGAAAGCGATCACCTGGAGCGCCTTGAACAGCATCACGCCCAAGGGATCGAACGGCTCCTCGCGCGGATAGAGACCGAAATCATCCATCATGTCGCGATTCCAGCGCCCTTGATTCCAGAACTCTTGATTCCGAAACCCTTGCGCTCCAGCACCGGCGTCACATAAGTCTCGGTCAGCACCACCGAATCCGAGAACACCCGCTGGGTCGCGGCATCCAGCATGTAGTACTGGATGCGGACCAGGATCGAGCCGACCAGGCCCGCCAGCGTCGTGTACATCGCAACCGCCATGCCGTCGCTCATCAGTCCCATCGAGGATCGCATCGCGACCTTGTCGGCGGCATCCAGCCCCGCGATTGGCGCCAGCATGATGATGAAACCGACGATGGTGCCGAGCAGGCCGAGCTTCATCAGCGTATCCGAGACGAAGGCCCCGAAGCCGTTGGAGCCGCGCAAGCGGTCGGCGAGCGTGCGCAGCAATAGCGTCTGGTCGACCGGGCGATAGTCCTGCGCGGCGGCCTTTGTCACGAGGCTCTCGATATGGTCGCGGACCAGGCCGCGCGGCAATGCGGTCGCGCTCGCATCGAGCACTTTGCTGCCGTCGGGTGCTGCGAGCGCCGCCCGGCAGCGCCGGGCCGCCGCGCCCTCACGGGCAATGGCCCGCGTGCGCAGGAAGCAGTGACCGCAGGTGAGGACATAGAGCAGTGCGATCACGCTGGAAATGTAGGTCCGATCCGAGGTCAACATGAGACGGATCAGTCCGAACCGCCACAGCAGCACCACGGCGAAGATCGAAAGTCCGGTGAAGATCATCCAGAACAGGAGCGCGCTACGCTCGGATGGGTCGGCAGCAGACCCCGCGATCGGCCCAATTGTCATCGAACTCATGCTGCACCGCTCCTGGCCGTGAATTCCGCCCATTAGATCAAAGCCGCCGCGCCCGGTCCAAAGAGCCATGCCCAATCCGGCTTGGGAAATTTGCCCGAGCTGCCATCCTGCCGTGCCTCGCAATTGGCAAGGCGCGGCGGCGTTGTTAGGCTGACCTTAGCAAACTTTGGGGTGATCGCATGCGCCTTGTGCTTCAGCTTGTCGCCCGTCTGTTTCTCATCGTCGTGCTCTGCCTTGGCGCGGCGACCATCTGGGCCACGTTCGACGCCTATCGCAGCGTCGACCGGGCAACTGCGGCGTCGGCGCAGCGGGTCGCCCAGGCGCTTCAGGCCCTGTACTGGCACGAATTCTTGTTGCGTAGCAGCAGAACACGCGAGCAGCTTCTGCCGGTTCCGGAGTGGCGCACGCTGGAGACGATGAAGCTGATCTCACCCGGCGTCTGCGTCGAATTCCAACCGGCCATTGCATTCGAAAAGCCGCTCTGCGGCCAGAGCGAGGGGCTCGGCAAGACGCCGCCGCGCTGGTTCGCGTCAATTGTGCCGACCTTCCTCGGCAGCCATGCCGAAGTGATCCGGCCGGTCAGTCCCCGCGCGGCGACCGCCGGAACGGTGGTCGCGACACCGGATGAAACGGCCGCCATCTCGCTCGCCTGGGAATACATCCTCAACGTGATCGACGTTGCGCTTTTGATGGCGGCGGCGATCGCGCTGCTGGCCTCGCTCGCGATCGCGCATGCGCTGGCGCCGGCGCGCACGATCGTGATCGCCTTGCAGCGCATGGCCCGCGGTCAGTATCGCACGAAACTGCCGCGCTTCCGCTCGATGGAGCTGGCGATGATCGGCAGCGCCGTCGGCGAGCTCGGCGGCCGGCTGGAGGAAGCGACCGAGCAACGCGCGGCGCTGACGCGGCGCCTGATCGAGATCCGCGACGACGAACGCCGCGCGCTCGCCCGCGAGCTGCACGACGAGTTCGGACAAAATCTCTCGGCCATCCTCGCCTTCGCCAACACCATCGAGACGGCGAGCACGAAGGCAGACAAGCACAACGATATCGTGCAGGACGCGCGGATGATCTCGCAGGCCACGCATCATCTGATGGCCTCGCTGCGCGACGCGCTGAAGCGCCTGCGCAATCCCCTGCCCGCCGAGCTTGGACTGGAGGCGAGCCTCGTGAATTTGGTGGATAGCTGGCGCTCGCAGAGCGCGGCGCGGCCCACGATCCAGCTCGATCTCAAGGGCGATTTCACCGACATCAGCGGCCCGGCCGCCACCACCGCCTATCGCGTCGCGCAGGAATGCCTGACCAACGCGCTGCGCCACGGCACGGCACGCGAGATTTCTCTGCACGTCGAGCGGCGCACGGGCGACGACGATGCATTGCTGATCCGTGTCGACGACGATGGCGGCGGCGACGCGGCACGCGTTGCGCAGTCGGCGGGCTTCGGCCTCACCGGCATCCGCGAGCGCGTCGCAGGGGCCGGCGGCTCATTCTCGATCCTGCCCGCCCGAGGCGGACTCAGCGTCGCCGCCACCATCCCGCTCGCCGCGTGAGGCCGGCATGAACGAGATTACGACAACGGGCATCTCCGTGCTGCTGGTCGACGACCATCCGATCGTGCGGCAAGGCTACCGGCGCGTGCTGGAAAGCCAGGGCGATCTGCATGTCGTGGCGGAAGCCGACAACGCCGCGGATGCCTACAGCGCCTTCAAGGCGCGCGATCCCGACGTGGTCTTGCTGGATATCTCGATGCCCGGCGCGAGCGGGCTGGAAGCCATCCGCAACATCCGCGCGCGCAGCCCGCGGGCGCGAATCCTCGTTTTCACCATGCACAACGAAGCCGTGCTGGTGAAGGCAGCCTTCAGTGCCGGCGCCAGCGGCTTCGTCACCAAGAGCAGCGAGCCGTCCGCGGTCGTGTCCGCGATCCGCAGCGTCGCACGCGGCGAACGCGCCATGAGCGACGACATCGCGCACATCCTGGCCGAGGACAGCCTGTCGGCGGGCTCTGCGCTGGATCAACTGGGCGAACGCGAGATCGAGATCCTGCGCCAGTTCGCCGGCGGCGCCACGACCGAACAGATCGCGGCGCATCTCAATCTCAGCGTGAAGACGGTGCAGAACTATCACTATCTGATCAAGACCAAGACCGGCGCGCGCACGGATGCGCAGCTGGTGCGATTGGCGGCGAATTGCGGACTGACGAAAATCTAGAGGGTGACGGCGTGCCGTTTGCTGCGACCAGAATATCTGGTTCCCGACTGGCCACCCCCAACGAAGGTCTCCAAGTCTCTCTCAGATTGTGCTAGGCTCCACCACAGGCACGGCATCCAGCATCAAGCGGCCAGTGGATGCGTGTCCGGCTCCGATCTTTCGACGAGAGCCAATTTGGACGGCTCTCGAGAGCCGCCCTCGTTCCCGTTGTATGTCTTGCACGACAACAGGAGACGCTTTCATGAACATCAGGGACAGTCTTCTTGCAGCACTGATCGCCTTCAGCGCTTTCGCGGCCGGGCTCACCGAAAGCGCGGCAGCTGACGCGAAAAACCAGATCACGATTCTCTATGACGCCTTCGGCACAGATGAGGCGATGACGAAGGACTGGGGTTTCGCCGCCCTGGTCGAAATCGCGGGAAAACGCATCCTGTTCGATACGGGTAACGATCCCGAAATCTTCGCGGCGAACGTGAAGGCCAAGGGAGTTGATCTCTCGGACCTCGACTTTGTCGTTCTGTCGCACCGCCACTCCGATCACATGGCGGGCTTGTCCTACCTCCTGAGCATCAATCCAACCGTCAAGATCTACGCGCCGAAGGAAGGATTTGGCATCTACGGCTCGTCTCTGCCTTCCTCCTTCTACCGGAAAGACGAGGCCTTGCCGCCGGAGATGCGGTACTATGCTGGCAAGCCGCCCGCGACGATGAAGTTCGGCACCGCGTGGGCCCACGCGAACTTCGAACTGATCGATCAGACCACCGAGATTGCTCCCGGTATCACACTTATCTCGCTGATTTCCGACGCACCGGGCACGAGAGAACTCAAGGAGCTGTCCTTGGCCGTCAACACGGCCGACGGCATGGTCCTTCTGGTCGGTTGCTCGCACCCCGGGATCGAGCGCATCGTCGAAGCGGCGACGGCAATCAATCCCAGGATTCATCTCATCGCGGGAGGATTTCATCTGGTCGTCGCACCTGACGAAGCTATCGCGAAAGTCGTTACCGCCCTGAAGGACAGGTTCAAAGTCGACAGCGTAGCCCCGGGACATTGCACCGGTGAGCCGACTTTTACCGCGCTCAAGAAGGCTTTCGGCGACAATTATCTCTACGCAGGCCTCGGCACGTCGATTCCGGTTGCAACGGTTGCGGGCGCGAATGTCAGACGCGGGGAAGGTCCGACACTTGACGACCTTGCGACCTATCGCAAACTCGCGGGGCGCAAAGACCCGTTCGGCATATTGCGGTTGCGCAGCTCGCATTTGGCGCCCGCGCTCTAGGGCGCCGGCGTGGCTCGCACCTTTAGACCGGTAGGATTGGAACTGACGCCGTCGCGCGGTGGTTAGTAGCGGAGTGAGGGAGTTGCGCCATGAGTAAGGCTGTCCGCGAAGCCATCCATCATCCCCCGATCATCACTGTCGGCGAGCTCATCGATGAACTCTGCCGTCTGCCGGACACAGCGACGATCCAATTCCACTGCCCCATTCTCGAACAGGAACTCGCGTTCTACCGCCTTCGAAAGCGGTCAAAGGACGTGGTCGAAATCGAAGTCAATACCTATCCGGAAAGCCCGTCGGTCGTGCCATCGGCCAACGCCGCCTTGCGTGCGCGAAAAAAGACCCATCATCCGCGCTCGCTCGGCAATGGCAGCGTTGCTCATAAGGTCTGAGATAGAACCGGGACAGGTCACGTCAGGTGTGACGGCTTCGGAACGCGTGAAGGAAGTTGGCCTACGCCTTCAGCCCGCGTAGCGCGGGCGTCGCATCGACACGCGCGGAGAGATCGGCGTCCTTCTCGTCGGCGTGGGGCCGGATGGTGGAAGCGAACAGTCGCATCGAAGATGGCGCGCGCGGTAGACTTGACGTCGGTCGAGTTCCGCCACGCTGCGCCGAAGTTCCTTCGGTCGCAATGAAATCCAACCCAAAGCAAATCTCCGCCATCAACTCCGAGCAGATTCAACGTCAAGCGCGGCCACAGCGCGTCTCGCAAAGACCTCCGCTGCTTTCAGGCCCCGCGACTGAAATGAAATCGGAGTGAAGCATGCACCAACTGCCAAACGACACTATCGCAGTCACCCTGCCGGACTTCGGTCAATCCATGACCGTGCTCGGAGATCCGGGGTTGGCAACCGACGACTGGGGCGGCAACGATGCGCTGACGGCAGCCATATCGAGTCTCAACTCGAACGTGACGCTCGTTGGGGAAGACCTGGTGGCCATGCATGGCAATTCTCACGGAGGAAACGACAGTCTCGTGGTGAGCGTGGATGGCGGCTGGGATAGTGCCGTCGCCGTTGGTGATGCCCAATCCATGGCGGACAACACCCAGGGCGGTAACGACACCCTCAATGTCGATGCCCACAACTCGCTCTACACCAATGTTTATCTCTATGGCGACGTCCAAGGCGACATGTCGGGCAACGCGGGAGGCGGAAATGACACACTGACGGCGTCGACCGGATGGAGATCGTTCGGGTCGCTCAGCGGGGACGCCGGTGGCGCCATGGGCGGCAATGCGCACGGCGGGAATGATACGCTGAGCGCGACGGACTATGGGATAAATGGCGGCGGCGACGCACTCAGCGGCGATGCCACTGGCGCCATGACCGACAATGCGGTCGGCGGAAACGACATCCTGACCTTTGCGGCGAGCAGCGACGCCCAGCTCGGAGGAGGAAGCCTGTCGGGCGATTCCGGAACGTCCATGTCCGACAATACCCAGGGCGGGAACGATATCCTCACTGCCGTCGTCGATGGCGAGCGAGCTGCTTTCAGCACAACGTTGTACGGCGACGCTCCCACGATGTCGGGCAATGCTCACGGCGGGAACGACATTCTCACCGGCGGATCGAGCCCCGATCGCCTGGCGGGCGATGCCATGAGCTACGCGCCTTCCTCACCCGGCTCGATCACCGGAGGCACGGATTCCCTCAACGGTGGCAGCGGCAATGATCTCCTGTGGGGCGGCCCGAACAACGACACGTTCGTGTTCAACACGGGCTCCGGCCAGGACATCATCAACGACTTCAATCAAGGCAACCAGGCTGTCGGCAGCACCACCAGCGAGCATGACCTGATCAACCTGCATGACTACGGCTTCGCGGACTGGGCAGCCGTCTCCAGCCTCATCGGCGACAATAGCGCTGGCGATGCCGTGATCCACCTCACCGCCAGCGATACGATCACGTTGGACGGCGTGCACACGGCGGCCCTGCATCCAACGGACTTCGTCATCTGACGGCTCAAACCCTCGCAGGATGATGGGATGGTGGTCACGACAGAATCGTCGAGGCCAGGCCCGTCATCCTGCCGATCGCCAAAGTCATGAGCAGGAGCGGATCAAGCCCCAAGCTGCGATGCCGCGCAGGCTCCGCAACCTCACGCCGCCTTCAGCCCGCGCAATACCAGCGCCAGCGTCGCATCGACGCGCGCCGCGAGATCGGCGTCCTTCCATTCGTCGGCATGAGCCGGATGGTGGAAGCGGACGGTCGCGTCGAAGATGGCGCGTGCGGTGGCCTTGACGTCGTCCACGGCGAACACGCCCTGCGTCACGCCATCGGACAGGATCGCCGCGATCTGGTCGATCATGGTATCCTTGTGACATTTGACGGCTGCACAGGCCTCGCGCGCCAGGGTCAGATAGGTGTCGAACATCTCGGGGTCGTCGAGCACGCGCGAACGCTTGGCGGCGAACAGCGTGCGCAGCCAGCGGTCGAGCCGCGCCGGCGCCGGACCCTGCTCTTCGGCGAGCTGGCGTAAGGGGGCGTCGATGCGGTCAAGCCAGCGTTTGGCGACGGCCTCGCGCAGCGAGGCCTTGCTCGGGAAATGGCGGTAGACGCTGCCGTGGCTCACATCGAGCGCACGGGCGACGTCGACCACGGTGGCCTTGGCGAGTCCGTAACGCCGCAGCACGTCCTCGGTGACTTCGAGGATCCGCTCCGGCGTCAAGATAACGGCTTCGTTCATGCCAGCACCATGTTCCCGTTGAGGGCTCAGTTACCCGGCGACGGAGCTGCTTCCGAAGCGCCCGTGCCGGTCGTTTCGGAAAGCTCTCGCCTTAATGAGGCAGTTTTGCAGCCTGCGCCGCGATCTGGCGCGCCACCAGTAAATTGAGCCAGTGCCCAATCGTCCCGGTCAAATTGATGATTTCGGTCGTCATTGTCGTAAGTCTCCAATCAATTGGCGGTCCCGATTGTTCAATTGCGACCCTCAATCCCCCACTTGTTTGGGACGTCGGGCTCCCGGGATGCCGCCAGACGCCCAATTGGAGCGTCCGAGAACAGATATACACGTCTCGCTGACAGATTTCAATATCTGTCAGTCAATGATCCGTGATTGACAGTTAATATCTGCAGCTCCGGGGCGCCGGGCTGGCCCGTCGCCCGCCACGGCCGGGGGATGACCCCGCCCAGCCCAATCATCCCCCACTACCTCGCCTCCGCCGTTTGTTTCGCCCTCCCCGCTCTGCTAAATCACGGCGTAAAAAACATTCTGGCCGGTGTCGCCCTTTGGGTCGCCCGCCCACCTTCCTGGAGCAGTCCAATGATCCCCCGCTATACCCGCCCGGAAATGGCCTCGATCTGGGAGCCGCAGACCCGGTTCAAGATCTGGTTCGAGATCGAGGCGCATGCGGCGGACGCCCTTGCCGAGCTCGGCACGATTCCCAAGGAGGCCGCCAAAACGGTCTGGGCCAAGGCCAAGGACGCCACTTTCGACGTCGCCCGCATCGACGAGATCGAACGCGAGACCAAGCACGACCTCATCGCCTTCCTCACCCACCTCGCCGAGATCGTCGGCCCCGAGGCGCGCTTCGTGCATCAGGGCATGACCTCCTCCGACGTGCTCGACACCTGTCTCAACGTCCAACTCACCCGCGCCGCCGACCTGCTGCTCGCCGACCTCGACAAGGTGCTGGCGGCGCTGAAGAAGCGCGCCCTCGAGCACAAGATGACGCCGACCATCGGCCGCAGCCACGGCATCCACGCCGAACCCGTGACCTTCGGCCTCAAGCTCGCCTATGCCTATGCGGAATTCTCGCGCGCCAAGGAGCGCCTGATCGCGGCGCGCAAGGAAGTCGCGACCTGCGCCATCTCCGGTGCGGTCGGCACTTTTGCCCAGATCGATCCGCGGGTCGAACAGCATGTTGCCAAGGCCATGGGTCTCGTCCCCGAGCCGATCTCGACGCAGGTCATCCCCCGCGACCGCCACGCGATGTATTTCTCGACGCTCGGCGTGATCGCTTCCTCGGTCGAGCGTTTCGCGGTGGAGATCCGCCACATGCAGCGCACCGAAGTGCTGGAAGCCGAGGAGTTCTTTTCCGAAGGGCAGAAGGGTTCGTCGGCGATGCCGCACAAGCGCAACCCGGTGCTGTCGGAAAACCTCACCGGCCTGTCGCGCATGGTGCGCGCCTATGTGACGCCGGCGCTGGAGAACGTCGTGCTCTGGCACGAGCGCGACATCTCGCACTCTTCCGCCGAGCGCATGATGGGTCCCGACGCGACCGTGACGCTCGACTTCGCGCTGGTCCGCCTCGCCGGTCTGATCGACAAGCTCCTGGTGTACCCCGCCAACATGCAGAAGAACCTCGACCGCCTCGGCGGCCTCGTGCATTCGCAGCGCGTGCTGCTGGCGCTGACCCAGAAGGGCGCGAGCCGCGAGGACGCCTACAAGCTCGTGCAGCGCAACGCCATGCCGGTCTGGCGCGGCGAAGGCGACTTCCTCCAGCTCCTGAAGAACGACGCTGACGTGAAGAAGTATCTCACCGACGCCGAGATCGAGGAGCAGTTCGACCTCGGCTATCACTTCAAGCACGTCGACACGATCTTCAAGCGCGTGTTCGGCGAAAGCTGAACGTCATTCGTAGCCCGGGTGAGCGCAGCGATACCCGGGACTTCCCTCACAAAGATCCCGGATGTCGCTTCGCTCATCCGGGCTACAAATCAAGGCGGACCCTCCCATGCCCATCGTCAACCGCGTTGCCGCCCTCTCCGACGAAATGGCCGCCTGGCGCCATGACTTCCACGAGAACCCGGAGCTGCAATACGACGTCCACCGCACCGCCGGCATCGTCGCCGACCGCTTGCGCGAGTTCGGCTGCGACGAGGTGGTGACGGGCATCGGCCGCACCGGTGTCGTCGGTGTGATCCGCGGCCGCAAGTCGGCCTCGGGCAAGACCATTGGCCTGCGCGCCGACATGGACGCGCTGCCGATCATGGAGACGTCGGGCGTCGCCTACGCCTCCAAGGTCCCCGGCAAGATGCACGCCTGCGGCCATGACGGCCACACCGCCATGCTGCTCGGCGCCGCCAAATATCTCGCCGAGACCCGCAACTTCGATGGCACCGCGGTCGTGATCTTCCAGCCCGCGGAAGAAGGCGGCGGCGGCGGCAAGGCGATGGTCGAGGACGGGCTGATGACGCGCTGGAACATCCAGGAGGTCTATGGCATGCACAACATGCCGGGCCTGCCCGAAGGACATTTCGCGACCACGCCCGGCGCGATGCTCGCCTCCTCCGACAACATCCAGATCACGGTCCACGGCAAGGGCGGCCATGCCGGCGCGGGTCCGCACAAATTCGTCGACAGTGTGCTGATCGGAGCCCAGATCGTCAACGCGCTGCAATCGATCGTCGCGCGCAACGTCGATCCGCTGAAGTCCGCCGTCATATCGATCACGCAATTCCACTCCGGTACGGCCTTCAACATCATCCCGGAGATCGCCGAGCTCGGCGGCACCGTGCGCACGCTCGACCCTGAAGTGCGCGATCTCGTCGAGCGCCGCATCGGCGAGGTCGCCGACAGCGTCGCGCGCGCCTATGGCGGTTCGGCGGAAACCAAATACACGCGCATGTATCCGGTGACGATGAACCATGCGCGCGAGGCCGGCCTTGCCGCCGACGTCGCCCGCGACATCGTCGGCGCCGAGCGCGTCAACGACAAGTTCATTCCCATGATGGGCGCCGAAGACTTTTCCTTCATGCTGGAAGCGCGCCCCGGCGCGATGATCCTGGTCGGCATGGGCGACGGCAACGAGTGCCACCACCCGGCCTACGTCTTCAACGACAACATCCTCGGCCACGGCGCGTCGTATTGGGCGCGCCTGGTGGAGACGCGGATGCCGGCAGAGTGAAGCTGCAATCGCCGCACTCGTAGCCCGGGTGAGCGAAGCGACACCCGGGACAGCTCTCACCAGATTTGCAGCAAGGTCCCGGATATCGCTGCGCTCATCGGGGCTACGATTCCCCGTCTCATAGGGTGAACAGAGTCTCCTGCCCACCGCTCATCCCTGATATTGCAGCACGTGCATGCCGGCGTTCCAGTCGGAGACGAACATCAGCCCGTCCGGCCGGACATAGGCGTCGCAGGTCTTGGCCGCGAGCGCGACGTTCGGGCGCGGATCGATGAGCTTTTTCGGTGTCGGCGGCACCCAATACGCGATCTCCTTCGGTGCGAAGGCGTCCCTGACGTCGAACACCCTGACCCCGGCATTGTTGTAGGTCGCGAAGATCGTCTCCTCGCTCTGGAACGAGCCCGGGCGGTTCTCGTGCAGATTATGCGGCCCGAAGGTGCCGTTCGTGCAGAAGTCGCGGTCGCGCGGGGTCGGCAGGGTTGCGATCGGCACCGGGTTTCCAGGCGCGCGCACGTCGAGGACGAATGTATGGAACAGGCCTTTGGCGCACTGATCCGCATTGGCTTCGTCCGCGACGATTGCGAGCTGTCGCTTGGGCAGCGGCAGCGGCGTATGCGTGCCGCCGGCGAAGGGCGGCGACCAATTGATGTGGGACAGCAGCTTTGGATTCACGGGATCGCTGATGTCATGAATGGTGAAGCCGCCATCGCGCCAGGCAGCATAGCCGCGATCACCCGCCGTGATCATGTGATGCAGCGCAAAGCGCTTGCCCTTCGGCGTCGCCGGCTCGCCGGCCGCGCGGTTCATGCCCGGCAGCCACCATTTCGCGACGATCTCCGGCTTGGTGATGGTCTTGAGATCGACCACGCAAAGAATGTGGTCCGTGAAGCCGTCGAGATGCGCCGACACATAGGCATAGCGGCCGCCTGGCCACCACAGCCGATTAATGCCGAAGCCGGGCATTTCGAGGAACGCGATCTCGCGCATCTCGTTCGGCTTGGATATGTCGTGGATCGAGAGGCCGCAGCGGAATTTCTTGGCCTTGGTGATGCTGTCGACCAGCGTGTTCTCGAAATAGCCGCGCATGTTGTCATAAGACTGCATCGCGACGATATTGGCGCCGTTCGCAAGCAGCAGCAAATCTTCCGCCACCTGTAAATGGTGGGTGCGAGTGTATTGTCCTGCGGTGAAGAAATTGACCGGCTTCAGCGAACGCGGATCGGATGCGTCCAGGATCGTCACGCCGTCACTGAACATGTGTCCGACATAGACGTGCTGCCGGTTGAACATCACCTGCACGCTGTCGGGTCGTCCGCCGATGTCGCTATAGGAAATGTGCTTGATGCCCTTGGCAATGCCCTCGGGCGGGATGTCCGCATCCGCGGCCGATGCCGGCCTCGACCAACCGGACAGCGCGGCGGATCCGAGCACGGCCGACAGTTGCTGAAGGTGACTGCGGCGAGAGAGTTGTGGCATCGGTTTCCCCCATTTTTTTAAGATGATGCTCACTTGTGGCGAGGCATGCAAGTCTGGTGTCATCTGCCCTCACCTGCAGCGCACCATCTCATGCAGCATCACGAATGGATACCGGCGGCGTAGGATTTACGCGCTCCACCGCATCAACTTAGCCCGGCTCTCAATTGCACACCTCGTACGACCCACCGGCGGCCGCGTTTGAGGCGGCCCTGCCGGGGATAAGCCCATTGACGAGCCGGCATCCTTTCTGCACTGGACGACAGCCCGCCGAATTGCAGAATATCTGTCCGCTTGCCTCGGGCTTGGACGGCGAAGATTCGGTTGCCTTCCGGTCCTGGTCGCGCCTCCTCGAATCCTCGCGCGTCGCGACCGGCTTCTTTTCCTGGATCTTCTCGCATTCATTGTCCTCGCCGACGTGATAGCCGGCGCGGCAGGTGATCTTCGCGCATTGATCGCCGTCGGCCTTGAAGCCGAAATTACACACCAGCGGGCAGACGCGGCCCGGCTTTGCTTTTAACGCATCGAGAGCGTCAACGCTTGCAAGCTTCGCGTCGAACTGGGTGCCGGCATATTTGTTGAACAGCGTCAGCGAGCGCTGCGACGCGGCGTTCCAATCGCCGTCGGCGGTAGACGAAAGGCAACCGACACGGCGCAGTTCGCTCTGAACGGATTTCGCGAGATCACCGGGCGGCGGGGAACTTGGCGGCGGCGACAGCGCGGCCACTTTCCTGCTTTCGGCATCAGCCGCCTGCTTCTCCGCCGCCTGCTTCGCTGCGGCCTCACTCGCCGCCTTCTCAAGCGCCCGCTTCTCCGCCAGCGACTTGGCCGCGGCAGCTTCCGCCGCCTTTCGATCTCGTTCGGCCGCCTCCGCCTTGGCCTGCTCGATCTGCTTGGCTTTCTCGGCCGCGATCCTCGCCTCTTCCGCGGCTTTGGCAGCTGCGGCGGCTTTCTCCTGCTCGGCCTTCTGGGCTCGTTCGGTCGCGAGCCTCGCCTTCTCCTGTTCGGCCAGACGCGCCTTCTCTGTCGCCACCGTGCGATCCTCCTCGGCGGCGATCTTCTTCAACTGCACGCGGGCGAGGTTGGCGTAAAAGCCGTCCGGATAGGTCTGGAGGAATGCTTCCCAGGCCTCGCGCAGGCCGGCCTGAAGGGCAAGCTCGTAGTCTTTGCGCACACTGTCCTGCGGATTTGCCTGCGGACCGGCTGCGGCGGCCGGCCTTGCCGGCACCAGCGGCACATCGCTGCCACCCAGAGAGCCATAGACATACGGCTCCTGCTTGTTGCCGGTCTTCTTCAAGACGTCGTCACGGACAAATCCGAACGCCTTGCGCAAATCGAGCCCGGGCTTCGGCAGATGATCGGTCAGCGCGACGGCGAACGGGCTGTTCCGGGAGTCGCCATCCGACGCCGTCGATCCCGCCTTGGCCGCAAACGCGATCATCGTGTTCGGACTGGTGGGCTCGACCTTGGCAAGCCCGCCGCCAATCGCGCGCGAGGCCAGGGTGCGCTTCATCGTCTTGGCGAAGGGATTGTCGCGGCACGCATCGAGGATGACGAGACGGAGTTGTTTGGCCGGTTCGACCGCGTACAGCGCGCGATCGAGCGCGATCGTCTCATCGAGGACGTCGCCGTCGGTTTCCAGCATGGCATCGGTCGGAACGAGATAGTTGCTGCCGTCCAGCTCGATGCCGTGGCCCGCATAGTAGATCACCGCCATGTCGGCATCGCGCGTCCTGGCCGCGAACTCGCGTAGCGATCGCCGCATTTCGCTGGCATTGAGGTCCAGCCTGATCTCGACCGTATCGAAGCCCGCATTCCTGAACATGCCGCCGACCAGCCCGGCGTCGTTCACCGGGTTCGCGAGCCGGGGCGCGTTCTTGTAGGCGGAATTGCCGATGACGAGCGCGACGCGCTTGTCGGCGAGGGCAGAGCCACAGCTCGCAAGGATAAAAAGAATAAGAACTTTAAGCCCGAGGGTGCAGTTTCGGAAGGCTGACATCGCCATCAGTTACACACTTCACCGGTGACCTTGACGCTGGCGTTGCTGGGATTGGGAACCAATCCCAGCCGGCATCCCTTAGCAACCGGCCTGCATCCTGCGTTGTTGCAGATCATCTGCCCGGACGCTTGCGATTTCGGTGCGGCAGATTCTGCGTCCTTCCGGTCTTGGTCGCGCCTTCTCGGCTCGTCGCGGGCGGTAGGCGCCGGCTTCTTCTCCTGAACCTTCTCGCACTCGTTGTCGTCACCGACGCGATAGCCGGCGCGGCACGTAATTTTCACGCATTGATCGCCGTCGGCCTTGGAGCCGAAATTGCAAATGAGCGGGCAGACCCGACCGGGCTTGGCTTTCAGGGCATCGAGCGCGTCGACGCTTGCGAGCTTTGCGTCGAATTGGGTGCCGGCATATTTGTTGAACAGGGTCAGCGAACGCTGCGAGGTGGCGCTCCAATCGCCGTCAGCGGTGGCGGACAGGCACCCGACGCGGCGCAATTCGCTCTGCACGGATTTTGTCAGATCAGCCGCCGACAATGTGGATGCCGGCGCGGGCGAAAGGGCTGCAACTTTTTGCTCGACCTCAGGCATCTGCCGATCGGCCACAGGCTTTGCCGCCTGTTCCGCCTTCTCGGCGGCCTGCTTGGCGGCAAGCTCGGCCTTCGCTTTCTCCGCCGCCTGCTTCTCGGCCTGTGCTTTCGCCGCGGCGGCTTCGGCCAGCTTGCGCTGCTGCTCCGCCGCGTCGGCCCTTGCCTGCTCGATCTGCTTTTGCTTCTCCGCCGCGATCCGGGCCTCTTCGGCCGCCTTGGCCGCCGCGGCCGCCTTGTCCTGCTCGGCCTTCTGGGCGCGTTCGGCAATGAGCCTTGCCTTCTGCTGCTCGGCCGCATTCGCTTTTTGCTCGGCCGAGGCGCGCGTCTCTTCGGCGGCTATCTTGTTCATCTGGCCCTTGGCGAGATTCGCATAGAACCCCTCGGGATATTGCGCCAGGAACGCTTCCCAACCGTCGCGCGTGGCAAGCTGCAGCGCGAGCTCGTAATCCCTGCGAATAGAATCCTGCGGATTGGCCTGCGGACCGGTCGCTGCCGGCTTGGTCGCGACCAGCGGCACATCGTCGCCGCCAAGCGAGCCATAGACATAGGGCTCCTGCTTGTAGCCCGTGCTCTTGAGCACGTCGTCGCGCACGAAGCCGAACGCCTTGCGCAAATCGAGGCCGGGCTTCGGCAAGTGCTCGACCAAAGCGACGGCGAACGGGCTGTTCCTGGAGTCACCGTCAGACGCGGTCGAACCGGCCTTTGCGGCGAAGGCGATCATGGTGTTGGGGCTGGTCGGCTCGACCTTGGCAAGCCCGCGACCGATCGCGCGCGAGGCCAGCGTCCGCTTCATGGTCTTGGAAAATGGGTTGTCGCGGCAGGCATCAAGGATGATCAGGCGCAGCTGCTTGGCCGGCTCGACTGCGAACAGCGCGCGCTCGACCGGGATGGTTTCGTCGAGCACATCGCCATCCGTCTCCAGCGTCGCGTCGATCGGAATAAGATAGTTAGTGCCTTCCAGCTCGATGCCGTGACCGGCGTAATAGATCACCGCCATGTCGGCATCGCGGGTCCTGCCGGCGAACTCACGCAACATGCGCCGCATCTCGCTCGCACTGAGATCCAGCCTGACGTCGACGAAATCAAATCCGGCCTTCTTGAACATGCCGCCGACCAGAGTGGCATCGTTGACGGGGTTGCCGAGCTTGGGCGCGCTCTTGTAGGCGGAATTGCCGATAACAAGCGCAACCCGCCGGTCTGCATGTGCCGGTCCGCAGGCAAGGCCAATGGCCAAAATCAACAAAGCAAATAACCGAAACGGAATCACTTGCGTCCCCCCGGATGCAATTCCATGAGACTATTCGGTAGCATCGCCGATTGCCAATTCTTCCTATGTGATGCTTGTCACATAGGGAGCTCTATCGGGGGTATGGCTAATGCGGCGAAGCGTCGCCCTGCTTTCGAGCTGACACCGAAGCCGTCTGTTGGGTACGTTACATTTGCAGCACCTCGTGGCGCATCACGAACGGTGCAAGCAATGCGTGCACCTCGCGCGCAACCGCCTCGCGCTGATCCGCCGGCAGGCCCGCCAGCGTCACGGTGGCGATCGAGCCGTGGCTGCCGTGAGCGCCGACCCTGACCTTGCAGTCGATGCCGCGCTCGGCAAGCGGTGTCAGCACCTTCGTGAACACGCGCTGGGCTGCGTCCCAGCGCAGCTGCGGCTTGAACACTTTGCCGACGCCGGTCACCGGCATCGGATCGATCGGGATGACCTGCACCGGGACAGCCGCGCGCTCCGGAGTACGCTCGCGCACCCATGTCTCCAGCTCGCCCGGTTCGACGGTCGCGCCGGGCTTCAGCTGCACATACCCCACCGGCAGTTCGCCGGCATAGGCGTCGGGCTGACCGACCACCGCGGCAAAGCCGACGGCGGGATGCCGGAACATGATCTCCTCGATCGGTGCCGGATCGATGTTGTGGCCACCGCGGATCACGAGATCCTTGGCGCGGCCGGTGATCCAGAGATAGCCGTCGGCATCGAGCCGGCCAAGATCGCCGGAATTGACCCGGACCTCGTCGACGAAGGCACCCTTGTTGTGCTCGTCGTTGAGATAGCCGCCGAACACGCCGGGCCCGGCCATGATAACGACACCGATCTCGTCCGGCGCGCAGTCGCGGATCAGCTTGCCCTCGCCATCGAGCTGGACGATGCGGACTCGCGCATAGGGCATCGGAAGGCCGACCGAGCCGAGCCGGATCGGGCGCGACGGATAGGCCAGCGTGTGAACGCTCGAGGTCTCGGTCATGCCGTAGACCTCGACGACAGGCAGCTTGAGCTTGTCCTGGATCGCAGACCCCACCGCGACCGGGATCGCGGAGCCGCCACCGGCTGCATATTTCAGGCTGGAGATGTCGGCATTCCCAGGCGGCACCGCGAGCGTTGCGGCGAGCACCGTCGGCACGCTCGACAGCGCCTCCGGCTTGAAGCGCTCGACCAGTTGCCAGATGTTCTTGACCGCATTCGGATTGCGCCATCCGCTCGGCGACAGCACGACCAGCGAGCCGCCGGCCGACAACGTCGTCAGCACCTGGGTCAACGAGCCCCCGACGTGAAACAGCGGCATGCCGAACAGCATGTTGGCGCCCGGCTTCGACTTCAGCAGCAGATTGAGCGCCCAGGCTTGATACACTTGGTTGGCATGCGTGTGCCGCACCAGCTTTGGCGTGCCGGTGGTGCCGCCGGTGTGGAAATAAGCGGCGACGTCGCTGCCCAGAATCTTGCGGCCGCTGATAAGGCGGTCCGAAGGCTGCTGCTTGATCAGGTCGTTGAAGGCAAGGATTCCGCTCGCTGGATCGCCAGCACCGAACACCTGCACGATCGCCTTGAGGTGCTTGAGTTGTGGCCTGATCTGCTCGACTTTCTGCCAGATGTCGGTGCCCGGCATCGGCCCGAGCGCCACCAGGACTTTTGTGTTCGCGGCCTCCAGAATTTCCGCGATCTGGTGCGGCTCCAGGAGCGGATTGACGGGATTGGCGATGCCGGCGGCCTCAGCCCCGAACAGCGTTACGAAGGCGTCCGGCACCAGCGGCAGCATGAAGCTGACGACGTCGCCCTTCTCGACGCCGAGCGCGTGAAACATGTTGGCGGCCTGCGTGACGCGCGCGATGAAATCACGGTACGTCACCACGACCGGCGTGTCGGCGGGATCGGCGTTTTGCAGGAACTGGAGCGCCGGCCCGTCGGGGTTAAGGGCCGCACCCAGCCTGATGGCATCGTAAGTGCTCTCGGCCGCGACGCGATCGGCGTAAGGGACCTGCTCGAAGGCTCGAACCTCTGCGTCCGTTGCCAGGTCCGGATAGTCGTTGCCGATGAAGCGATCGAGCGCGTGGATGCCCGCCATGGAATTCCGTCCTCCCTCAGATGCATGTCCCCGCGCCCTGTCTTTTGACTTTTTGGGTTGGCGAGACCTCGACCGATGGCCGGCCGAGCACGGGAGAATGATCGATGATTTGGCGTTCGTCCATGACCTAGCGGCCGCCGTAATCGGGCTCTGGTGAGAGGCATTTGAACCTGCGCGCCCGATCCGGGGACCAAGAACTGGCATTGGACTCACATGCCGGTGTCCTTGCCAGCGCCCTGGCGCAAGACTTGAGGTGATCATGACTACGCTCCCGCGGGATTGCGCTACCCGGCTGCTCATCGCGCTCGCCGTGACAGCAGGGATCATGACATCGGTGCTCGCCCTGCCCCGCGCGGCACACGCCGAGGACGGCCAGATCGACAAGATGCGCGCCAAGATCTCGGCCTTCATCAGCGACAAGATGGAGAAGCTCGGCGGGTCACGCATCGTCTACAAGGTGGACACCGATGGCCTGCGCGAGAGCGTCGTTACGGATTTGCGCGACGACGTCTACAAGAACCTGCGCGACGGCAAGATCGCCTTCTCCGGCCTTGCGATCCGCGACGGCGGCGTCGAGTTGAAGATTGCCGACGTCAAGGGCCGCGAGCAACTCGCGCGCAAGCTCGCGTCGGCCGCGGAAGGATTGCCGTCGCATGCACTGGCCGTGACCGACGGCGGCGACGGACTGGTCAGGCTCGCGCCGACCAATGCGGCATCCGCCACGCGGTTGCACGAACTCGTCGAAGATGCCATCGCCATGATCGAGCAGCGTCTGAAGGAGGCTGGCGTCCAGCTCGCCAGCGTCCAGCCCGATGGCACCGACCGCATCCGAATCTTCCTGCCCGGTGTGATGGAGCCCGAGCGCGTCACCGCAGTCTTCGCCCGAAGGGTCAAGGTCGGCTTCCGCCTGATCGACCTCTCCATGCCGCCGGAGCAGGCGCAATCCGGCACGCCGCCGACAGGCACGGAAGTCCTGCCCGGCTTCAAGGACAAGAGCCTTTATCTGGTCGCCAAGGACAGCGTGCTCGACGGCGACGACATCAGCTATGCGGGCCCGGGGTTTGCAAGCGCCACAAAAGAGCCGATCGCCTCGTTCCGCTTCAATGGCCGCGGCACGCGGCGCTTTGCCCATATCACCGAAGAGAACATAGCAAAGCCCTTCGCCATCGTGCTCGATGGCAAGGTGATCTCCGCCCCCGTGATCCGCGAGCCCATCACCGGCGGCTCGGGCCAGATCTCCGGCAATTTCACCCTGGAGGAAGCAAACAGCGTCGCCATGCTGCTGCGCGCCGGTTCGCTGCCGGGGCACCTCGGCCTGGTCGAGCAGCAGGTCGTGCCGCCCGCCAAGCCCTGAGGCGGGGGATCGCCCCACGCCCCGGTCCCGCCCGCCCCGTCGGCCGCCGAGGTCCAGCACGCCGAGGCTCGTACCCGGCGGCCCCCGAATCGCGGGCGCGCCACGGCCATACGCACCGCCAAACAGGCAATTGCCGAAACGCCCGATCAGGCTAAAATTTGCCTCTTGCGGCACAGCGGCCGAACGCTTCATTCAAGCGGTCGTCGTTCGATTTCGGCTATAGGTGTCGAGAAGACCGACCGTGACTGAAGGCCTTACGCGGGGATAGTACCATGCCGTCCGGCAGCGCAGACATTTCGTCGATCCTCGACCGCATTCTCGAGGCGGCGACGGATAACCTCAGGATCGCGAAGATCCTGGTCCAGATGGGCCTCGATCCGAACAACGTCACCTATGACTCTATCTTCAATCGGATGCTGGAGATCTTCGTCCAGAACATCACGCTGGCCAATATGTTTGCCGCGGTCGGCGCCGGCTTCTTCGTCGCCACCCTCCTGATGCGGACGATGGTTCCGTTGCGCGTCGCCAATATGGTCGGCTGTGCGTTCTTCGCCGTCTTCGGCGCGCTCTCTGCCAACGTCTCGACCTTCCTGCTCTATCTCCTGCTGCTACCGATCAACGCCTTGCGCCTGCGGCAGATGCTCAAGCTCGTCAAGAAGGCGCGCCATGCCGCCGAAGGCGACATGTCGATCGAATGGCTCAAGCCGTTCATGACCGAACGGAAATATCGCCGCGGCGACACGCTGTTCAAACTAGGCGACCCAGCCAAGGAGATGCTCCTTACGGTCACCGGCAAGTTCCTGGTCAAGGAGATCAATATCGAGATCATGCCGGGCGCGCTGATGGGCGAGCTCGGCTTCCTCACGCCGGGCAACCGGCGCACAGGCACGATCGAATGCATCGAAGACGGGCAGGTGCTGACGATTACCTATGACCGGTTGCTCGAGATCTACTTCCAGGATCCGCAGTTCGGCTACTACTTCCTGGTGCTGACCAGCCAGCGGCTACTGCAGAACATCGAGCGCCTCCAGGCGCAGCTGGCGTCGGAACGGGCGGCCACCACGAACAGGATCGCGTGATCGAGTGCGCGCCGCCGTTCAGTTCAAGAGCAACGCCATGCCCGGATCGCCCTTCTCCATCGCACGCCGATAGCCCGCCCGCGCGCTGATGCGGCCGAGATATTTGACCACGTTGGGACAGCGCGACACGTCATAGGGCTGGAAGTAGCGCATGGTGGTGAGCGAGAACAGCGTCATGATGTCGGCGGTCGTGAAGGCGCTGCCTGCAAGATATTCCGCCTCGCGAAGCCTTGCGTCGAGAAGATCGTAGGCCCGATCGAGACGCCCCTTCATCGCGAGCAGGGTCGGATTGTCCTTGGCGAGATCGAGCCGGCTCAGGATCATCATCCGCCCCATGCCGGGTTGCAGGGTGCCATTGGCGAAATGAAGCCAATACAGAAATTGCGCGAAGGCGGGATCAGTGGGACCGAGCACGAGTCGGCCGTTGCCATATTTTGCAACGATGTAGTCGACGACCGCGCCGGATTCCGCGAGCACCAGCTCGCCGTCGGTGATCACCGGCGCCGCCCCGATCGGATGCAGCGCCTTGTACTCGGCCGGAGCCAGCATGGTGACGGGATCGCGCGTATAGCGCTTCAGCTCGTAGGGAATCCCCAGCTCCTCGCACAGCCAGACGATTCGCTCGGACTGCGACTTGCCGAGATGATGGACGGTGAGCATGAGGCCTCCTGAAGACATGAAGCAGAACGTGGGATGTGCCACGAGAACGCATAGATGTGGTTGCGACTACGCCTCGTCTGTCACCATCCGCGCCACAACGCGGTCGCGGCGGATGAAGTGGTGCCAGAGGGCGGCGATCACGTGAACCGAGATCAAGGCGAGCAGCACATAGGCAAAGAGGATGTGGCGGTCTTCATAGGCGCCCGCCGCCGCGCGGTCGGGAGCGGTGAATTGCGGCACGTGAAACAGGCCGAAGAAGTCCGAATAATCAGGTGCGTGCGCACCGGAATGCGCCCAGCCGAGCATGGTGACGACGATGACTGCGAGGTAGAGCGCGCCGTGGCTGACATGGGCGGCGACCTTCTGCCAGCGCGAGGTCTCGGCCGGCAGGGCGGGCGTCGGGTTGACGAGGCGCCAGACCAGGCGCAGCACCGTGAGCAGCAGGATCACATAGCCGATATCGGCGTGGATCGAGCGATAGAAGAAGCGGTCGGGACGCGCCGGCATGTGGTTCATCCACCACCCGAAGCCGATCATGCCGATGATGGTCAGCGCCAGACCCCAGTGCAGCCATCGGGAAATGCTGCCCCAGCCGTGACTGGTATTTCTGATCATGTCGGTTCTCCGGAGTTTTGCGGGCCTGTCCCGATCCGCGCCGCAGTCCGGCAGCTGATATCGGACCATGCGGCAATCGCGAAATCGAATCGGTCCAAATTAGCCCTCAACGCCCCTGCCGCAAAACCGCCCCAAAAACCGAATGGTAACCATGTCCGGCTAGAGTGATCACGTGACCAATTCCCTGACGATTCTGGTGTTCGATTCCGGCCTTGGCGGGCTCACGGTCCTGCGTGAGGTCGTGGCCGCGCGCTCCGACGCGCATTACGTCTACGTCGCGGACGACGCCTTCTTTCCCTACGGCCACCACAGCGAGGACGAGATCATCGCCCGCGTGGTGCCGCTGATGGGGGAATTGATTGGCACGCACGAGCCTGACCTCGTCGTCATCGCCTGCAACACGGCATCCACCCTGGTCCTATCGCATCTGCGCGCCGCTTATTCCCTGCCCTTCGTCGGCACTGTGCCGGCGATCAAGCCGGCCTGCGCGCAGTCGAAGAGCCGGCGCGTGTCGGTGCTCGGCACCAAGGGCACGGTGAAGCGCGAATATACCAAGGCGCTGATCCGCGATTTCGCGCAAAGCTGCGAGGTGACGCTGGTCGGCTCGCCCGAGCTGGCCGCGCTGGCCGAAGCAGAGCTCAGCGGCTCTCCCGTTAGCGACGACGCCATCCTCGCCGAGCTCGCCCCGTGTTTCGTCGGCGATGCCGGAGACGCAGGCGCACGCACCGACACCGTGGTGCTCGCCTGCACGCATTATCCGCTGCTGCTCGACCGGCTGAAAAAGCTCGCGCCCTGGCCGGTCGACTGGATCGATCCGGCGCCCGCGATCGCCCGCCGCGTCTCAGATCTGCTCGGCGCGCAGACCAGTGGCATCGCGCAATCCGGCGCCGAGATGATCTTCACCTCGAACCGCGTCCATGGTCTTTCGGCCAAGCTGACGCCGTTCTTCGGCGGCCGCATTCCAGCCTGACCTTGCGCCTCGGCGGCGCGCTGCTAGGCTCCGCCGTCGTCGTTTCCTGCAGGTTCTTCCCATGTCGGTCCCCGCAACGCCGCTCAACCGTCTCCGCCAGCTCTGGCGCGAGGGTCGTCCCGCCTTTGGCGCGATCGCGACGATCCCGAGCGTGCAGACCGTGCAGATCATGGCGCGCTCACTCGATTGGATCATCGTCGATCTCGAGCATGGGCCGATTGGACTGACCGAAGCACATGCGATGATCGCGGCCACGACCGGCACACCGTGCACACCGCTGGTGCGGATCGCGGCAAACGAGCCCTGGCTTGCGAAGGCACCGATGGACATCGGCGCCTTCGGCATCAATTTCCCGATGATCACCAATCGCGCGGAGGCCGAGAAAGCGGTGCGCAGCGTGCGCTATCCGCCACGCGGCGATCGGCTCTGGGGTCCGTTCCATGCACCATTCCGCTGGGGCCAGTCGATGCCGGACTACATGGCCAGCGCCGACGATGAGATGATCTGCATGATCACCATCGAGCACGTCGACGCCGTCAACCGAATCGACGAGATCATGGCCACGCCCGGCATCGACGTCGCCGTAATCGGCCCCGGCGACCTCGCCACCTCCATCAACAAGCGCGGCCAGATGGACGATCCGGAATTGCTGGAGCTGGTGGCGCGGGCCGAGGCCGGCATCCTCAGAAGCGGTGTGCCGATCGGCGGCGTGGCGCGCACCGCAGACCAGGCCAACGCCCTGGTCGACCGCGGCTACCGCGCGATCGCGCTCGGCTTCGACTGGTCGCTATTCCAGCGCGGCATCATGGCGGCGTTCGAGGGGATCAAGCGCTGACGGCAAAGCCGATTGCCACCTTGCCGGGAACTGCTGCGCTGCTAGGCTCAGTCGTTCCAGGGAGGAAAAAAACCATGCTCAAAAAGACTTTGCTCGCTCTCGCCTTCACCGGCCTTGCCGTTGCCGCCTTCGCCCAGCAGCCCGGCATCAAGCGCACCCCGCTCCAGAAGGTCGAATTTCCGGATGGCTACAACACCATCACCGCCATCGCGGAGGTCCCGGCGGGCGGCGCGGCCGGACGCCATACCCATCCGGGCATCGAGACCGGCTACGTGCTCGAAGGTGAACTCAATCTCCTCATCGACGGGCAGCCGGAAAAGACGCTGAAAGCCGGCGATTCCTACCAGATCCCGGCAGGCGTCGTGCATGACGCCAAAGCCCACGGCGACAAGACTATGAAAGTGCTTGGAGTTTACATCGTCGACAAGACCAAGCCGCTCGCCTCGCCGGCGCCCTGATGCGGCGAACCGACCGGCCCCATGCGGGTTGGTTCGTGCTAGAGCAGGCGGCGAGCGGGAACCCGCTCGCTGCACAAACTTTAATCAGGGGAAACAAAAGAGCGATGCGCGGGACGCCCAAGACCATTTCGCTGCCGCGTCGCCTGATTATCGACCTCATGCACGCCTCGATGGGCGTGCCCTTCGTGTCCCTGTCCCGTTCGCTCGATATCGGCCCCCTGCTGGAGGCCCGCGCAGGCGCGATGGCACCAGCCGGTTGGGCGGCCATGTTCGTCAAGGCTTTTGCCCTCGTCGCCAGGGACGAGCCGGTCCTGCGTACCATCTATGCCAAATGGCCCTGGCCGTCGCTTTACGAGCTGCCAAAGAGCGTGGCGTCGGTGGCCATTGCCCGGGTCGAGGGCGGCGAGGAATGCGTGATCCCGCAGCGAATCGCAGCTCCCGAGGCCATGACGCTGGCTGCGGTCGACGCCGAGATCCGGCGCGCCAAGACCGCCCCGATCGACGAAATTCCCATGTTCCGCAAGATCATGCGGGCGACCCGCCTGCCGCTGCCGCTGCGGCGGCTGTCCTGGGCGATAGGACTGAATTTCGGCCGGCAGCGCGGCAACTGGTTCGGCAGCTTCGCGGTGAGCTCGGTGGCCGCCTATGGTGGCGGCGAGCTTCACCCGATCACGCCCGGCCCCTTCATCGTCAGCTATGGGGTGGTCGGGCCTGACCAGACCATCCATGTCGTGATCCGCTGGGATCACCGGGTCACCGACGCCGCCCCAATCGCCCGGGTCCTGACCCGGCTGGAACAGGTCCTGAACACTGAAATCGCTGCCGAATTGCGTGCGGCCGGGTCAAAGCCGATCCGGGCGGTCGGAACGTGAGTCCGGCCATTCGCATTGACAGCGAGCCCCAAATCCTCCTAAAAGCCGCTTGCTCGCGGGCCGATTTCGGCCCGCGAAGCGTTTCGCGACCCGTGGTCCTGTCCCTTAAGCTTTGGGATTGGACCTGTCAGTGCCGGGCTAGCCCGTCACACAGGAGGGCGCGTTTCCTCAAACCATGTACCTGAAGAGGACGCGATGACTAAGCGCAGTGAGGCGAAGTACAAACTCGATCGCCGTATGGGCCAGAACATCTGGGGCCGCCCGAAGAGCCCCGTGAACCGCCGCGAATACGGCCCCGGCCAGCACGGCCAGCGCCGCAAGGGCAAGCTCTCCGACTTCGGCGTGCAGCTGCGCGCCAAGCAGAAGCTGAAGGGTTACTACGCCAACATCTCCGAGCGTCAGTTCCACAGCATCTATGTCGAGGCCAGCCGTCTCAAGGGTGACACCGGCGAGAACCTGATCGGCCTGCTCGAGCGCCGTCTCGACGCGGTCGTGTACCGCGCCAAGTTCGTCTCGACGATCTTCGCCGCGCGCCAGTTCATCAATCACGGCCACGTCAAGGTGAACGGCCGCAAGGTCAACATCTCGAGCTATCTGGTCAAGCTCGGCGACGTGATCGAGGTCAAGGAATCCTCCAAGCAGCTCGCTCACGTCCTCGAAGCCAGCCAGCTCTCCGAGCGTGACACCCCCGACTATCTCGAAGTCGACCATGGCAAGATGACCGCGAAATACATTCGCATCCCGCACCTCTCCGACGTGCCGTTCCCGGTGCAGATGGAGCCGCATCTGGTCGTCGAATTCTATTCGCGCTGATAGTTCGGCAGATCAATCGCTCAAAGGCCCCGGTTTTCCGGGGCCTTTTTGTTTGGGCCAGCCATTCCCATGTCTCAATCCACTTGTGCTATGATTGCAAGTAGTGGAGCTACATGATGACGCGTCTTCTGGAAGAGGCCTTTAACAAGGTTTCCGCCCTGCCTGAGTCAGAGCAGGACGAGCTGGCGCGGACGCTGCTTGAGCTCGCCGGGGTCGATCAGCCTCCGATCCAGCTGACGGCGGCGGAAGAGGCCGATCTCGCCGAGGCCGAAGCTGAAATCGCCCGTGGCGAACTGGCCAGCGCTGACGAAGTTCGAGCGATGTGGGCAAAGCACGGGCTGTGAATGTCCGCTACACAAAGCGAGCACTCGCCCAGATCGACGAAGTTCTGACCTATATCGAGGCGCGATCGCCCCAGGGAGCGAGCCATGTGCGCGACCGCATTGTTGCTCTCATCGCGCTGCTCCAGGCTCACCCTTATGCAGGACGACCGACCACTCGTGCATAGGTCCGTCGCTTGCCGGTCAATCCTTATCCGTATCTGATAGACTATCGTGTGACCGTGACGGAAATCGTTATTATGCGGTTTCGTCACGCCGCTCGCCGTCCACCCAGAACTCGCTGACCGCAAGTGAGTGCCATCCCTTAGGGAGCAAGTTGATGCTCTACACCCCTCCCCTGATCGATCCCAAAGCGCCGCCGGTGCGCATCAATCTGCTGTCGGACACGCAGACAAAGCCGACACCCGCAATGCGCGAGGCGATGGCGCGGGCGGAGGTCGGCGACGAGCAGGTCGGCGACGATCCGACCGTGAACGCCCTGTGCGAGCGCGTCGCCGAGCTGCTCGGCAAGGAGGCAGCCGTGTACATGCCGTCAGGCACGATGTGCAACGTCACCGCGACGCTGGTGCATTGCCGTCCCGGGGACGAGATCCTGGCGCACGAGAGCGCGCACATCATCGCGCGCGAAGGCGGCGCGCATGCCGCGATCGGCGGCTTCCAGGTCACGCAGCTGAAGGGACCCGACGGCCAGTTCACGCCGGAGACCTTTCGCAGAGCGCTGCATCCGCGGACCCGCTACCAGCCGCCGCAGACGGTGGTCAGCGTGGAGCAGACCGCCAATATCGGCGGCGGCACGATCTGGAAGAAAGCCGCGCTCGACGAGATCGTAGCGATCGCGAAACAACATGGCCTCGTCACCCACATGGACGGCGCGCGCCTGCTCAACGCCACTGTCGCGAGCGGCATCTCCCCGCGCGACATGACGGCGGGCTGGGATTCGGCCTGGATCGACTTCTCGAAGGGCTTGGGCGCGCCGATCGGCGGCGTGCTGGCGGGCTCGCGCGCCTTCATCGATGCGGTCTGGCAGTGGAAGCAGCGACTCGGCGGCTCGATGCGACAGGCCGGAATCTGCGCGGCGGCTTGCATCTACGCGCTCGACCATCATGTCGAGCGGCTCGCCGACGATCACGCCAATGCGCGCGCGCTCGCTCGCGGACTGTCGCAGATCGCAGGCGTCGAGGTGCAGGAGCCCGAAACCAACCTGGTGTTCTTCAAGCCCGATGGTGCCGGCATTCCCGGCGACAAGATGGTCGCGGCGCTGCGCCAGCGCGGTGTGACGCTTGCGATGATGGACGGCCGCATCCGCGCCTGCACCCATCTCGACGTCAATGCGAGCCAGATCGAGGAAACGGTCGGATATATCCGCGAGATCGTGCGCGGAGCGTAAACCGAGCAGTCCCGTAGCCCGGGTGAGCGCAGCGATACCCGGGGACTTCACTCGCAGGGATCCCGGATGTCGCTGCGCTCATCCGGGCTACTGCTCTTATCCGGCTGCAAAACAACGGCGGTTCACCGCCCCATCGCCTGGTAGATCAGCGTCTTCAGCGCCAGTTGAATCCGGCCGCGCTGCGTCGGGGTCTGCACCATGAAGATCCCGAACAGATCGTCCTCGGGATCGATGAAGAAGAACGTGCCGCCGACGCCGTCCCAGCGATACTCCCCGAGCGGCCAAGTTGTTCCAGGGGGCACCGAAGTGCGCACGGCGAAGCCGAGGCCGAAGCCGGAAGACCCGCCCGGATAATAGTTCTGGTCGCGTGCGATCTTCGTCTCCGGCCCGATATGATCCGAGGCCATCAGCGCGATGGTCTCCGGTTTGAGATAGCGCCGGCCCTCAAAAGTGCCGCCGTTGAGCAGCATCTGGGCGAACCGGGCGTAGTCGCCGACCGTGCCGACCATACCGCCGCCGCCCGATTCCCATGTCGCGGGCCGCCTGATGTCGCGGACCTGCGTCGTCGGATTGATGTTGCGATCGTCCGGCATCGGCTCGGCGATGCGTGGAAATTTGGCGGGATCGGCGACGAAGAAAGCCGTCTCGGTCATGCCGAGCGGATCGAGCAGCCGCTCCCTTTCGAACTGCAGCAGCGTCTTTCCTGCGATGATTTCGACGACGCGGCCGAGCACGTCGGTGGAATAGCCATAGTCCCACACCGTGCCGGGCTGCTCGACCAGCGGCAGCGTGGCGATCTTGGCGGCGAATTCGGCGTTGGTCAGATTGCTGTTGAAGAGATTGGCGTCCGCGTAGAGCTCGCGCACCATACCGCCGCCGTAATAGCCGTAAGGCAGCCCGGAGGTGTGGCGCAGCAGATCCTTGACCGTGATGGGTCGCTCCAGCGGCTCCAGCGCCAGGGCGACTTTGCCGTCCTCGGCCTTCTTCTCGATGCCGACCTTCATGCCGGCGAAGGCCGGAATGTATTTCGAGACGGGATCGTCGAGCGACAGCTTGCCCTCCTCAACCAGCATCATCGCCATGACTGAGGTAACCGGCTTCGACATCGAGTAGAGGCGGAAGATCGTGTCCGCGCTCATCGAGAGTTCAGTCGCGACGTCGCGGACGCCGAAATTCTGATAGTAGACCGGCTTGCCGTGCTGCTGAAGCAGCAGGATGGCTCCGGGGATCTTGCCGGTGGCGACCTCATTGCGGATGTAATCGGAAACCTTCGCCAGCCCCGCAGGCGAGAGCGTGTGGACCGCACGTCCCTCGGAACCTGCCTTCGCAACGATGCCGCCGGCGAGAAGGACGAGCGCCGCGACCAACGCGCGGCGCCCGAACATGTCAATTCTCCATCGCTTCATAGACCAGCTGCTTCAATGTCCGCTGCACGCGCTGGCGCTCCGTCGGGGTCTGCTCCAGCAGCACGAAGAACATGTCCTGCTTGGGATCGATCACGAAATAGCAGCCGGAGGCGCCGTCCCATTTCAATTCGCCGAGATCGCCGGGCGGCGGCGGTTTGGCGTTGCCAGGATCGGTGCGCACCGCAAGTCCGAGACCGAAGCCGAAACCATCGCCGGGGAAGTAGAAATAATCGCGATCGACGCCCGACTTGGGGCCGATCTGGTCGGTCACCATCAGCTTGAACGTCTCGGGCTTGAGAATGGTCTTGCCGTCGAGGCTGCCGCCGTTGAGCAGCATCTGCGTAAAGCGCTCATAATCGGCCATGGTCGTCACCATACCGCCGCTGGCGAACTGGATTTTCTTGACGACCGTCGGATCGTTGATCCTCCCGACCCGGAAATCGCTGTCGTTCGGCACCGGCTGCGCCAGCAGCTTCTGCTTCTCGGGATCGGTGACGAAGAAGCCGGTATCGACCATGCCGAGCGGGTCGAGCAGCTTCTCCCGCTCGATCTCGATGAGCGGCTTGCCGGCCGCGACCTCCATCACCCGCGCCAGGATGTCGGTGGAATGGCCGTATTGCCACAGCGCGCCCGGCTGGTTGTGCAGCGGAAGTTTCGCGATTCGCTCGGCGAACTCCGCGAGGTCGAAATCGCCGGCATAGATATTGGCGTCGCGATAGGCCTTGCGGACCAGGCTGTCGCCATAGAAGCCGTAGGTGACGCCCGAAGTGTGCGTCATCAAATCGTGCACCGTCATCGGCCGGTTCGGCGGCACGAGCTCGAGCGACTTGGTGCCGTCCTCGGCCTTCTTCTCGACGCCGACCTTCACATTGGCAAAGGACGGAATGTATTTCGAGACGGGATCGTCGAGCTTGATCGTACCTTCCTCGATCAGCTTCACTGCGGCGACGGACGTGATCGCCTTGCTCATCGAGAACAGGCGGAAGATCGTCTTGTCGGTGATCGGTGCCTTGCTGACCGCGTCCTGCACGCCGAAGACTTCGTGGTACACCGGCTTGCCATGTTGCTTGATGAGCACGTTTGCGCCGGCGATCTTGCCGGTCGCGACCTCGTTCTTGAAGAACTCGGTGATCCTCGCGAGCTTGTCCGGATTGAAATGCGCGCCGGCCGGAATCTCGTAGGTGCCCTCCGCCCGCGCGAACGACATCGTACCCAACGACACAAGCGCGGCGCAGACCAGCGCGCGCAGTCCAGACTGTGAAATCATATCCCCTCCCCGGAACATGGCCCGGCGGAGTGTACCGACCGCGTCATCAGGCACAAGGGCCGCCATACCGCGCCAAAACGTCCGCGTGCAGAGCCGCGCTCTTTTCCGAGAAACAACAAAATATGGCGTCGACGACCAGCGGCGCGGCCGGCAGGGCTTCAATGGTGGCATGGACCGCAATCTTCGCCGCTTGGTCGGCCGGAAAGCCGTAAACCCCGGTCGAAATCGCGGAGAACGCCACGGAGGTCAGCTGATTGGCCCCGCAGAGCTCAAGCGCACGGCGATAGCATGAGCCCAGCGCCTCTGCCTCGCCGCGAGTACCGCCGTGCCAGACCGGGCCGACCGCATGGATCACATGGCGCGCAGGGAGAAGGTAGCCTTTCGTGATCTTGGCATCGCCGGTCGCGCATCCTCCGAGCTTCCGGCACTCGGTGAGAAGCCCGGGCCCGGCCGCCCGGTGGATCGCGCCATCGACGCCGCCCCCACCCAGGAGCGACGTGTTGGCCGCGTTGACGATGGCGTCAACGCTCAGCGTGGTGATGTCAGCAACGACGACCTTGAGCTCCGCGCCGCCGATCCGGCGCGTCAGCTGACTCACCTATCAGGCCGCGACAGCGACGCCCTTTTCGGAGAAGAGCTGCTGCAATTCACCAGCCTGGAACATCTCGCGGACAATGTCGCAGCCGCCGACGAACTCGCCCTTCACATAGAGCTGCGGGATGGTCGGCCAGTTCGAAAAGTCCTTGATGCCGTTGCGCAGTTCGGCGGATTCGAGAACGTTGAGGCCCTTATAGCCGACGCCGATGTGGTCGAGGATCTGGACGACCTGGCCTGAGAACCCGCACTGCGGAAACTGCGGTGTGCCCTTCATGAACAGAACCACGTCGTTCGACTTCACTTCGTTGGCGATGAATTCCTCGATGCTCATATCCGTGTCCTTCTGGGGCGGAGCCCACTCCAATCGCTTCGGGCTGGCTCAGCCGATTTAACCCGATCCCTGCCCATATATGTAGCCCAAACCGTTGTGCATCCAAAGTAAAATGGCGGCGAGCGGCCCCTGGGTGGACCGCTCTCGGCAGCCCTGGGCCATTGCATGATGGCACGAATATCATCGCCGGGGAGGACTTTCATACCGTCACGGAGCCCCTATCTAGGACGAACCCGGCGTTTTGGAACCCGACAACGCCAACAACGTTCTCTTGTCCTGTCTGGAGAAAAACGTGACGAAACAAGCCTCCGTTACGGCCAGTCCGCCGCTTTCGTCACCGTCGGTCGATTTGGGCGGCCTTGCCCAGAGGCTGGAGGACGCGTTTCTCGCCGTCCGCGACGAGACTGAGCGCAGGGCCGCGCCGCTGTCGCCGGAGGACCAGCAGATCCAGTCCATGCCGGATGCGAGCCCGACGAAATGGCACCGGGCGCACACCACCTGGTTCTGGGAGCAGTTCGTGCTCAGCGAGCACTGTGCGGACTACCGGCTCTTTCACCCTGACTTCGCTTTCCTGTTCAATTCCTATTACGTCAGCGCCGGCCCGCGCCATTCCCGCAACCACCGCGGTGATATCACCCGTCCGAGCGCCGATCAGGTTGGCGCCTATCGAAAACATGTCGACGCTGCCGTCGTGAAATTCTTCCGCGACGCCGGCGAGGACAAGCTCCGCGAGATCGCGCCGCT
This sequence comes from Bradyrhizobium sp. Kon69, assembly GCF_055807515.1. Taxonomy (NCBI): domain Bacteria; kingdom Pseudomonadati; phylum Pseudomonadota; class Alphaproteobacteria; order Hyphomicrobiales; family Nitrobacteraceae; genus Bradyrhizobium; species Bradyrhizobium sp. Kon69. Next base: position 111,250 of record NZ_JBVVOS010000015.1, on the reverse strand, counting down.
GGTCGAGGTCGGCCTCAACCACGAGCAGCAGCATCAGGAATTGATGTTCACCGACATCCTGCACGCCTTCGCGCAGAACCCGATCCCGCCGGCCTATGATCCGGACTGGCACTTCCCGGCGGCAACGCCGGCCAGCGAGGATTGGCTGACGCTGAACGAAGGCATCCACACCGTCGGTCATGTCGATGACAGTTTTCATTTCGACAACGAGAAGCCGGCGCATCGCGCCCTCGTCGGCCCGGTCAAGCTCGCACGCAATCTCGTCACCAATGGCGAATGGCTCGCCTTCATGCGCGACGGTGGCTACCGGACCGCAACGCTGTGGCTGATGGACGGTTTTGCGGCCGTGAACAACGACGGCTGGGACGCCCCCGGCCATTGGCGCGAGATCGACGGCCAATGGCATGTCATGACGCTGGCCGGCCTCAAGCCGGTCGATCCCGACGCGCCCGTCTGCCACGTCAGCTATTACGAGGCCGACGCCTTTGCGCGCTGGGCCGGAAAACATCTGCCGACCGAGATGGAATGGGAGGTCGCGGCCCGCGCCGGCCAGCTCAACGATGCCTTCGGCATCGTCTGGCAGTGGACGCGATCGTCCTACTCGCCGTACCCCGGCTATCGCGCCATCGAAGGCGCGCTCGGCGAATACAACGGCAAGTTCATGGTCAACCAGCTGGTGCTGCGCGGCTCTTCGCTTGCAACCCCGGAGGGGCACAGCCGTATCACCTATCGTAACTTCTTTTATCCGCACCACCGCTGGCAATTCACGGGACTGCGGCTCGCCGACTACGAGTAAAATTCTCATCCGACGACAAATGCGCGCCGGACAGCGCGTTCAGGAGAGTATCATGAATGTGCACGCCAGCGCTTTGGCCGAAGCCCATCTTCCCGACGAACAGACCACCGCCTTTGCCCGCGAGGCCATCGAGGACCTCTCGCAGCAGCCCAAAAAGCTGTCGCCGAAATATTTCTACGATGCGGCCGGATCTGAACTGTTCGAGGCGATCACGCGGCTGCCGGAATATTACCCGACACGCACGGAGCTTGCGATCCTGAAGGAGCGCGGCGGCGAAATCGCGAGAATCATTCCGGAGCACGCGGCCCTGGTCGAATTCGGCGCGGGCGCGACCACAAAGGTCCGACTGCTGCTCAACCACTGCAAGTTCGCGGCGTATGTGCCCGTCGACATCTCCGGTGACTTCCTGACGGCGCAGGCAAACGGCCTGAAGCGGGATTTTCCGTCACTCGGCATCTACCCGGTGGCGGCCGACTTCACCACGCCGTTCGAGCTGCCCAAGGCGGTGGCGACCATGCCCAAGGTCGGGTTCTTCCCGGGCTCGACCATCGGCAATTTCGAGCCGCATGAAGCGCAGGCCTTCCTGAAGAGCGCGCGCGCCATTCTGGGCCGGGGCGCGCAGATGATCATCGGCGCCGACCTCGAGAAGGAAGAGCGCCTGCTCCACGACGCCTATAACGATGCCGCCGGCGTCACCGCGCGCTTCAACCTCAATGTGCTGGTGCGGATCAACCGCGAGCTCGGCGGCAATTTCGACCTCTCCGCCTTCACCCATCGCGCGATCTACAATCGCGAGCGGCACCGCATCGAGATGCACCTGATCAGCAAGAAGAGCCAGACCGTGCGCCTGCTCGGCACCAGCTTTTCGTTCCGCGCGGGCGAGAGCATCCACACCGAGAACAGCTATAAATACAGCATCGATCGGTTTGCGGCGCTGGCGCAAGGCGCGGGCTGGAAAGTGCGCGAGAGCTGGACGGATGCCGCGAAGATGTTCTCGGTGCACGCGCTGGAGGCGGCGGAGTGAGCGCTCCGGCGCCAATGGCGCCGGCTCAATGCTCCTCGGCTTTTTCCGTCGCGGACCCCAGCGAGACCGACTCCCACACCGCAACGACGATCATGATCACCGTCGCGGCGACCGACAGCCATAGCGGGGACAGTTCGGCGGCGAACCACGACAGCGCCGCGAGCGCGATGATGCCAATGCCGTGCGAGAGCTGGAGGAAGCCGCGGATCGCGTGCTTGAACAGGATGGTGCCGACCAGGAACAGCAATGGACCGCCGATCGTGCTCACGATGGTCCTGACATCTGAATGCCCGACCGGATGCTTCAGCACCAGCTCGTCGGAGACCGCGGTCAGGATGATTCCGGCGACGATCGGCATGTGCAGATAGGTGTAGGCGAGCCGCGCCAACCGGCCCGATTCGGCGGATTTCGAGATGCGCTCGGCGCCGGCCTCGGCGCCCTTGTGGAAATAGACCCACCACATCGCGATGCTGCCGACCAGCGCGGAGACGAAGGCCAAAATGTTGTCCGCGGTCCAGTCCAACTCGGCAAAGGTGGCGCCGTTGACGACGACGGCCTCGCCAAGCGCGATGATGACGAAGAGCGAGCAGCGCTCGGCCATGTGTCCGCCCTCGACGGCCCAGGCCTCGACCGACGAGAAGCCAAGCTTCGGGACCCAGAAGCGGACCGCCGGCGAGATGTATTCGATCGTCAGTGCCCCGATCCAGAACCACAGTCGCGCCTCGTCATGGGCGAGGCCGCCGAGGATCCAGAAGATCGCGGAGACCGAGAGCCACGTCAGGATGCGGATCGCATTGTGCCGGACCGCCGTCCGGTGGCGCGGAGTCGCGAACATCCAGAAGGCGGTGCGCCCGACCTGCATCGTTGCGTAGGCGATCGCAAACCACAGGCCCCGCCCCTCGAAGGCGGTCGGGATCGTCGTGGACAGCACGAGGCCACCCAGCATCATCAGGAAGATCAGGATCCGGACCGGCGTCAGCTCGGGATCGAGCCAGTTGGTGACCCAGGCGGTGTAGACCCACACCCACCATACCGCGAGAAACAGCACTGCGACGTGCACCGCACCGAGCGGCGTGAAATGGTGCAGCAGTGTGTGCGAGACCTGCGTGATCGCGAAAACGAAGACCAGGTCGAAGAACAGCTCGGCATTGGTGACGCGGCTGTGCTGGTTCGGCAGGATGACGCGAAACATCGCGCCGCGAGGATTGTCCGCAGCCATCGTCATGCCCCCGTCACGATCGGATCAGGCGCCCGGCACCCCGGTTTGCAGCGCCAGCGCATGCAGCACGCCGCCCATCTGGCCGCGCAGGGACTGATAGACGATCTGGTGCTGCTGGACGCGGGACTTGCCGCGGAAGGTTTCCGAGATCACGGTCGCGGCATAGTGATCGCCGTCCCCGGCGAGGTCACGGATGGTCACCTCGGCATCGGGGATCGCCGCCTTGATCATCGCCTCGATATCGTGGGCGTCCATAGGCATTCGGGTCGTGCTCCTGTCTCGGCTGCAATCAGCCTTTGTCGTCGAATCGCTGCCGGGGTCCGGATCTGCAAAGCCAAACTTGCCGGCGGGGCCAAACTTAGCGTGAACGGCCTTCTACGTCACGCCTTCCGGCACTATATCGGTGATCCGATCTGGATAAAGCCACGACAAAGTGCCGCGCGCGGCAGAGTGATCGAAAAAGGCGTGAAATCATGAAGCTTCCAGGGCCCGACCACCCCATCACCATCACCCCAAATCCCCGGCGCGTCCGCGTCACGGCTGGCGACATCGTGATCGCCGAGACCACCAAGGCGCTGACGCTGAAAGAGGCGAAATATCCGGCGGTGCAATATGTGCCGCGACAGGACGCCAACATGGCGCTGCTGGAGCGCACCGACCGCGTCACCCACTGCCCCTACAAGGGCGATGCGAGCTATTACAGCGTCAAGGCCGACGGCAAGACGCTGGACAACGCGATCTGGACCTACGAGACGCCCTTCCCGGCGATGACCGAGATTTCGGGCCATCTCGCCTTCTATCCCGACAAGGTGAAGATCGAGGAAGTTGGGTAGCTGCCGAGAGTTCGTCATGCCCGGCCTTGTCCCGGGCATCCACGTTCTTGGACAGCGCGGCGAGGCGTGGATGGCCGGGACAAGCCCGGCCATGACGGCAGCGATGGCCGACGCGAGCCCCGCTACGCCCTGAATATCGTGAGCCCCAGGATCAGCAACACCAGGAAGATCGCGACGAACACGTAGAACAGGAAGCGGGCGATGTCGGCGGAGGCGGCCGAGATGCCGGTGAAGCCGAGCACGCCGGCCACGATCGAGACAAGTAAGAAGATCAGCGCCCATTTCAGGATCGTCATCGCCAGCTCCGAAATTGTACCGCTTGTCGCGGTTCCCAAGCCCTTTTGGCGAACGCTAACTTCGTCGCAGGGAACTGGTTCCTAGCGGCAGCGGGCCCTGCGGGCGTCCCAGACGACCCTTGCTGAATCCGGTTCCCGGCGGCAAAGTCCCGCCGGGACGGAAAGCGCGACCGGGGCGGCCACGATGACGATGTCACATTCAGCGACGATCGGAGCAGAGGCGCACGCGGTGCCGACGGCCAAGGCGCGCAATCTGTCGCTCGATCGCGCCCGCACCTTCCTCACGCTGGTGGTGCTGCTGCACCACGCCGTCATCCCCTACACCTATTTCGGGCACACTGATTCGGCGTCCTGGGCCGGTTTCGACGTGGTCGTGCTCGCCACCGACAGCTTCTTCATGGCGATGTTCTTCTTCCTGTCGGGACTGTTCACCTGGCCGGGCATCGCGCGCAAGGCGCCGTCAGTTTTTCTCCGCGACCGCCTGTTGCGGCTCGGGTTGCCGTTCGCGATCGCGGCGTTCACCGTCATCCCGCTCGCCTATTACGCCATCGCGCTGCGGCACGATCCCGGGCTGAGCTTCACGGCGTTCTGGTGGAAGACGATCACGGTTGGCCCGTGGCCGAGCGGCCCGATCTGGTTCGTGTGGGTGCTGCTGGCGTTCGACCTGACCGCGAGCCTGCTCTACCGGGTCTCCGCGCATCTGGTCGATCCGGGCAATCGCGTGTCGCTGCGCGGATTCGACCAGCCGGCCGTATTCTGGCTGCTGCTCGTCGCCGTCACCATAAGCGCCTACGTGCCGGCGCTGCTCTATTTCGGCGGCAGCAAATGGTTCGAGCTCGGGCCGTTCTCGGTGCAGGCAAGCCGCATCCTGCTCTACTTCGCCTATTTCTTCATCGGCGTCAGCGTTGGAGCTGCGAACTTCGATCGCGGCATCCTCAGCGCCGGCGGCCAGTTGCCGAAACAGCGCTGGCTGTGGGTGATCGCCACGCTGATCCCCTACTGCCTGATGTGGGGCATGATCTACATCAAGCGGGAAGTTCTGGGCAATCCAGACCCGCAGCCGCACTGGTACCAGGCCATCTACGGCACGTTCTTTGTGCTGTTCTCAGGCTCGATCCTGCTCGCGATCCTCGCCTTCTTCCTGCACCAGAAGTCGCCGGGACCGAACCTGCTCGACCGCATGCAGGCGGATGCCTACGGCATCTTCCTGGTGCACTACCCGACCGCGTTGTGGATCCAGTACGCGCTGTTCGATTACAGCTGGCCTGCGATCGTCAAGGCCGCGATCGGCTTCGTGCTCACGGTGATCCTGAGCTGGGGCCTGACTGCGGCGTTGCGGAAGATTCCGGGGGCCTCGCACGTGTTGTGAGGCAAGACGCTCGTAGCCCGGATGAGCGCAGCGACATCCGGGAAACCTCTCGACAAGACCCGGATGTCGCTTCGCTCATCCGGGCTACAAGTTCAGCGCGTTACGCCGCCTTGCCGCCCATATACTCCGGCAGCCAGCGCTCGAACGAGGTCCGCAGCGCCTCGATCGTTACAGGCGCCTCGCCCGCGATCGCGACGGCATCGCCGCCGGTGGTGCCGATCCGCACGCAGGGCACCTCGCAGCCGCGCATCTTGGCGAGCACGCGGCCGGCCTCGGTTTCAGGCACGGTGACGAGATAGCGCGCCTGGTCCTCGCCGAACCAATAGGCCTGAGGCACCAACGAGGTTGGCGCCGCGAGCAGTTTGGCGCCGATGCCACTCGCCATCGCCATCTCGGCAAGAGCGATCAGCAGGCCGCCGTCGGAGAGATCGTGCACGGCGGTCGCGGTGCCCGCATGGATCATGCCGCGCACGCAGTCGCCGTTGCGCTTCTCGGCGGCGAGATCGACCGGCGGCGGCGCGCCCTCCTCGCGACCGCAGATGTCGCGCAAGTAAACCGACTGGCCGAGCCAGCCATGAGTTTCGCCGATCAGGAGGATCGCCTCGCCTTCGGCCTTGAAGGCGAGCGAGGCTGACTTGGTGAAGTCGTCCAGCAGCCCGACGCCGCCGATCGAGGGCGTCGGCAGGATTGCGCGGCCGTTGGTCTCGTTGTAGAGCGAGACATTGCCTGAGACGACCGGGAAGTCGAGCGTGCGGCAGGCTTCCGAGATGCCCTTCAGGCAGCCGACAAACTGGCCCATGATCTCGGGCCGCTCTGGATTGCCGAAATTGAGATTGTCGGTGATCGCAAGCGGCTTGCCGCCGACCGCGGTGATGTTGCGCCAGGCCTCCGCCACGGCCTGCATGCCGCCCTGATAGGGATCGGCCTCGCAATAGCGCGGCGTCACGTCGACGGTCAGCGCCAGGCCCTTCGGGCCGTCCTGCACGCGCACCACGGCGGCATCGCCGCCGGGACGCTGCATGGTGTTGCCGAGAATGACGTGGTCGTACTGCTCCCAGACCCAGCGCTTGCTGCACATGTCGGGCGTGCCGATCAGCTTTTCAAGCGCGGCACCAAGACCCATCGGCGCCGCCACCTCGCGCGCATGCACGACCGGCAGCGCGGCGGAAGGGACATGCGGGCGATCATAGAGCGGCGCCTCGTCGCCGAGCTCCTTGATCGGCAAATCGGCCATGACGTCACCGCCATGCTTGACCACAAAGCGCTTGCTCGGCGTGGTGTAGCCGACCACGGCGAAATCGAGGCCCCACTTCTTGAAGATCGCCTCGGCCTCTTTCTCCTTCTCGGGCTTGAGCACCATGAGCATGCGCTCCTGGCTCTCCGAGAGCATCATCTCGTAGGCGCTCATGCCGATCTCGCGCGTCGGCACCGCATCGAGATCGAGATCAACGCCGAGGTCGCCCTTGGCGCCCATCTCGACCGCCGAACACGTCAGCCCCGCAGCGCCCATATCCTGGATCGCGATGACGCAGCCCTTCTCCATGATCTCGAGACAGGCCTCTAACAGCAGCTTCTCGGCGAAGGGATCGCCGACCTGCACGGTCGGACGCTTCTCTTCGGACTTGTCGTCGAACTCGGCCGAGGCCATCGAGGCGCCGTGGATGCCGTCGCGGCCGGTCTTGGAGCCGAGATAGACGATCGGCATGTTCACGCCGGAGGCGGCCGCATAGAAGATCTTGTCGGTATCGGCGAGGCCGACCGCCATCGCGTTGACGAGGATGTTGCCATCATAGCGGGTGTGGAAGCGGACCTGGCCGCCGACCGTCGGCACGCCGAAGGAATTGCCATAGCCCCCGACGCCGGCGACGACGCCGGAGACGAGATGCCGGGTCCTGGCATGCTCCGGTGCGCCAAAACTCAGCGCGTTGAGGCAGGCGATCGGACGCGCGCCCATGGTGAAGACGTCGCGCAAGATGCCGCCGACGCCGGTGGTGGCGCCCTGGTACGGCTCGATGTAGCTCGGGTGGTTATGGCTCTCCATCTTGAAGACCACGGCCTGGCCGTCGCCGATGTCGATCACGCCGGCGTTCTCGCCAGGACCCTGGATCACCCAGGGCGCCTTGGTCGGCAGGCCCTTCAGATGGAGGCGCGAGGATTTGTACGAGCAGTGCTCGTTCCACATCGCCGAGAAGATGCCGAGCTCGGTGAAGGTCGGCTCCCGCCCGATCAGCTTCAGAATGCGCTCATACTCGTCGGGCTTGAGCCCGTGGGCGGCAATCAGCTCGGGAGTGATCTTGGGTTCGTTCTTCATGGATTCGAGGCTTTCGACGGCGGTGGGCCGTTCTTAGGAACATCGGACGGCTTGGAAAAGCCCTTTATGGCGCATTTTCCCGCTGTCCCACGTTTTGCGGCCGGGGGCTGCGGGAACAGGAATTGCACAGCGCGGACAGATCGGATTTAAGGGCAAACGACCCGCAATTGAAGGCCCATTTCCTTGCACGAATTGACCAAAGCGCCCCCGCCTCGCCGCCCCGACCTCCACATCGCTACCGATGGGGAATTCCAGGGCTGGCGAACCTGGATTCGCGATAGTTTTGAGAGCCATATCGGCCCGTTCTGGCACAAGATCGAGGACGACGGCAGCGTCCGCTCGGCGTTCCGGGTCGAGAAAAAGCACCTCAACGGCTCCGGAAACGTCCATGGCGGCTGCTTCATGGCGTTTTCCGACTACTGCCTGTTCGCGATCGCCACCCACGAGCTGGATGGGCCGGCGGTGACCACCAATTTCGCCTGCGACTTCCTCGACGCGGCGCGCGAAGGCGAGCTGATCGAATGCGTCGGCGAGGTCTCCCGCGCCGGCGGCTCGCTGATCTTCCTGCGCGGCAAGCTGACATCGGGCGGGCGGCCGCTGTTCACCTTCTCCGGCACGATCAAGCGGGTGAAGCGGAAGCCGGCACTGCAGCCAAACGCATAGCTCGCCGCCTTCCCTTTTGGCGCCCCCTCGCCCAGACTTGTGTCCAGCGCCGTCGCGCCGGGGAGCAATATCAAGGTGCCGCAGAGCACACCGCCGGCGGCTCGCGCCACGGCCTCGCAATTGCCGTCCATGCCCGCCACAGGCGCGCGCAACTGGCGTGCCTATGCGCTGCTGGTCGCGCTGGCCTGCTGCTGGAGCTCAACCTATCCGCTGGCCAAGCTCGCGCTGGATACAATCCCGCCCGTGACCTTCATCTCGGCTCGCTCGCTGATCGCGGCCGCCTTCCTGTTCGCGATCCTGTGGATGCGCGGCGTCAGAATCCCGACCGATGCGAAGGCCTGGAAGCTGTTCGCGACCCAGCAATTGATCAACTCGACCTTTCCGTTCCTGATCATCACCTGGTCTCAGCAATATGTGCCGGCGTCGAACACGGTGGTGCTGGCCTCCACCACGCCGATCTTCGCCTTCCTGATCACCTCCCTGATCACGCGCCACGAGCCGGCAACGCTGCTGAAGCTGTTGGGCGCGCTCCTCGGCCTTGCCGGCACCATCGTCATCGTCGGCCTCGATGCGCTGCGCGGTTTCGGCAGCGAGATCGTGGCGGAGATCGCCATCCTGCTCGCCACCATCTCCTTTGCCTGTGCCACGATCTTCGGCCTGCGGCTGTCCGACTACGACCCGATGGTGGTGGCGGCCGGTTCGCTGCTGTTCGGCGGGCTGGTGCTGCTGCCGCCTTCGCTGATCATCGACCAGCCCTGGACGCTGCACCCGACGCCGACGGCGATCATAGCCACCATCGTCATGGGCATCGTCTCCAGCGCCCTAGGGCTGATGCTGTTCTACATGTGCCTGGGACGGCTCGGCACGCTGACCACGAACGCGCAAGGCTATTTGCGCATCCCGATCGGCGTCGGCCTCTCCGTGCTGCTGCTCGGCGAGAGCGTGCCGTCGAACCTGGCGCTGGGCCTGGTGCTGGTCATGGCGGGCGTTGCCGCGATGACGGTGCCGACGGAACGGCTGAAACGACGCTAGCTATGGCTTGGCGTCGTCGGCCAGCATCTTGCGGTACTTCTCAACATCGCGCGTCACGAGCTTTTGCAGCACCTCGGGCGTGTGCTCGTCGGCATCGGGTGCCACGGTCGAGAGGTCGGCGAACCGTTTCTTCACCGCATCGGTCTCCACCGCCGTGCGCGCGGCGGCATTTAGTTTGGCGATCACGGCCGGCGGGGTGCCCTTGGGCGCGAACAGGCCGTTCCAGCCCTGCGCTTCGAACTCGGGCAGACCGGCTTCGGCTGACGTCGGCAGGTCGGGCACTGTGGCGAGCCGCACCGTCGAGCCGACCACGAGTCCGCGCGCCAGCTTCTCGTTGATCGACTGCGAGACCGAGGCCGCCGCATCGCAGACGCCGTCGATCTGGCCGCCGATCGCATCGGTGAGCGCGGGCGCGGCGCCGCGATAGCCGACAAGCGTCGCGTCGATCCCCGCGGCCGTAACGAAGCTCTTGCAGATCAGGTAGTTCGAGGAGCCGACGCCGGCATGGCCGAGATTGATCTTGCCGGGATTCGCCTTGGCGTAGGCAATGAACTCTTTCAGGTCTTTCGCCGGAAAATCCTTGCGCACGGCGATGATACCGAACGTTTTCGCCACCATGGCGATCGGCACGAAGGAGTCCGGCGTGAACGGCAGCTTTGGATAGATCGTATAGGTCGCGGCGTTGGTGCCGGCATTGCCGATCGCAATGGTGTAGCCGTCGGGCTCGGCGCGGGAGGCGCGCGCCAGTGCGGTCGAGCCGCCGGCGCCGGCAACGTTCTCGATCACGATGGTCTGGCCGAGCGCGATGCCCATCTGCTCGGCAACGGTGCGCGCGATCACGTCGGACGTGCCGCCGGCCGCGAACGGCACGATCATGGTGACGGGACGCTTGGGGAAATCTTGCGCGAACGCGACCGTCGCGAACGCAACGACGGCGACAGCGACAGGCAGCCGCTTCAGCACGAACGCAATCACGCGGCTTTTTCCAGATGCGCGGTGAGGCCGGCGAACAGGCCGCGACCGTCGGTGCAGCCCATGATGTCTTCGACGTGATTTTCCGGATGCGGCATCATGCCGAGCACGTTGCCCTTGTCGTTAACGATGCCGGCGATGGATTGCGCGGCGCCATTGATGTTGCTGACATCGTCGATCGCGCCGTCGGCCGAGCAATAGCGGTACAGCACGCGACCGTCGCCTTCGAGCCGCTTGATGGTCTCTGCGTCCGCCGCATAATTGCCCTCGCCATGCGCGATGGGCACGCGGATCACCTGCCCGGCATTGTAGCCGCGGGTGAACGGCGTGTCGGAGCGCTCGACGCGGAGATGCACGTCGTGGCAGATGAATTTCAGCCGCGCATTGCGCATCAGGACGCCGGGCAAGAGGCCGGACTCGCAGAGGATCTGAAATCCGTTGCAGACACCGAGCACGAGGCCGCCCTTGGCCGCATAGTCGCGCACCGCGTCCATCACCGGCGCCCGCGCCGCAATCGCGCCGCAGCGCAGATAATCGCCGTAGGAGAACCCGCCGGGCACGACCACGAGGTCAGTGCCATCAGGCAGCGACGTCTCGGCATGCCACACCATCGCGGGCTCGCTGCCCGATATCAGCCTCAAGGCACGGGCCATGTCGCGCTCGCGATTGATTCCGGGAAAGACGAGGATGGCGGCTTTCATGGCAGAGGTTCCGAACGAGGATTAAAATGGGGCTGGCACGGCTGCCAAATCGGCAGCAGACATAACCATTTGACGGGGATTTTACCAGTGCTAGCCTTGCCCGCGAGCGTTGTGCACAGGCCATAGCCCGCCATTCGGCCGATCGATTCGCCCGGGATTAAAGCCATGAATGTCCCCTCGCTGCCTGCATCCCTCTCCGAGCCGGTGTCCACCGAGGGCGTCATCGCCGCCGGTGCCTATGTCGACGGCCGGCGCGTCGCCAATATCGCCATCAGCGAGGCTTCGAGCTGGCGGGCGAAACCCGGCCACGTGGTCTGGATCGGGCTGCACGAGCCCGACATGGCGCTGCTCAGCGCGGTGCAGAAGCAGTTCGACCTGCACGAGCTCGCCATCGAGGATGCCAACCACGCCCATCAGCGACCGAAGATCGAGCAATATGGCGAGGCCCTGTTCATCGTGGCGCGGACCGCGCAACTGATCGAGGGCCGGATCGCCTTCGGCGAGACGCACATCTTCGTCGGCGAAGGCTATCTGGTCTCGGTGCGCCACGGCGCGTCGACGTCTTATACGCCCGTGCGCGAACGCTGCGAAAGCTGCCCGCGCGCGCTCGCGCGCGGCGAGGACTACATCCTCTACGCCATCCTCGATTTCATCGTCGACAACTACTCGCCCGTGCTCGAGAGCATTCACGAAGAGGTCGAGAGCATCGAGGACGACGTGCTCTCCAAGGCGATCAGCAAGGCGCAGATCGAGCGGCTCTACATGCTGCGCCGCGACCTCTTGCGGCTCAGGACTGCAATCGGGCCGCTGGTGGAGGTCTGCCGCCGGCTCGAGCATGACGAGCTGGCGATGGTGCGCGCGACGATGCAGCCGCTGTTCCGCGACGTCACCGACCACGTCAGGAACATCCAGGAGCGGATCGATTCGATGCGCGAGGTGCTGGCCTTCGCCTTCGAAGCGAGCCTGCTGGTCGGCCAGGCCCAGGAGACGGCGGTCTCCAAGAAACTCGCCTCCTGGCTCGCGATCATCGCGATCCCGACCGCGCTTGCCGGCATCTACGGCATGAACTTCAAGCACATGCCGGAGCTGGACTGGGAGTACGGCTATTACACGCTGCTCGGCGTGATGCTGACGGCGTGCGGCGCGCTGTACTGGCGTTTTCGTCGGGTTGGATGGCTGTGAGCCATCCTGTTCACCCGATCAGCTCAACCCGATAATTCTCGATCACGGTGTTCGCCAGCAGCTTGTCGGCGGCGTCCTTCAACGCCGCCTCTGCCTTGGCCTTGTCCGCGCCGGCGAGCTCGATGTCGAACACCTTGCCTTGGCGAACGCTGGCGACGCCGTCGACGCCGAGCGACTTCAACGCACCCTCGATCGCCTTACCCTGCGGATCGAGGATGCCCGTTTTCAACGTAACGGTGACACGTGCCTTCACGTCAGATTCCTCTTAGCTCTTCACCAGCACCGGGCCGGAACCGGCCGGACGCTCGTTCTCCATGAGAATGCCGAGACGCTTGGCGACTTCGGTATAGGCCTCGAGCAGCCCACCGAGATCCCTGCGGAAACGGTCCTTGTCGAGCTTCTCGTTCGACTTGATGTCCCACAGGCGGCAGCTATCCGGCGAGATCTCGTCGGCGACGATGATCCGCATCATGTCGTTCTCGAACAGTCGGCCGCACTCCATCTTGAAGTCGACGAGGCGGATGCCGATGCCGAGGAAGAGACCGGTGAGGAAGTCGTTGACACGGATGGCAAGCGCCATGATGTCGTCGATCTCCTGCGGTGTCGCCCAGCCGAAAGCGGTGATGTGCTCTTCCGACACCATGGGGTCATTGAGCTGGTCGTTCTTGTAGTAGAACTCGATGATCGAGCGGGGCAGCTGCGTACCCTCCTCGATGCCGAGGCGCTGCGACAGCGAGCCGGCGGCAACGTTCCGCACCACCACTTCCAGCGGCACGATCTCGACTTCGCGAATCAATTGCTCGCGCATGTTGAGGCGGCGGATGAAATGGGTCGGCACCCCGATGTCGTTGAGGTGCTGAAACAGGTACTCCGAGATCCGGTTGTTGAGGACACCCTTGCCCTCGATCACCTGATGCTTTTTCGCATTGAACGCGGTGGCGTCATCCTTGAAGTGCTGGATCAGGGTACCGGGCTCCGGGCCTTCGTAAAGAACCTTTGCCTTGCCTTCATAAATGCGACGCCGACGGCTCATGGGGATGTACCGTGTTTTGTTGAAATCCATGTATTTGGTGTGCTCCGGTTGACGAGACTACGACCCACAGCGGAGCTGCCGTGAACGGCCCGGAACCCCTGGAAACAGAACGGGAACCCAGCCTTAGGCAACCTATCCGATTGGCCGTCCCAGCACAATCGATCCGGCCGTCCGGCATCAAACTTATACCGTCTTGCCTGCGGCTTAACGGCTCGTTGTTTTGCCGATTCGTGCCCCCTATCTAGGCATGCACCGGGGCTCTCGCAACGAGGGCCGGCCGGGTCCAGTCAGCAGGGAATTGGAAAAGGCATGAGCACGTTGGACAAGCGCGAGGAAGGCTTCGAGAAGAAGTTCGCCCTCGACGAGGAGCAGAAATTCAAGGCGGAAGCCCGCCGCAACCGGCTGCTCGGTCTGTGGGCGGCCGAAAAGCTCGGCATCAGCGGCGATGCCGCCACGGCCTATGCCAAGGAGGTGGTCGCGGCAGATTTCGAGGAAGCCGGTGACGCCGACGTCCTGCGCAAGGTCATGGCCGATTTCGCCGCCAAGAACGTCGCCGTCACCGAACAGGTGATTCGGGCCAAGATGAACGAGCTGATCGCGGTGGCGGCGGCCGAGGTGAAGGCCGGGAAATAAGGCGAAGCATCATTCCGGGGTCACGTCTGCGACGCGCCCCCGGGATGCCAACCAGCTATCCCTCCTTGAACCCATATTCCGGCACGTTGCCGCTGGCGCCGTAATATTTGTACGGCAGGAATTTGCCGCTCATGGTGATCTTGACGCGGTCGCCCTTCGGATTGGGCAGGCGCTCCATCACCATGTCGAAATCGATCGCCGACATGATGCCGTCGCCGTATTCCTCCTCGATCAGCGCCTTCCACGCCGGACCATTGACCATGACCAGCTCGTAGAAACGATAGATCAAGGGATCGGTCGGCGGCATCGGCATGCCGCGCATTGGCGTCTCGTTCAGCATCGTGGTCTCGGCCTTCGTCAGGCCGAACAGTTCAGCGGCGTTTGCGGCCTGCGGCTTGGTCAATTTCATCTGGCCGAGGATCGCGCCTGTTATCAGCACCTCGGAATAGCCGCCGATCTGCTCGCAGATATATTTCCAGGTCCAGCCCTTCTCGCGCTTGATGTCGAGCAGCTTCTCGGTGAGGTCTTCGCGTTTCATGTCAGGGTCTCCTTTTTCAAGCAGTCAGCCCGGGACTCGTCCCGGGTATCCAGGTCTGTCGTTGCTCGTCGCCACCGGACGCGACGGTCAGTCCGGGCTTGCCGATACGCACCACCGGCACATTGCGCGGATCGTGACCGGGCGTCTCGGCCGCGAAAGTCTTGCTGCGCGTCACCAGGAAATCGACGATGTGGTTGCGCAGCGCGTAGTACAGCGGGTGGCGGTGCAAATCGGTGCGGCCGCGGTCCCGCGGCAGCGGGTTCTCGACCACTTCCGCCAGCACTGCGCCGGGACCGTTGGTCATCAGGAAAATCTTGTCGGCGAGGTAGATCGCCTCGTCGACGTCATGAGTGATCATGAACGCGGTCTGCCCGGTCTCCAGACAGATGCGCCGCACCTCGTCCTGCAGCGTGCCGCGCGTCAGCGCATCGAGTGCCGAGAACGGCTCGTCCATCAGCATCATCTTTGGCGTGATCGACAGTGCACGCGCGATGCCGACGCGCTGCTTCATCCCGCCGGAAAGCTCGGAAGGTCGCTTGTGCTCCGAACCCGTCAGGCCGACGAGGTCGATGAATTTCTGGGCATGCGCCTTCACCTTGGCGCGATTCCAGCTCCGCCATTTCGAGCTCACGGCGTAGGCAACGTTGCCGAGCACGGTGCGCCAGGGCAGCAGCGCGTGGCTCTGGAAGATCACGGCGCGGTCGAGGCTCGTCCCCGAAATGGCTTGCCCATCGACGATCACCGCGCCCTCGCTCGGCGCATCGAGGCCAGCGAGGATGTTGAGCACCGTGGTCTTGCCGCAGCCGGAATGGCCGATCACGCAGCAGAACTCGCCGCGCGCCATCGACAGCCACAGATTCTCGAAGACCGCCGTTGTCGCTCCGCCAGCGCCGGGATAGCGCTTTGCGATGGCTTCGATGGAGATGAATTTTTCGGTCACAGCCCCTACTCCGGAAACGTGACCATGCGCGTGAAACGCGCGAGGACCTGGTCGAGCAGCATGCCGACGATCCCGATCAGCAGGATCGCGATGATCACGTTGGTGATCGAGAGATTGTTCCACTCGTTCCAGACGAAGTAGCCGATGCCGGTGCCGCCGACGAGCATTTCGGCCGCGACGATCACGAGCCAGGCGATGCCGATCGAGATGCGCATGCCGGTCAAAATCGTCGGCGCCGCTGCCGGCAGGATCACGGTGAAGGCGCGCCTGATCGTTCCGACCTCGAGCGTTCGCGCGACGTTGATCCATTCCTTGCGTACGCTCGCGACCCCGAACACGGTGTTGAGCAGCATCGGCCAGATCGAGCAGATGAAGATGACGAAGATCGCGGAGATCGAGGAATCCTTGATGGTGTAGAGCGCGAGCGGCATCCACGCCAGCGGCGAGATCGGCTTCAGCACCTGGATGAAGGGATCGAGCGCCTTACTGAGCAACGGCGACATGCCGATCAGGAAGCCGAGCGGGATGGCGACGAGCACGGCGAGCAGATAGCCGGTGCCGACGCGCGCGATCGAGTAGCCGAGCTGGATGCCGAGCCCCTTGTCGTTAGGTCCGTTGTCGTAGAACGGCCTCCTCACATGCTCCCAGAGCTTTGCGCCGACGTCGAGCGGCCCGGGCATGGCGGATTTGCCCTGCGTCGCGGTCAGGCCCATCAGCTTGGCATATTCCGGGCTCATCGTAGCCACCGGTGCGGTCGAGCGCACGGCGAGGTGCCAGACGCCGAGGAACGCGACGAGCAGCACGATCGAGACGAGGCCAGCGCGGAGACGGAGGGAGCTGGTGGTCATCTCCCTCTCCCCGTTCTTACGGGGAGAGGGTTGGGGTGAGGGGCATGCTTCCGCATATTCGGTGAGAGACGAACTCGCGGAGAGTCCCCCTCACCTGGATCGCATCTAACGATGCAATCCGACCTCTCCCCGCAAGCGGGGCGAGGTGGAAAGAGAGGGCGGCCGCTCACGACGCCTTCCTGATCTTGAAGCCCGCCAAATAATCCTCGGGCTTGGCCGGATCGAAAGTCTTGCCCATCACCGCGAACGATTTGTAGCTGCCGGCTGGCGGCGCGAGACCCATCTCGGTCATCAGCTTCCTGGTGTCGGTGGCAAGATACACCTGCTCGGCGACCGCCTTGTAGTCGACATCGCCCTTGATCTGGCCCCAGCGCTTCATCTGCGTCAGCATCCACACCGCAAAGGACTGCCAGGGGAATGGGTCGAAATCGACGCGTTTTTCATCCGTCTTCACGCCGCCGAGGCCGTCGGCATAGGTGCCGGTCAAGACCTGCTCCAGTACCGTGACCGGCGCATTGATGTAGTTCGCCGGCGCGATCGCCTCGGCGATCTGCTTGCGATTTTCCGCTTTCGACGCATAGGCGGTGGCATCGACGATCGCGCGCGTCAGCGCGGCAAAGCTGTTCGGCGCCGTGGTGATGAACTCGCGGCTGGCGGCGAAGCTGCAGCAGGGATGGCCGTCCCAGATTTCCTTGGACAACAGATGCATGAAGCCGACGCCGTCATAGATCGCGCGCTGGCAGATGTTGTCGGGCGCGAGAAAGCCGTCGATGTTGTCGGCGCGCAGGTTTGCCACCATTTCCGGCGGCGGCACCGAACGCAGCTGCACGTCGGTGTCGGGGTCGATGCCGTGTTCGGCGAGATAGTAGCGCAGCAGATAATTGTGCATGGAATAGTCGAACGGAATGGCGAATTTCATGCCCTTCCAGTCCTTCGGGTCGCGCTTGTCCTTGTGCTTGCTCGCCAGCACGATGCCCTGCCCGTTGATGTTCTCGATCGCGGGCACGGCGAACGGAATGGCGTTGGCACCTAAGCCAAGCGAAATCGCGAGCGGCATCGGCGCCAGCATGTGCGCGGCGTCGTATTCCTTGTTGATGGTCTTGTCGCGGATCACGGCCCAGCCGGCGGTCTTGACCACGTCGACATTGAGGCCGTGCTTGGCATAGAAGCCCAGCGGCGCGGCCATGATGATCGGCGTGGCACAGGTGATCGGGATGAAGCCGACCTTGAGGTCCTTCTTTTCCGGCGCGCCGGCCTGCGCAAAGACTTCGGTGGCGGTCTGAAGCGGGAAGAACTGCGACAGCGCGGCCAGCGCGGTGGAGGCGCCGACCGATTTCAGAAACGCGCGCCGCGCAACATCCTGCGGAAACATCGCACGCATCACGGCAGAGGCGACCACGCCCTCGTAGCGCTTCTCTTCGCTCTCGACGGGATCACAGCGCAACGCGGTGGCCTGTTCGTGCTCAGCCGCGGATTGATGCTGACCACAGGCACAGCCGGCTCGCAGGTTGCGATCGGGATCAAACGGATTGTCGAAAGTGGACATCGGACCTCCTGCGCGTCATTTGCGAGGAGAATTACGCAAGGAGCATGCCATCACCTCCAGGCCGGCCAGTGCCTTGATGACGCAGCACTTTCACTCGCACTTGGTCATTACGAAAATTCGTGATAAACGACATTTCGTAGTTGAATAACGAGATTTCGTAATGGCAACGACGCCACTACTCGCCCACGACGATGTGGCCCCGACCATCGATCCGCGCGTCGCGGCCTTCGAATCCTCGGTCGAAGCGACGCTGCTGGTCGATCCCTTCGGCGACCAGATCGTCGATGCCAATCCTGCCGCCTGCGCCCTGCTCGGCTACGACCGCGCGCTGCTGCGCCAGACCAGGCCGAGCACGCTGCATGCCGGCGAGCTTCCGGCACTGACCGTGTTCACCCAGGCCGTGCTGCACAAGGGCGCCTATTGGACCACGGCGCTCAACCCGCGCCATGCAACCGGGCAAAATCTCCGGCTCGAATATGCGGGAAGCGTGCTGCCTCATGACGGGCGCACACTGATCCAGCTTACCCTCACCGATCTCGACGCGCGCCGCCGCCGCAATGTCGATGCCGCCGCTGAAGACCACATGCGCAGCGGCATCTCGACCTGGCAGCGGGTCGAGCGCGTGTTCCAGGACATCGAGCGCGAGAACCAGTTGATCCTGCGCGCCGCCGGCGAAGGCATTTACGGTGTCAACGCGGAAGGAAAGACCACCTTCGTGAACCCCGCCGCCGAGCGGATGCTGGGCTGGACTGCCGAGGAGCTTGTCGGCAAGGAAATCCATCCCATCATGCACCACACCCACCATGACGGGCGGCACTATCACAACCATGACTGTCCGATCTACGCGGCGTTCCGCGACGGCGCGGTGCACCAGGTCGACGGCGAGGTGTTCTGGCGCAAGGACGGCTCGCCGGCCTGGGTCGAATACACCTCCACGCCGATCCGCGACCGCGGCGTGGTGGTCGGTGCCGTCGTGGTGTTTCGCGACGTCAGCCAGCGCCGCGAGGCCGACGAGAAGCTGCACGCCGCGCTCGCCGAGGTCGATCGCCTCCGCGAACGTCTCGAGCTCGAAAACGCCTACCTCCAGGAAGAAATCCGCATCGAGACCAATCCGCGCGGCATCATCGGCGGCAGCGAGGCGATCCAGACGACGCTGCGCCAGGTCAAGCTGGTGGCACCGACCAGCGCGGCGGTGATGATCACCGGCGAGTCCGGCACCGGCAAGGAGTTGATCGCGCGCGCCATCCACGAGGACTCCACCCGCAGCGACCGGCCGCTGATCCGCGTCAACTGCGCCGCGATCCCGCGGGAATTGTTCGAGAGCGAGTTCTTCGGCCATGTCCGCGGCGCCTTCACCGGCGCGACGCGCGACCGCATCGGCCGGTTCGAGCTCGCCGATGGCGGCACGCTGTTCCTCGACGAGGTCGGCGAGATCCCGCTCGAATTGCAAGGCAAGCTGCTGCGCGTGTTGCAGGAGGGCAATTTCGAGCGCGTCGGCCAGGAGCGCACCCGCGCGGTCGACGTCCGCCTCATCGCCGCCACCAATCGCGACCTCAAGCAGGAGGTGCAGCGCGGCCGTTTTCGCGAGGACCTCTACTTCCGCCTCAACGTGTTTCCGATCGAGACGGTGCCCCTGCGCGAACGGCGCGAGGACATTGCGCTGCTCGCCCAGCATTTCCTCACGCGCGAGAGCAAGGCGCTGAAATCGAATCTGCGCCTGTCGGAAGGCGATGCGCGGCGGCTGACGCGCTATGACTGGCCGGGCAATGTCCGCGAACTCCAGAACGTGATCGAGCGCGCCGCGATCCTGTCGCAGAACGGCCGTTTGCGGATCGATCTGCCCGATCCCTCCGGCACACAGGCCCCAGCCGGCGCCGCGCGGCAGAAGGCTGACGCACGGCCCGCTGTGATGACGTCATCTGAAATGCGCGACCACGAGCGCGCCAACATCCTGGCCGCGCTCGAGGGCTGCGCCGGAAAAGTGTTCGGCCCCGGCGGCGCGGCCGAGATGCTGGATATCAAGCCAACCACGCTGGCCTCGCGGATCAAGGCGCTGGGAATCGCGCCCCGTCCGCGGGCCGGCGGCTAGCGGCGATCACGCCGCCTTGGTCGTGACCTCCGATGCGATCGGCAATCCCTGCTCGATCGGCAGCGACGGATCGCGCGACCATTCGTTCCAGGAGCCGAAATACATCCGCACGTCCTTTACGCCGGCGTTCTTGAGTGCCAGGAACGTGTTCGAGGCGCGCGCGCCCTTGAAGCAATAGAGGTAGACCGGCGTGGACGGCGAGATGCCGACAGTGGCGCATTCCGCCAGAATCTCGTCCTTGGACTTGAAGCGCGGGCCTTCGGCGGTCGGCTTCATCATGCGATACCATTCCAGCCACACCGCACCGGGGATGCGGCCCTTGCGCGGGCAGAAATCCTTCCCATAGGGAGACGAGCTGTCGCCGATCCACTCATCGACGTCGCGCACGTCGAGGATGGCAACGCCCGGCTTGCCGACCGCCCCCAGCATGGTCTTGGCGTCGATCAGGATGTCGCCCGCTTCGGGCACGATCGAGAACGACGCCTTCGCCGGCGACGGGACATCCTTCGTCACCGGGAGACCTGCGGCCGCCCAGGCATCGAAGCCGCCATGCAGCACCTTGATCTTGGGATAGCCGAGCATGGTGAGCAGGTAGTAGCCGCGGCAGGACTGGCCGAAGCCCGAGTTCATCGACTGCTCGTAGATCACGGCCGTTTCCTTGCCGGAGAGGCCCGCGCCGCCAAAGGCGTCGGCGAACTTGGTCTTCAGCTCGGCCATGCCCTCCGGCGTCGAGGTCGCAAGAAACGTGAATATCTCATGCACGTTCACGGCATTGGGAAGGTGCCCGGCGCCATAGGCGTCGGGGTTGCGGGTGTCGATCACGACACAGGGCTCGGTTTTCAAGAGATCGGCAAGTTCGCTGGCAGAGATCAGAACGTCCGTCATTGGCAGCCTCTCCGTTGAGGTTAGATGGTGGGTGGACTCGTAAAACTCAGGAATCGGCGAGCATCTTGCGCAGCTGCTTGGTGGCCGGCGTGACGATCGCGACGAAATAGGCCTCGCGCAGGCGACGCTGCGCGCGGTGGGACTTGAGGTAGCCGCGCGCGCCACAATGCAGCATCGCCGCATGCGCCGCCGCAACGCTGGCTTCGCCGGCGCGAAGCCTGAGCGCGATCACCTTGCGCCAGTAGGTCTCCTCTTCATTGTAGGGATCGCGCGCCAGCGCCATGGTCTCGGCCTCGAGCTCGGCGGCGAGATCGCGGAAGTGCACCGGCTGTTGCGGCAAATAGCGGTTGATGTGACCGAGGGGATTGTCGACCTCGTCCATGATGTTGATGCAATCCTTGATGAGGCCGAGCGCCATGCCGGCCTGCAGCAGGATGAATCCGGCGCGGATCTTCTTCACGAAGGGGCCGGCAGGATCGGCGAGGATCAGCTCGTCAGGCACGAACACGTCGCGGAACTGCACGCCGTAAGTGCCGGTACCGTCCATGGCGAGGAACGGCTTGCATGGCGTCAGCGTGATCGCGGGGTCCGAGCAGTCGGCCAGGAACATCACCTGGCCCGGCTCGTCCTCGCGTTCGAAGATGGTGCCGAAATAATGGTCGGTGCCGAGATTGGACACCCAGGGCAGCGCGCCGCGCACGATGTAGCCGCCGTCGACCTTGCGCCCCTTCAGCTTGAGCTTTTCGATGCCGAAAAAGCTCTTCATCGGATTGGAGAGCCCGGTGCCGCCGAGCACGCGGCCGGTCGAGAACGCATCGCCGAAGCGCTTTGCCAGTTTCATGTTGGTCGAGTTGGCGGCGTACCAGACCAGCGTGTTCTGGCACCACGCCATGAAGGCGGTACTGCCGCAGACCTCGCCGATCTCAGCCATCGCCTCGATGGCGCAGCGCAGATCGGCAGGCCCTTCGTGCGGCACGTGACTGCCCCAGGCGCCGATCTCGCCGAACTTGCGCAGCACATCGGCGGGATAAATGGTGCCGGCATCAATGCCGGCGGCGAGCGGCGCGAGCTGCTCCCGCGCAATCCGCGCCACCTCGCCTGCAATGGATGGTGCGGGCTGATCCAAAACTTCGGCCCGTGATAAAGCCAGTGAACCCATGATCGTCTCCCGCACCTTTCCTGTTGCCGTCGTCTAGATGCCGACCTCGAGATTGACCGGGCGGGTGAAGGTGTTGGCGACCGGCGACCATTGCTTCACATGGGCGACCAGCGCATCGATCTCGTCCGGCGAGATCCCCTCACATTCCATGTCGACCTTGACGCGCACGTCGGTGAAGCCGACCGGCTTGTCGGAGACGTCGCCGGTGCCCCAGACTGCGGTGATGTTGAGGTCGCCCTCGAGCTCGAGCTCCAGCTTGTTGACGATCCAGCCACGATGCACGGCGTTGGCGTGCAGGCCGACGGCGAGGCAGGAGCCAAGCGCGGCGAGCGAAGCTTCGGATGGATTGGGCGCAGTGTCGTCGCCGAGCAGACCGGGCGGCTCGTCGACGATGTAGGGCTGCAAATTGCGGATGTAGTTGGCGTGGCGGAATTTTCCTTCCGCGACCGTCTTGCACTTCAAGGTCTTGATGACCTTCGGATTGGCCTTGCCGTTGGCGATCAGTTGCTCGAGGCCATTCTTGTCGATGGGCGCGAGGCAACCCGTCAGCACTGTCTTTTGAACGACGGCAGTCATCATCTTCTCCCTGGCAGAAGTGGAAATCGGTAGGATACCGAACGGTCTGTTTCCTTGCATGGAGCGTGCCAGAGCCGGCCAAAATCAAAAGGCGAAACATTGGAGCCGCTTAGCGAACACTGCCTGCGGATTGATCAGCCGCCATTTGCTCAAAGGCGATGCAGACGGGCTTTCCCGTGCGAATCTTTTCAGCGCGGACAGATGCGGCTTGCCGATGCGGCGCGGCTGCGATTAAGTTGCAGCCTATGGCCAAGCCCTCACAGAACAAGACGTCAAAGAAGAAGTCTCATTCGCCGCATGCCGGTGCGGGTGACGACGAGTCCGCGCGCGGACGCCTGCTCAACGCCGCGACACATCTGTTCTGCAAGAACGGCATCAACGCCACCGGCATCGACGCGATCATCGCGGAAGCCGGCACCGCGAAGACCACGCTCTATAAATTGTTCGGCTCCAAGACCAATCTCGTCAACGCGGTACTGGAGAGCGAAGGCAAGCAGTGGCGCGAATGGTTCATCGGCGCCATGGAAGAAGGCGGCGGCGACGCGCAAGCCAAGCTCACGCGCATCTTCCCGGCCCTGAAGAGCTGGTTCGCGGAGGAGCGCTTCTACGGGTGCCCCTTCATCAACGCGGTCGGCGAGCACGACAAGGACGCCAAGCAGTTCCGCAACATCGCGATGAAGCACAAGAAGATCGTGCTCGGCCATATCGAGAAGCTCGCCGGCGAGCTCGGTTCGAACGAGCCCCTCGTGCTCGCACATCAGCTCGGCCTGTTGATCGACGGCGCGATCGTCGCGGCGATGGTGTCGCGCGATCCGGGCGTGGCGGATACGGCGGCGCTGACGGCAGGCCCCCTGCTCAGCCAGTCCAAGGCAAAGAAGAAGCGCGCGGCGGATCAGTTAGAGGCGGTGTGATCGCTCCCATCCCGTAGCCCGCATGAGCGCAGCGAAATGCGGGACGGCTGTCCCCGGATGTCGCTTCGCTCATCCGGGCTACAGCGCTCGCAGCCGCTCCCTCGGTAACGCAGCAATGAAGCGCCGGATCGCCTCCAGCACCGGTTCCTGATCACCCGCAAAGAACCAGTGATCGTTGCCGTCGAGCTCGACGAATTGCGCACCTTTGATCCGGCTCGCCACATCGCGGCCGGCCGCGATCCGTACGGCCCTGTCGTCACGACGATGCAGCACCAGTGTCGGCATGGCAATCTGCGGCAAAAGCTGCCGCACGTCGGCGTCGCGAAACGCCTCGAGCACCGCCGAGATGCCGCCGGGACTGGACGCCGCGCGCAATAGCCCGGCCCACCAGGCGCGGGCCTGGGGATCGCCGGCAAGGCTGGGCGCAAAGGTCTCAATCTCCACCGGACCTCCCCATTGCGCGATGAGGTGCTTGCTCCAGGCGTCGTACTGGCTGGCCCGCAACGCGTGCGGATAGTCCTGCGACCAGCAGCCCTTGGCCAGTGCACCGAACAGGATGAGTCCGGCCACGAGACGCGGTTCATCGACCGCAAATTTGATGCAGGCTGGTCCACACTCGGATGCGCCGAACAGCACGACGCGGCGCGAGCCGGTCGCGCGGAGCACCGTGCCGATATCCTCCGCGGTGCCGTCGATATCGGGCGCCGATCCGACCCGGTCGGACAACCCGATGCCGCGGCGATCGAACACGATCAGTCGCCCCAACTTCATCAATGACGCCAGAAACGTCCGGCTCGCGGGATGCTCCCAGGCGCGTTCCACATGCGACACGAAGCCGGGCATGACCAGGATATCGAGCGGACCGCTGCCATAGGTCTGATATGCCAGATGCACGCCGGCGCCCTTGACGTAGCGCGTCGCTGGAACGGCGTATGCCGCCGCAGGACTCATCAACGCCTCGGTCTCGGCTTCGAGCGCAACGCCAAGCTCGTCCTTCAGCCGCTGCGTCAGTGCCGCGTGGTGCCGTTCTGCCGCGCTGCGGTCACCCGCCAGCAGCAGGCTGCGGATCAGATGCCGGCCGTAGACCTCGCTCAAAGGATCGAGCTCGACCAGACGGGTCGCATGCGTGGCCGCGGCAAAGTAGTCGCCGGCGGCGGTCTTGTCCTGCACCAGGCGCTCCAGCGCGTGCATTAGACGTCCGCGCAGCGCCTCGCGGCGGAAGAACGCCCAGTCGTCGAATTCCGGACAATCCTCCGGCGAGAAGCCTGCCAGGAAATCTCCCCGATAGATCTGGCAGGCTTCGTCAAAGTCACCGCGATCGCAGGCGCTCTCGAACAGATGTGCATCGACCTGCAGCGCGACTGCCGGAGCCCATCGCAGACTGGTCCGGTCGGTCTCGAAAACCTGCTGACCGAGCGTCAGCTCGATGCGGTGAAGCAGGCGCCGCAATCGCGCAAGGCCGGTCTCGCGGTCAGTTTCAGGCCACAGCAGCGTGGCCACAATTTCGCGGGCCACAGCGCCCTTGGCCTCCGCGAGATAGACCAGCAGCGCGAGGCCCTTGCGCAAGGCCAACTTGATCGGGCGGCCGTCGGCGTGGACCTCCGGGAACCCAAACGTCCCCAGCGAGAAAATCGTCATGAAAGTCCTCCCTCCCCTTGCGGCGCCCCCGGGGGACGCACAGGGGACGGTCCAGCAATAGCAGTCGGGGCAGATCGAGCCTGCTCGCGGGCGAGCAATTCAGGCTCCTCCATGCGGCACGGCTGCATCAGGCACAATAGGAAAAAACATGATCTCGCGCCTCCTGATCCTGCTCTACGCCATCGTGAGCTACGTGATCTTCACGGTCTCATTTCTCTATGCGCTCGGTTTCGTCGGCAATTATGTCGTGCCCAAGTCGATCGACATGTCGATCGGTAAGTCGATCGATCTCGGCACCTCCACCGACCTAAGCGTGGCCGTCGTCGTCAACCTGCTGCTGATCAGCCTGTTTGCGATCCAGCACAGCGTGATGGCACGGCCGGCTTTCAAAAAATGGCTGGTCCAATTCCTCCCCGCGGCCTGCCAGCGCAGCACCTATGTGCTGCTCTCCAGCCTGATCCTGCTGTTGCTGTTCTGGCAGTGGCGTCCGATCCCGACGCCGGTCTGGCAAGCGAGCGGAATAGCGGCCTGGTTGCTGATCGGGGTGCATTGGCTCGGCTGGCTGATCGCGTTCGCCTCGACCCACATGATCGATCATTTCGATCTGTTCGGCCTGCGCCAGGCTTTCGTCGCGTTCCGCGGGAGCGAGATACCAGATCAATCGTTCAGGACGCCCCTGCTCTACAAGATCGTGCGGCATCCTATCATGCTCGGCTTCCTGCTCGCGTTCTGGGCCACGCCCGAGATGACCGTTGGCCACCTTCTGTTTGCGCTCGCAAACACCGCCTACATCCTGGCCGCGCTTCAGTTCGAGGAGCGCGACCTGATCGCCGAATTCGGCGCGACGTACCAGGATTATCGCCGGCGCGTTCCCATGCTGCTGCCGCGTCTTTTCGGTCGTCGGACGGAAGATCGCCAGCCGCCTCGGCCTGCTGGAGCATCGCAATGAATGCAATATCAGCTATTCCCCGGATGTCGGCGGAGGCCGCCACGTTTGCCGATACGCTGGATGGGCTTGACGTCGGTCTTTGTCTCGTTGACGCGGAGGCGCGTCTCATTCACGCCAATACTGCCGGGCAGGACATGATCGAAGCGCGCGACATCCTGTTTGAGATCCGCGGGCATCTCGCGGCTTGCGATCCGACGGTCAACCGGACCCTGCAGCATTTTTTCGCAGCCGCCGGGCAGGAAAACGCGTTCCTCGGCGCCGACGGGATCGCGGTGCCGATGATCGGGCGGGATGGGAAGCGCCACGTCGCCCATGCTCTGCCGTTGACTTCCGGCGCACGCCGACGTGGGGGTGTCGCCTACAGCGCCGTCGCAGCGCTGTTCGTCCGCAGGGCGGCGCTGATGCTACCGTCTCGTTCCGAAGTGATCGGCAAGGCATTCAAGCTGACGCCGACCGAGTTGCGTGTGATGCTCGCGATCGTCGAACTCGGCGGCGTTCCCGAAGTGGCGGCGGCACTCGGCGTCGCCAATACGACGATCAAGACGCATGTCCGGCGCCTGTTTGAAAAGACCGGTGCAGCGCGACAGGCAGATTTCGTCAAGCTTGTCGCGGGATATGCGACGCCGTTACGCAAACCTGCCGAATGCAGACAATCCGTTGGAGCGACACGATGAGAGCAATTCTATGCAGCTCATTCACTGGCCCCGCCGATTTGCGCCTCAGTGAAATCGACGAGCCGAAGCCGGTCGGCGACGAGATCCTGATCGACGTCCATGCGGCCTCCGTCAGCTTCATGGACCAGTTGGTGGTCTCGGGGCTCTACCAGATGCGGCCGCCGACGCCCTTCGTGCCCGGCACTGAAGCATCCGGTGTGGTTGTCGCGGTCGGCGACGAGGTCACGGCATTCGCGCCCGGCGACCGCGTGGCATGCAGCGCCTGGACCGGCGGCTACGCCGAACGGATGATAGCGAAGGACTCCAAGTGCGTGCTTCTGCCGGAAGGTGTCGCGTTCGAGGCCGCGGCGACGGTCCTGCACAATTACGGCACGGCCTATTATGCGCTGGTCGAGCGGGCTAGGGCGCAGCGCAGCGAAACGCTGTTCGTCACCGGCGCTGCCGGCGGAGTTGGCCTTGCCGCCGTCGATCTCGGCCGCCATTTGGGCCTGCGCGTCGTCGCCGGTATCGGCTCCGATGACAAGGGTGCCCTCGTCCGCAATTATGGGGCTGGCGAAATCGTCAACTATCGCAGCGAGGATCTGCGCGACCGGATCAAGGCGATCACCGGCGGCGAAGGCATCGATATCGGCTTCGACAATCTCGGCGGCGCGATATTCCAGCAGATGGCCCGGTCGATGAAATGGGGCGGACGGCTGATGCCGATCGGCTTCACCAGCGGCGAAATTCCCCAGCTCCCGATGAACCTTCCGCTGCTGAAGAACTATTCCATCCTCGGGGTCTTCCTCGGCGCCTGGGCGGAGAAATTTCCCGCGGACGCTGCGCGTATGAATGCCACGCTGATGCAATTGCTGGCCGGCGGAAAAATCCGCCCGCATATCGATCGCGTCCTCCCTTTGGAGGAGGCCGGCGAAGCCATGCGTGCCGTGGCCAACCGAACGGTTCAGGGGCGAATTGTCCTCAAGATCAGGTAAAGTGCACGGGGAAGAGAGAACAAAACCGATGACACAGATCATCATCGACAAACGCTTTTGCGGTCCTCCGAACTCCGGCAACGGCGGCTATGTCTGCGGCCGGCTGGCCCGCCATATTCCCGGCGCCGCGGAGATAACGCTGCGCGCACCGCCGCCGCTGGACACGCCGCTTGATGCGGTCGCGACGAACGACGGCACATGGGAGCTTCGCGACGGCGACAAGATCGTCGCGACCGGGCGGCCGGCAAGCGTCGAGCTTGCGCGCGTGGAAACAGCCAGCTTCGAGGAGGCCCGCGCCGCCGAATTGTTGACGCCGGTGAAGCCGCACGAGCATCCGCTGCCGACATGTTTCGTGTGCGGCCCCGCAAGGGCCAAGGGAGATGGCTTGCGCATTTTTGCCGGCTCGCTCCGTGGTCACAACGCCGTTCTCGCAGCAAGCTGGACACCGGATAAGAATCTCGCCACCGACGACGGCCTCGTCGCGCCGGAATTCCTCTGGTCGGCGCTCGATTGCCCCACCGGCTTTGCCTGCAATTGCGATCAGCAGACCGGCAGCTTCGACCGGACGCCGCTGCTGCTTGGCCGCATGTCGGTCCGAATCGAAGCCCGCCCCCGCCCCGGCGACCGCTGCGTCATCACGGCGTGGCCGACCGCCCGCGACGGCCGCAAGCGCATGGCCGACGCCGCGGTGCATGATGGAGTCGGGAAGTTGCTCGCGGTGGCGCGCACGACATGGATTGCGGTCGACCGCGACGTACAGCTCGGGCGCACTTCGTAGGGTGGATTAGCGAAGCGTAATCCACCACTTTGGCCGCGGCACGAAAAGAGGTGGATTACGCTTCGCTAATCCACCCTACGAGACCTACATGCTCTGCTCGATCATCCCCTGCAGCCGCGCCAGCTCCGCCTCGATATCCCGCTCCACATCCGCCGCGCGCATCTCGATCACGCGATAATCCCGCGCCTCGAGCCAGGCTCGCCTTCCCGCCCGATCGGCGACGATCGCCTCGTTCTCACCCGGGTTCACCAACTCGATCGCGATTCGGTGCGGGAACGAGACGAAGTCCGGGATGTGCCGCCCCACAGGCGTCTGGCGCTTGAATCCACCTGCAAATCGACGATCCCGTGTGAGGGCCTGCCAAAGCAGGCGTTCGGCATCGGTCGGGTTGCGGCGGAGCAGGCGGGCGAGGCCGCGCACGGTGGAGCCGCTGTCCGGCACCCCGCCACCCTGCCCGTGCTCGGCCAGCAGCGCGCGCAGACGGGTGGCCTGCTCGCCGTCGAGCACACCGCCCTTGGCCGGGCCTTTGCGCCCTTCAGCGATGGCCATCACCACCCCGTGCAGGGTGTGCATGTCCTGCTTGGTCGGCTCCATCCGGCTGAAGATGTTGCGCAGGTTCACCAGCATGGTGTCGCGCTTCTCGGCCGGACGCAGGAATTCGACCCGGTCGAGTTCGCGGATGAGATTGTCGAAGAAGGCCTGCATCTGGTGCTGCGAGGCGCGCTCGGAGCGCTCCGGCATCGCGTGCGGCAGCTCGCCGGAGGTCGCGCGCTTGAACCATTCGTAGCCGACCAAGAGCACGGCCTGGGCGAGGTTGAGCGAGGCAAAGCCTGGATTGACCGGGAAGGTGATGATGCGGTTGGCGAGTCCGACCTCCTCGTTGGTCAGGCCCCAGCGCTCCCGGCCGAACAGGATACCGGCCTTGCCGCCCGCCGCGACGTGCCCGGAAATCTCGCTAGCTGCGGCTTCCGGTCCTACCACCGGCTTGGCCTGGTCGTGGGGACGCGCGGTGGTGGCGAACAGCAGGTCGAGGTCGGCGACGGCCTCACCGACCGTGTCGAACAATTCGACCTTGTCCAGAATATAGTCGGCCCCGGCCGCGGCGCGCTGGGCGGCGATGTTGGGCCAGCCATCGCGCGGATTGACGATGCGCAGCGCGGAAAGCGCAAAATTGCCCATGGCGCGCGCGGCCATGCCGATGTTTTCGCCAAGCTGCGGCTCGACCAGGATGACGATGGGACCGTCGAGGGAAAGACCCGCTTTGCTCTTGTCAGTCCCGGACATCTCGCTTCGCTTTCACACTGGTTCTCAAGGCCTTGGAGAGGCGCTCTTCATGAATTGATTCAAGGCCGGTCCTGACCTGGTCTCGACCCGGATTTGCCCCAGCCTTGGGCCGGCTGTCCCTCCGCCTGTCGTTTGCCTGTCCTGACGAAATTCTCAAGGGAAATAACGGGTTGGATTCAACTTTTGAATCTCGCCTGAAACCTCAGCCCGGTCCCCGCCGCAGGACTGCTCCCGCCCCCCATCTGCGGAGGCTGGATGAGCTAAAAGTGCATAATCCCTTGGCTTTCGCCCGCTGCTATCAGGTGCTAAGAGCGGCGGATATTCCCGTGGCGCGCCAAAAGCGCCGTTCCCAAGAGGCTTCCCCGATCATGGCAAAAATCAAGGTGTCCAACCCCGTCGTCGAACTCGATGGCGACGAGATGACCCGGATCATCTGGCAGTACATCAAGGACAAGCTGATCAACCCGTTCCTGGATGTCGAGCTGCAATATTTCGACCTGGGAATGGAGTACCGCGACCACACCAACGATCAGGTCACCATCGACGCCGCCGAGGCCATCAAGAAGGTCGGCGTTGGCGTCAAGTGCGCCACCATCACCCCGGACGAAGCGCGGGTGAAGGAGTTCAACCTCAAGCAGATGTGGAAGTCGCCGAACGGCACCATCCGCAACATCCTCGGCGGCGTGATCTTCCGCGAGCCGATCATCTGCAAGAACGTGCCGCGCCTGGTTCCCGGCTGGACCAAGCCGATCATCATCGGCCGCCACGCCTATGGCGACCAGTACCGCGCCACCGACATCAAGTTCCCCGGCAAGGGCACGCTGACGATGAAGTTCGTCGGCGAGGACGGCACCGTCATCGAGAAGGAAGTGTTCAAGACCCCGGGCGCCGGCGTCGCGATGCAGATGTACAATCTCGACGACTCGATCATCGACTTCGCCCGTGCTTCGTTGAACTACGGCCTGCTGCGCAACTATCCGGTCTATCTCTCGACCAAGAACACGATCATGAAGATCTATGATGGTCGGTTCAAGGACATCTTCCAGGACATCTACGAGCGCGAGTTCAAGAAGGAGTTCGACGCCAAGGGCCTGACCTACGAGCACCGCCTGATCGACGACATGGTCGCCTCGGCGCTGAAATGGTCCGGCGGTTATGTCTGGGCCTGCAAGAACTACGACGGCGACGTGCAGTCCGACACGGTGGCGCAGGGCTACGGCTCGCTCGGCCTGATGACCTCGGTCCTCCTCACCCCCGACGGCAAGACGGTGGAAGCCGAAGCCGCCCACGGCACGGTGACCCGCCATTACCGCGAGCACCAGAAGGGCAAGGAGACCTCGACCAACTCGATCGCGTCGATCTTCGCCTGGACCCGCGGCCTGTCGCACCGCGCCAAGCTCGACAACAATGCCGAGCTCGCCAAGTTCGCAAACACCCTGGAGAAGATCTGCGTCGACACCGTCGAGGAAGGCTACATGACCAAGGACCTCGCGCTCCTGGTCGGCGCCGACCAGCGCTGGCTCTCGACCACCGGCTTCCTCGACAAGGTCGCCGAGAACCTCGGGAAGGCGCTGGCGGCGTAAGCCGTCCGCAATTTCGCCCGACTGGGCCGGACATCATCACGGGCCGCGCCGCAAGCGCGGCCCGTTCTTTTTGAGACCTTTCGTGGAGATGCGACCATGTCGATCAAGCTTGCCGTCCCCTGCCTGTTGCTGCTCGCTGGACCGGCTGTGGCCGCCGACCCGCTCCCCGACGCCATCGCAGCGCCCGGCGAGAGCATCGTGCTCAGCGTCCACGCCGAAGGCGCGCAGGTCTATGAGTGCAAGGCCGGCACCGACGGCAAGCTCGCCTGGGCTTTTCGCGAGCCGATCGCGATGCTGCTGTCCGAGGGCAAGACCATTGGCCGTCACTATGCCGGGCCGAACTGGGAGCATGTCGACGGCAGCGCGGTGATCGGCAAGGCCATCGGCAACGCGCCGGGCACGACCGCGAACGACATCGCCTGGCTGAAGCTGGAAGTGACGACCCACCGCGGCAGCGGCGTGCTGACGCCGGTCACCACCGTCCAGCGCATCAACACCCATGGCGGCAAGCTCGAGGGTTCTTGCGACAAGGCCGGCGATTTCAAGAGCGCGCCCTACTCGGCCGAGTATGTCTTCCTGAAGAAAGGTTGAGCCCTCAGCGGTCGGTGCCGTCGCGCTCCGCCTGCGCCAGCTCCGCCACCGCAAGGTCGCCGCTGCCCTCCAGCCGCGCCTTTGCGGTCTTGTGGACGTGCGCGGCGAGCGTCGGCATGCGTTCGATCAGCGCGTGAAAATCCTGGGCGTCGAGCACCAGCAGGCGGGTCTTGCGTGTCGCCGTCACCGTGCCGCTGCGTTTTGTCTTGTGCAGCAGCGCGATCTCGCCGAAGAAGGTGCCATCCGCGAGCCGCACCTGCTGGTTCGGCAGCGCGATCTCGACCTCGCCGGCGGTGATGAAATACATCGACGAAGCCGCATCGCCCCGCCGCACCAGGATCTCGCCCTGCTCGATCGTGCGTGCGCGCAGCAGCCGCATGATGTCGGCGATCTCGGATGCGCTGAGATGCGAGAACAGCGGCACCCGCGCCAGCATGCCCCAGGTGACCACGAAATCACGCCGCTTCACCTCTTCCGCAAAGGCCGTCGAGATGATCGCGACCGGCAGCGCGATCATGGCAAAGCCGCTGATGATCGTGAAGACGGAGATGAACTTTCCGAGCGCCGTCACCGGCACGACGTCGCCGTAACCGACGGTGCCGAGCGTCACGATCGCCCACCACATCGCCTGCGGAATGGTGCCAAGCTTGTCCGGCTGCACGTCGCGCTCGATGGCGTAGAGCAGCGAGGCAAACGTCAGCACCGCGCCGATCAGGATGACGATGCAGCCGATCAGCGCCCGCCGCTCCGCGTGCACGGCCGCGAGCAGCGAGCGCATCGCCGGCGAATACCGCACCAGCTTGAAGAACGGCAGCACGCCCAGGGCTGCCAGCGTCGCGTGACGGCCAGTGACCAGCACGATCGCAGCCGGCAGGAAGGCGA
Source organism: Bradyrhizobium sp. Kon69 (assembly GCF_055807515.1). Lineage (NCBI taxonomy): Bacteria > Pseudomonadati > Pseudomonadota > Alphaproteobacteria > Hyphomicrobiales > Nitrobacteraceae > Bradyrhizobium > Bradyrhizobium sp. Kon69. The sequence continues at coordinate 78,341 of NZ_JBVVOS010000015.1, read as the reverse complement.
GGAGATCGATGATGCCGAGTGCGGAGAAGACATAGCCCAGCCGATCCGACAGCGCGGACGCCGTGCGCTGGGTATGGCCCGCCACCGTCCACAGCCGCGCGGCATATTCCAGCGCGAACACGATTACGGACAGGATGGTGATGCCTGCGAACAGCGTACCGAATTCCGCGTCCAGCTCCGGCACCGAGGCAAGGATCATCGCGACCACGTCGAGCACGATGACGCCAATGATCAGCTGGATGAAGCGCGACCCTACCGAGTAGGCCAGCGGATCGTGCTCCAGCAATTCGTAGAGGCGATCCCTCAGATCGGGATCGCGAAGCCCACGCCCTCGCGGAACGGGGCGCACCTGCTTACGCGCCGGCCGATTTTTGTTCGCTCATGGCTTTTTCGATCGCCGTGAGCGCCGCAGCCGCATTCGCGCCATCGGGGCCGCCGGCCTGGGCCATGTCGGGCCGCCCGCCGCCGCCCTTGCCGCCGAGCGCCTCGGAGGCGACCTTCACCAGATTGACCGCATTGAAACGCGAAGTGAGGTCCGCGGTGACGCCGACCACGACGCCGGCCTTGCCGTCCTCGGTGACGCCGACGATGGCGACGACGCCGGAGCCGATCTGCTTCTTGCCGTCGTCGGCAAGGCTCTTGAGATCCTTCATCTCGATGCCCTCGACCGCGCGCGCCATCAGCTTGACGTCGCCGACCTCGCGCACGCCGGAGGCCGCGGCGTTGCTCGAAGCTGCACCGCCGCCCATCGCCAGCTTCTTGCGGGCGTCGGAGAGTTCGCGCTCGAGCTTCTTGCGCTCCTCCATCAGCGCGGCAATGCGCGCGGGGACGTCGTCGATCGAGGTGCGCAGCTCGTGGGCCGCTGTCTTCGCCAGCGCCATGGTGTCGTTGGCGTGTTTTCGCGCGTAGTTGCCGGTCAGCGCCTCGATGCGGCGCACGCCGGAGGCGACCGCGCTCTCGCCCGTCAGCGTGATCAGCCCGATGTCACCGGTCCGCCTGACATGGGTGCCGCCGCAAAGTTCGACCGACCAGCCGAGTGCGTTGGCGCCGCGCTCGCGCGCGGTCCGCCCCATCGAGACGACGCGAACCTCGTCGCCATATTTCTCGCCGAACAGCGCGCGTGCGCCGGCCTCACGGGCCTCGTCCACGCCCATGACGCGGGTCGAGACCTCGTCGTTCTCCAGCACCACGTCGTTGGCGATGTCCTCGACGCGCGCGAGCTCTTCCGCCGTGATCGGCTTCGGATGCACGAAGTCGAAACGCAAACGGTCCGGCGCGACCATCGAGCCGCGCTGGGCGATGTGGTCGCCGAGCACCTGTCGCAACGCCTCGTGGATGAGATGCGTGGCCGAGTGATGCGCGCGGATCGAAAAGCGCCTGCCGTGATCCACTTCGAGCTGCAGCGCCGTGCCGAGCTTCAGCTCGCCGCTCTCGACCGTGCCGACATGAACGAAGAAATCGCCGAGCTTCTTCTGGGTGTCGGTGACGCGGAATTTGATGCCGCCCTCGCCGGTCAATAGTCCGGTGTCGCCGACCTGGCCGCCGGACTCCGCGTAGAACGGCGTCTGGTTCAGCACGATCGCGCCGGTGTCGCCGGCCTTGAGGCTCGCGGCTTCCTTGCCGTCCTTGACCAGCGCGGTCACCACGCCTTCAGCGCTCTCGGTCTCGTAACCCAGGAATTCCGTTGCGCCCAGCTTCTCACGCAGCGGGAACCAGATCGCCTCGGAAGCAGCTTCGCCAGATCCCTTCCAGGACTCGCGCGCCTTGGCCTTCTGACGCTCCATCGCATCGGTGAACGAGGCCTGGTCGACGCTGATGCCGCGCGACTTCAGCGCGTCCTGCGTCAAATCGAGCGGGAAGCCATAAGTGTCGTACAGCGTGAAGGCGACGTCGCCGTCGAACATGTCGCCCTTCTTCAAGGAAGCGCTCTTCTCGTCGAGGATGGCGAGGCCGCGCGTCAGCGTCTTGCGGAAGCGGGTCTCTTCCAGGCGCAGCGTTTCCTCGATCAAATTTTCCGCGCGCATCAAATCCGGATAGGCCTGGCCCATCTCGCGCACCAGCGCCCAGACCAGGCGATGCATCAGCGGCTCTTGCGCACCGAGCAGCTGCGCATGGCGCATCGCGCGGCGCATGATCCGGCGCAGCACATAGCCGCGGCCCTCGTTCGAGGGCAGCACGCCGTCGGCGACGAGGAAGGCCGAGGAACGCAGATGGTCGGCGATGACGCGGAACGAGGCCACGGTCTTCTCGTCCGGTCCGCTTCCCAGAGCAGACGCCGTCGCATCGATCAAATGACGGAACAGGTCGGTCTCGAACACGCTGTCGACGCCCTGCATGATGGAGGCCATGCGCTCCAGCCCCATGCCGGTGTCGATCGAGGGACGCGGCAGCGCCACGCGCTCCTCCTTCGTCACCTGCTCATACTGCATGAAGACCAGATTCCAGAATTCGAGGAAGCGGTCGCCGTCCTCCTCCGGACTGCCCGGCGGCCCGCCCCAGATGTGCTCGCCGCGATCGATGAAGATCTCCGAGCACGGTCCGCACGGGCCGGTATCGCCCATCGCCCAGAAATTGTCCGAGGTCGGAATGCGGATGATGCGATCATCCGAGAAGCCCGCGATCTTCTTCCAGAGGTCCGCCGCCTCGTCGTCGGTGTGGTAGACCGTGACGAGCAGCTTGTCCTTCTTGAGCCCGTATTCCTTGGTGATCAGCTTCCAGGCCAGCTCGATCGCGCGCTCCTTGAAATAGTCGCCGAACGAGAAGTTGCCGAGCATCTCGAAAAAGGTGAGATGGCGCGCGGTGTAGCCGACATTGTCAAGGTCGTTGTGCTTGCCGCCGGCGCGCACGCATTTCTGCGAGGTGGTGGCGCGTTGATAGGGCCGCTTCTCGACGCCGGTGAAGACGTTCTTGAACTGCACCATGCCGGCATTGGTGAACATCAACGTCGGATCGTTGCGCGGCACCAATGGCGAGGACGACACGATCTCGTGGCCGTTCTCGGCAAAGAAGTTCAGAAAGGTCGACCTGATCTCGTTGACGCCGCTCATGTTCATCCAATCGGGTGTGCTTGCACCCGCCTTCCAGCCATCCAAACCGCAAGTTTGGGCTGATATCTGCGGGTCAAAGCGCTTTTAGACAAGGCCAGCTTCGCTGTCCAGAAACTGTGCAGCCAGATCAAGGCGTTGCCGCAGTCGCGTAATCCGTTGGAAAGCCGCTTGAGCCGCGTTGACAGGCTTGGCCGGCCTGTGGTCTTTACCCACTGTATCGTACGGCCACGTCGGGAGAGACCGGCACTGGTGCCGGCGCCGAAGGAGCAACCGCCCCGGAAACTCTCAGGCAAAAGGACCGCGTGGCTTTGACAGCATCTGGAAAGAGGCGCCGACGGGTTTAGGCCCGGACAGCGTCCGCCGACGGGATAATACTCTCAGGCACAGCGACAGATGGGGCTTCGACTGGTGTCCACGGGAAATCGTTCCCGGGGAACCGCCGAGGGCCCCCCGATGCTTGCGCGTGACGACAAAGACTCCCTGAAACGCACCCCGCTTTACGATCTGCATGTCTCGCTCGGCGGCAAGATGGTGCCGTTCGCGGGCTATGACATGCCCGTGCAATATCCGGCCGGAGTCCTGAAGGAGCACCTTCATACCCGCAACGCAGCCGGCTTGTTCGACGTTTCCCACATGGGCCAGATCGCGCTCCGGCCGAAATCCGGCAAGGTCGAGGACGCCGCCCGCGCGCTGGAACGGCTGGTGCCGCAGGATATTTTGGCGATTGCGCCGGGCCGGCAGCGCTACGCCCAGTTCACCAATGCCGAGGGCGGGATTCTGGACGATCTGATGGTCGCCAATTTCGGCGATCACCTCTTCCTGGTCGTCAATGCCGCCTGCAAGGCCGAGGACGAGGCGCATCTGCGCGCGAATCTCTCGGACGACTGCATCATCGAGCAGCTCTCCGACCGCGCGCTGATCGCGCTGCAGGGGCCGAAGGCGGAATCCGCGCTGGCGAAATTATGTGCAGAAGCACCCGCCATGAAGTTCATGGATTCCGGCCCGCACAGGGTTGCCGGCCTCGACTGCTTCGTCTCGCGCTCCGGCTACACCGGCGAGGACGGCTTTGAGATTTCGGTTCCTGCCGGCGATGCCGAACGGCTCGCCAGGGCCCTGCTGGACAATCCGGACGTCATGCCGATCGGGCTCGGCGCCCGTGACAGCCTGCGGCTCGAAGGCGGGCTTTGTCTTTACGGCCACGACATCGATACCGCGACCACGCCGGTCGAGGCCGCACTGGAATGGTCGGTGCAGAAGAGCCGCCGCACCGGCGGCGCGCGCGCCGGCGGCTTTCCCGGCGCGGACAAGATTCTTGCCCATTTCGACAATGGCGCGTCCCGCCGCCGCGTCGGCCTGCGCACCGAGGGCCGCGCGCCGGTGCGCGAGGGCGCGCTGCTGTTTGCGGACGCAACCTCCGGCGAGCCGATCGGAAAGGTCACCTCGGGCGGTTTCGGCCCGAGCCTGAATGCGCCGGTCGCGATGGGCTATGTGCCCACCGGATCAAGCGCGATCGACACAAAACTGTTCGCCGAAGTGCGCGGCCAACGCCTGCCGCTCGCCGTCGCCGCCATGCCCTTCGTGAAAAACACCTACAAACGCTGAGGACTGAGACAATGACCACGACGCTGTACACCTCCGACCACGAATGGCTCGCGATCGACGGCGATGTCGCCACCGTCGGGATCACCGACTACGCGCAATCGCAGCTCGGCGACGTCGTGTTCGTCGAATTGCCCAAGCTCGGCCGCACGCTGAAGAAGACCGAAGCCGCCGCCGTCGTGGAGTCCGTCAAGGCCGCCTCGGACGTCTACGCGCCTGTCAGCGGCGAGGTGCTCGAGACCAACCCCGAGCTCGCGAGCGAGCCGGCGCTGGTAAACTCGGACGCGCAGGGCAAGGCGTGGTTCTTCAAGATCAAGATGGCCGACAAGAGCGAGCTCGGCGGCCTCATGGATGAAGCGGCGTACAAGGCCCACACGGCGTGAGATGATGCAGACCCAACCGATCGTCATGCCCCGCGAAGGCTCAGGACTATCGCATGAGAGTGTACGCGATGTTCCCACAACGTCATGGCCGGGCTTGTCCCGGCCATCCACGGCCTTCGCGCGGCACCAAGAACGTGGATGCCCGGGACAAGCCCGGGCATGACGAGTTTGTGGCACGGACGTGCAGAAGCAATGTGATCTGATCCCCTTATGCGATTGCCCCTGCGCCTGCGGGCATGACGGCGACAAGAACATCTAAAGCGAGGACCCATGATGACCGCGCACCGCAAATCCAACGGCGATACCACGAGCTTCGTACGCCGCCACATCGGCCCCTCCACGCGCGACGTCGCCGCGATGCTCGAGGCCGTCGGCGCGAACAGCGTCGATACGCTGATGGCGCAGACGCTACCCGCCTCGATCCGGCAAACGACTCCACTCGATCTCGGCAAGCCGCTCAGCGAGACCGAGGCGATCGCGCATATGGCCGAGCTCGCCGCCCAGAACCAGGTCTTCACCTCGCTGATCGGCCAGGGCTATTCCGGTACGATCCTGCCTGCGGTGATCCAGCGCAACATCTTGGAGAGCCCGGCCTGGTACACTGCCTACACGCCCTACCAGCCCGAGATCAGCCAGGGCCGGCTCGAGGCGCTGCTCAACTTCCAGACCATGATCTGCGATCTCACCGGGCTCGACGTCGCCAACGCCTCGCTGCTCGACGAGGCAACCGCGGCCGCCGAAGCGATGGCGCTCGCGGAGCGGCACTCGAAAGTTGAAGCAAAGGCCTTCTTCGTCGACAAGGACGTGCATCCGCAGACGCTTGCGGTGATGCGCACTCGCGCGGAGCCGCTGGGCTGGACGCTGGTCGTCGGCGATCCCCTCACCGATCTCGACAAGACCGACGTGCTTGGTGCGCTGCTGCAATATCCGGGCAGTTCAGGCGCTGTGCGCGACCTCAGGCCCGCGATCGCGAGCCTGAAGGCCAAGGGCGCGCTTGCGATCATCGCCGCCGATCTGCTGGCGCTGACACTGCTCGCCTCGCCCGGCGAGCTCGGCGCCGACATCGCGATTGGCTCTGCCCAGCGCTTCGGCGTGCCGATGGGCTATGGCGGACCGCACGCGGCCTATATGGCGGTGCGCGATGCGCTGAAGCGCTCGCTGCCCGGCCGCATCGTCGGCCTCTCCGTGGATTCGCGCGGAATGCCGGCCTATCGCCTCGCGCTGCAGACCCGCGAGCAGCACATCCGCCGCGAGAAGGCGACCTCCAACATCTGCACCGCGCAGGTGCTGCTCGCCGTGATCGCCTCGATGTATGCGGTCTATCACGGCCCCGAAGGCCTTTCGCAGATCGCGCGCAATGTGCATCGCCGCGCCGCGGTGCTCGCCGCGGGCCTGCGCAAGCTCGGCTTTGCGCTGCAGTCCGACAGTTTCTTCGACACGCTCAGCGTGGGTGCAGGTAGCAAACGCGCCGAGATCGTCGCGCGCGCCGCTGCCGAGAAGATCAACCTTGGCGTCGGCGAAACTGCATTGCGGATCGCGCTCGACGAGACCACGACGCCCGCGACGGTGGAAGCGGTCTGGCGCGCGTTCGGTGGCCAGCTTGCCTATGCCGAGATCGACGCGACCACGCGTGAGGCGCTGCCGGAGGCGCTCAAGCGCGCGACCTCCTTCCTCACCCATCCGGTTTTCCATGCGCATCGCTCGGAAACCGAGATGCTGCGCTACATGCGCAAGCTCAGCGACCGCGACCTCGCGCTCGACCGCGCGATGATCCCGCTCGGCTCGTGCACCATGAAGCTGAACGCGACGACCGAGATGATGCCGCTGACCTGGCCCGAGTTCGGCTCGCTGCATCCTTTCGCCCCGCGCGAGCAGGCCCGCGGCTATCACGCGCTGTTCGCGCGGCTGGAGAAGTGGCTGTGCGACATCACCGGCTATGACGCGATCTCGCTGCAGCCGAATTCGGGCGCGCAAGGCGAATATGCCGGGCTTTTGGCCATCCGCGGCTATCACGCGGCGCGTGGCGAGACGCATCGCAAGATCTGCCTGATCCCCTCCTCCGCCCACGGCACCAACCCGGCTTCGGCCGCGATGGTCGGCATGGACGTGGTGGTGGTCGCCTGCGAGAAGAACGGTGACGTCGACGTTAGCGATCTCCGCGCCAAGGCCGAGAAGCATTCGAACGACCTCGCCGCGGTCATGATCACCTATCCCTCGACCCATGGCGTGTTCGAGGAGCACATCCGCGAGATCTGCGACATCGTGCATGGCCATGGCGGGCAGGTTTATCTCGACGGCGCCAACCTCAACGCGCAGGTCGGCCTTAGCAGGCCCGGCGATTACGGCGCCGATGTCAGCCATCTCAACCTGCACAAGACCTTCTGCATCCCGCATGGCGGCGGCGGCCCGGGCATGGGCCCGATCGGCGTCAAGGCGCATCTCAAGCCGTTCCTCCCCGGTCATCCCGGAACGAATGCAGACGCGCCGGTCGGCCCGGTCTCGGCAGCGCCGTTCGGCTCAGCCTCGATCCTGACCATCTCCTACATCTACATCCTGATGATGGGCGGCGAAGGCCTCAAGCGCGCCACCGAGATCGCGATCCTCAACGCCAACTACGTCGCCGCACGGCTCGATGCGCATTTCCCGGTGCTCTACAAGAACGAAAAGGGCCGCGTCGCGCATGAGTGCATCGTCGATCCCCGCGCGCTGAAGACGACCTCAGGCGTCACCGTCGACGACATCGCAAAGCGCCTGATCGACTACGGCTTCCACGCGCCGACCATGAGCTTCCCGGTGCCGGGCACGCTGATGATCGAGCCGACCGAATCGGAATCCAAGGCGGAGCTCGATCGCTTCTGCGATGCCATGATCGCGATCCGGAAGGAAATCGCCGAGGTCGAGGCCGGCCGGTTCAAGATCGAGGCGTCGCCGCTCCGCCACGCCCCGCACACCGTGCACGACATCGCGGATGACGATTGGAAGCGCGCCTACACCCGAGCCGAGGGTTGCTTCCCCGCGGGCACCTCGCGCACGGACAAATACTGGAGCCCCGTCGGCCGCGTCGACAACGTCTATGGCGACCGCAATCTGGTGTGCTCGTGCCCCCCGGTGAGCGATTATGCGGAAGCGGCGGAGTAACACGATGCGTATGATGGGTAGAGCGTAGCGAAACCCATCCCTGCATTCCGGTCTAAGGATGGAAGTGCGATGGGTTTCGCTTCGCTCCACCCATCTTACAGCCTACGGCACACGATTTTATTTATCTAAGGCGCAACCAGCAATCGGCTTTCGCGATCCCATCGCCAAAGCCGTTCGTTGGTCAGCTCCGTGCCACCCCACCAGCGATAGATCCGGTTGTGGCGCCACATGTCGTCTTCGCGCGCAAAAATTGAACGCCCGAGTGCGGTCAGCGTGACCTTCCACTCGCTCTTGCCGAAGTAGCGGGCCTCATTGTCGAACGCCGGATCGCCCAAGAGGACCGCCGGCGCCGAATGTGCCCCCAATTCGAGCAAAGCATCGCGCGCGTCGTTTTCGTCGAACACATCTCGCATCCACCACGCTTCGGTGACACGCCTCGGGTCCGTGTGCCCGTCGTTCACAAAATCCAGAATATCCATTTCGCTGGCACCTAGGCCCGTGACGCTGTCCGGAAGCTCTTCAAGCAACGCAATGAGTGCCGGTCGAAGTCTCGGCAGCATCGTCAGGTCCGTCATCAGAAGATCGAAACAGGGCTTTGGCGTTTCAGCCCGATAGGCCTTCCAGGCGCGGCTGGCCGTCAGCAAATGGTTGTCGGTCACCTTGAAGGCCGGCAGCTTCCATTTTGCGACAGACTCTGGAGCATAGTTGGCGACCTTGTCATCCGTATGCACCAGGCTGAGCTTCGTCGTGATCTCCTTGTAAGGGCGAAGCAGGTCGAGCAGCCAGACGAGTACGAGCTGATCGTTTGGTCGAGGATCAACCCACAATTCGATCGAGTCAAACTTCGTGCAGAGTTCGAAGAAACCGATATCGCGCGTGCCGAAACCTTCCAGCCAGTCTCGACAAACGTCATCGAGCCAATGATCGCCTGGATTGCAGTGCTTTGCCGACCGCCGCTCCAGCCCCATTAAAAGCTGCTCTGCGGAAGGCAATTTCCTCCAGACGAAGCGCGTGTAGAAGCCGAGCGCGATATTCGCCAGTTTGGACTGGCGAAGCGTGTCTGCCGCAAGATGGTTCGTGGTCAAAATCAGATGTGACACGATCAGCTCTCAAAGGAGTCCGGCGCGCTGTGTGGCGCCGGCAACGGTCAAATCTGTCGTCGAAACAAGGTGTGTCATGTGTCATGCCAATGACTTCACGATGGCGTCGTCAAAACAGACCCGTAACGCCACAGCCGATCATTGGTCAGATGCGTGCCACCCCACCAGCGGTCGATCGGATTGTGGCGACTGAAATCCTCCTGGTGGGCCAGGACAGCCTCCCCGAACTCGGTCAGTGACAGTCGGCTGCGGAGATATGCGGCATGCCGATCCCTGTGATTCTCGTGGTCGATCGTGCGCAGTTCGTCGTCCAATCCGGCCACTGCGGGCTTGGGGCCGAGCGCGAGCCCGTCGAGCAACCGACCCAACTCAGTCTCTCCAAACACGAAAGTGCGCCGATGCGAGCGCAGGTGAAACAACGAACCCGTGTTCGCAAACCCTCTGGCAAGCATCTCCAAGAACCGCATCTCGGTCGCACCGAGTCCGGTCGCAGGCGACGGGAGTTCTGCCAAGAGATCGAGCAAGGCCGGGCGCAGCATCAGCAATGCACTGAGATCCTGGTAAAGGAGATCGACGCACGCCTCAGGGGTCATTGCGCGGTAGGCCGACCACGCCAACCGGGCAGTCTCGAACTCCTGGGCCCTAACAGGCACGACATGAATGTGCGGCTCGGATGCAGCGAGATCCTCACCGTGTGCTGTCGTCAGCTCGGATGCCACAAGTCGAAGTTTAAGCTTTCCCACCAGCGAGGAGCAGGAGCTGAGGTGGTCCAGCAGGCAGACGAGCTGCAATTGATCCCGGGGAGCTGGGTCGAACCAAAGTTCAACCACGTCATATTGCTCGCAGAAGTCCGCAAGCGACAAGTCTTTGCGATCCTTGATGCTCTTGGGCCACCGGATGCCCCAATCAGACCAATGATCACCCGGCCCGAGATTCGCCGAACGCGGCGCGAAATAGGCTGCGAGCTTCTCGGGCGAGGGCAGCGGTCCCCACTCAAAGTGAAACGAGGATGAGATGACAAGCTCCGCCAACCCGGATCGTGCGAGCTGGCCTCCGGACGAACTGGTCAAGATCAGACGCTTCATCGCACCACCCGGTGCCCCCACGCAAAACGAAACAGGCGCCGAAGACGTCGGCAACTCAACGTCCTCAGCGCCCGCTCCTCGCGAAAAACTCTACTGTTGAAGCTTACTCGTCGCCCGGCTCTTCGCCGTCGGCGTCACGCTCGGGGCTGCCGGCGAGAATCTGCTCGGCGATCAGACCGGAGTTCTGGCGGATCGAGGTCTCGATCTTGGCGGTGATGTCCGGGTTGGCCTTCAGGAATGCTTTCGAATTCTCGCGGCCCTGGCCAAGACGCTGGCTGTCATAGGAGAACCATGCGCCGGATTTCTCGACGATGCCGGCCTTGACGCCGAGATCGAGGATCTCGCCCATCTTGGAGACGCCCTCGCCGTACATGATGTCGAATTCGACCTGCTTGAACGGCGGCGCCAGCTTGTTCTTGACGACCTTGACGCGCGTGGTGTTGCCGACAACTTCGTCGCGCTCCTTGATCGCGCCGATGCGGCGGATGTCGAGGCGGACGGAGGCATAGAATTTCAGCGCGTTGCCGCCGGTGGTGGTTTCCGGCGAGCCGTACATCACACCGATCTTCATGCGGATCTGGTTGATGAAGATCACCATGGTATTGGACTTGTTGATGGACGCCGTCAGCTTGCGCAGCGCCTGGCTCATCAGGCGGGCCTGCAGACCCGGCAGCGCATCGCCCATCTCGCCCTCGAGCTCGGCCTTCGGCACCAGCGCCGCGACCGAATCGATCACCAGCACGTCGACCGCGCCGGAGCGCACCAGCGTGTCGCAGATTTCCAGCGCCTGCTCGCCGGTGTCCGGCTGCGAGATCAGGAGCTCGTCGATGTTGACGCCCAGCTTGCGTGCATAGACCGGGTCGAGCGCGTGCTCGGCGTCGATGAAGGCGCAGATGCCGCCCTTCTTCTGCCCTTCCGCCACCGTGTGCAGCGCCAGCGTGGTCTTGCCCGAGGATTCCGGCCCATAGATTTCCACGACGCGTCCCTTCGGCAGGCCGCCGATCCCGAGCGCGATGTCGAGCCCGAGCGAGCCCGAGGAGACCGCCTCGACGTCCATCGAACGGTCGTTCTTGCCGAGCTTCATCACCGAGCCCTTGCCGAACTGCCGCTCGATCTGGGAGAGCGCGGCGGCCAGAGCTTTACTCTTGTCCATGGAAGATCCTTCGACGATACGCAGGGCAGTGGTGGACATTGGGTCGTGCTCCTTATGGCGAGGATTCGCTAGAGGGACAAACGGCTGGCGAGGCGGCGCGGCGATAAAATCAATGTACCCTATTTGTTCTAGGTTCGCAATATGTTCTTTTGCGGATTTGGGTACTGGCCTGTTTCCATCGTCAGTGGCCTAAGTTGATTTTCGCGCTGGCCTATTTTGGTTTAGGCTGTCGGAATGAGCGACAAAGAGAAGCCCAAACCTTCCCGGGAAGATGAAGCTCGGCAGGTCGTCCAAGAGCACATTGACGACCAGCGGGCCATTGCCGAGAAACTCCGCCGCAAAATGAATTGAGCGATTTGGGACCCACCCCGCCTGTGATACGTTAGCATCTATCACCGGCCACGATTTCAGGCGTCGGTTGACTGAGAGACGCCATAGCGCTCCCGCCTCAAGCAGGGAGCGCTTCTTGTGCCAGAACAAACAATCAGCCCGGAAACTCAGGAACTGTTGGACCGCGCTCAACGCGCGATAGACGAATCCATTGCGCTCCGCAGAACGTGCCGAAGTCAGCTCAGAGACGCCGAAATACACACCGCGATGGTACAACTAGAGACCTACAGAGCGCGGGCGCAGCAGTTTCGAAAGAAAGACTAAGGCCCGCCTCAGTGGGCGGCCTCTCCTTCGCCATCGTTCTCTTCCTCTTCAAGAAGAGCAATGTTTGCTTCAAGCCGCTTGAGCAAGCGCTTTGCATCGCGCAGGCCCACTACGGCCGAGACGACGATCCTATTTCCGTCCAGCGCGACTTTCATTGCTCCCGGCTCAACGGGTGGCAATGGCGCTGGGGTATGAGTCGCAGGGGTCATTAGCGGCTTCCCTATCCCGGCCCCAATTCCCTTAATTGCATCATCCACCATCGTCGGAGGGGGCGGTAAATCGACAACGGAGCCTTCTTGCTCGTCGATTCTATCAGGCTTATTAAGCCCCGCAAACTCCAAAGTGTCTTTGTAGACCTGAATAATCGTCTCCGCGACCGCCTCGCTGTACTCACATTCCAAGACGAGGAACCGCTCAATGATTACATCGGCCGGCGGCGGCAATTGAAGTTGCTCGGCAAGTCGAGCGTGGATCGCTGGCTTCAGGGCGGCCTCTCTCAAGGCGGCTATTCGCTCCGGCGAGTCGGGGAGCTTGTCCAGCATGATCCGAAGCGCAAGCTCGCTAAGGCGCACCTTCCTGTCGCTTCCTTTCCCAATGTAATCCAGCAAACCATAGTAATTGAGGGAGGCAACGATTTGGCGTGATGCACCGGACGCGCCCTTAAAGCCGAGGACGCGATAGGCGGCCTCCATGTTGAGCGTGATCCTAATGGCATTAGCGACCCTGAACTTGGTCGCACGGTCTAGAGCCTCGCGAAGCGAGATCGCTGGGTAGGCGGGCCCACGACCAGCACTCAATTTCAACGTATCTTCGCGCGCGTCCGCACTTTCGTCTGACATTTGGCACCCTCCTTAAAGGCGTGAGGATATTTCTATAGACAAGCCGAAACTTTGTCCAGAAATAATCCTTGTGATGGAGGATAAATTATCCTAGAGTGATTCTCGTCAACGGAGGCGAGTATGACAACACGGCCAGAGCTTCAGCGTAATCCCGACCGGCGCTGAGGCTGTGACACATAGGAAAGGGCCGCTACCCGGCTCCCCGCGAAGGAAAGGTAGCGGCCCCCTAATCGGCTCTAGTGCCCCTTAGTCTAACGGTAGGACGCTCGCTCTTACAGGCCGAGAGGTCCGGGTCCGAATCCCGGCGGGGCCGCCAAGGATTCGAATAAGCGGGACCGACGGCGTTGGAGCGCTGCCGATCCCTAGTTACCCACCCCGGGATTGCGCCCCGAAGCGATAACCATCCGGAATATACGCCTTGGAGGGCGTCTTTTCTAGAGTCGCTGACGGGCCAATTCCTCAAACCAGAGGATTGCGCCCTCATGAATGTACTTTCCCGCGAAAAGCAAATTGAAGTCATTGCCGCCCTCTGTGAAGGCGTCGGCGTCCGCACCGCTTCCCGCCTAACCGGCGTCAACCGTGGCACCGTCGCCAGCCTGGCCCTGCGTGTCGGCCTTGGCTGCATGGAATTGCACGACCGCATCATGGTCGGCGTGCGCACCGAGCGGCTTGAGCTTGACGAGCTGTGGAGCTTCGTCGGCAAGAAACAAAAGAACGTCCAGCGCCACGAGATTAACGCCAAGGGCGACCAGTACGTTTTTATCGGCATGGCCGGGACGCAGAAGGCAATCATTAGCTGGGGCGTCGGCAAGCGGAATGCCGAAAGCACCATGGATTTCCTGCACGACCTCCGCAGCCGCGTCATTGGCCAGCCGGAGATTTCAACGGACGGCTTCCACCCCTACCGCGTAGCGATCCGCGACGCCTTCGGCCCCAGCGCCTCGCATGGCGTGATCGTAAAGACCTACAGCGTCACGCATCTGGTAAAGGAAGCGCAGGGCCGGTACTCCCCCGCCGCCGTAGTAGCTGTAAGCCGTGACGTAGTATCTGGCGACCCCGACCAGTACGTTTCGACCTCCTATGTCGAGCGCCAGAACCTTTCGCTGCGCATGGCGTCGCGTCGGTTCACCCGGTTGACCAACGGCTTTAGCAAGAAGCTGGACAACCATGTTGCAGCCGTCGCGCTGTACGTCGCGCACTACAATCTCTGCCGTACTCACGAAGCCCTACGCACGACGCCAGCGAAGGCGCTTGGGCTTGCTCAGAAGCCGTGGACGGTTGCGCAGCTTGTGGACGCCGCGCTCGCTGTGGCGCCTGCGCTGCCCACTGAGACGCCGCCAGATCGGCGCCGGAAGTTCACGGTAATCGAGGGCGGGAAGATCTAAATGGAAAGCCGGCGCGGGAGGATTCTCAACCGCGCCGGCCAGGACACCGGGCCGCCCAATTCGCAAGCCCTAAGCATCGTTGTTAACGTTCAGTTCAGTACCTTGGAAGTGAACGGAAATGACCGCTCACCGATTCCAAGTGACCGAAGCGAACGCGAGTGTATGGGTGAACCCATACCATCGTTGTTCTCCATCGTTGGATGGAGCAACTTGCAGCCGATGCGCGGAAGTGTTAGATTCCCAGTACGGATATCGGGACCACACTCCCGCCTCCATCTTCTTTGGTGTTGCTACCACCTTGGAAGAACCTGAAAACGGCTCCTCTGGCGTCTCACCGCCTCGGGAGCCGTACTCATTTCAGGACGGCTGTTCCCAATATGCCCGACTCAATTCCAGAACTCAAGGCCGCATGAGTTGCCTTCAAGGCCTTTTACGTGCTTTATCGGCGTGACAGCCGTTCAGGAGTTCGGGTTATGGACCAAGCCTTTGCCAACGCTTTGAAAAGATTAGAAGAATTGAAATTTCTGATAGAAGCGTCAAAGCGAGAGATGGCCGAAATCGAACTCTATTTGACACTCCACAAGAAGTTTTCGAAAACAAACCAAGAACCCATACCTGTGGATAAGTCGGACAAGTCGGAAACTGGCATCCCCTTGTTGGGAGGAGCCAAACTCCCCGCCACCTTTAAGGCTGAGGACTTCGAGTCGGGGAGACAGTCAGCGCGGGCACACCGCCGTGGAAATCCAGCGGCTATTGTTGCTGCCGTCAAAGCTATCCTCATTGGAAAGTCGCGCCCGATGACCCGGGGCGAACTTGCCGAAGAATTGGAGCGGCAAGGAACGCCACTCCCGGGGGCCGGCAAAGGCGAGCGGGCGAAATATGTCGGGACTATCCTTTGGCGTCACGAAAACGATTTTAAGAACCATGAGGGCAAAGGTTACTGGTTTGCAGGGAAGCCGTTGCCACCAGAGCGGACGCTTTATTCAGAGCAAGAAAATTCTTGATGGCCTACTTTGAAATCCCGAGTGGGCTATTTCGGCCAGTACCCGGATTTGCGCGTTAAATGACGCGCATCAAAGACGGATGAGCTCAGCGCCGTCAGAATTCCGTAATCCTGCGGCACCGAACCTTTTCGCGGTCTGCGGCCTTCTCTGGGATGGGACTCTTGCATGGGAGTCTTGGACGGGACCGCAACTCTGGGGACCTCAGTCATGACGAACAACACGCATCACGATACGAACCGGCGCATTCCGCTGCTGGAGGCGGCGCAGGAGGAGATGAGCAAGTTCGAGCGCAAGGAAAACGAGTTCCGCAAGAAGGACCGCGAAGAGCGTGCCGCCGAACTCCATTTGCCGCTGGACGCGATCAAGGTTCACTAAGGTCGCCGGGACCGCGCTGGCGACGGTGCCGGAGCGGCCGCCCGTTGATCTCCAGGAGATCGGCACGGGAATGGGGATTCGCCTAACGTGAAGGCGATTCCGAGACAATATGGTATCATAATGCTACCGATAACCCCTTGATGGAGCGGCGGAATTTTCCAACAGGCTACTGTGCATGGGGTTGTTTTCGTGTTTTTGAAAGGCGCGCATGGGCCTTTCCACCCCCAAAGCTATCTCCGGCACCCAACACCGCCTACAGCAGAACCAGCAACCCGATGCCGATCACCAGCACTACGAAGCCAGCCGCCGTTGCGGCGGCGAATGACCGCTCTACGTTGTCCATGATGCCACCCCGTTGCCGGTGCGCCACGTTTCCCCCATGGCAGCACCGTCGCTGCGGAATCTCGCCTGCGGTTGTGTCCTGAGTTGTGCGAACGGATGTCGAAATTGGGACCGGTGCGGGGCCAGTGTGCGGCCCCCGCGCTCCGGCTTTCGCTGTCACCGTCGGGCCTTGTCAGGCTGTCGTAAGCTGAGCCGGCTAGGGTCGTCCGGCTATGGTGTTGCAGCCCAGCACCTCAGCCTCCAATAACCTTCTCCCCGCTTGGTTCTCCCAAGCGGGGTTTTTTCATGCTGATTTTCTTGCCGATTTCCTTGCCGATTTCATGCCGGCCGGCCGGTTTGCGAGCCGCCCTCCTCCTGCGTCAGACGCAGCGAGAAGGCGCGGATCGCCGGCGCCGCGAGCAGCACGATCGGCAGCATCGCCGCCCATGCGATCAGCCACGACACCATCCAGTGCGCGAGGAAGTCCAGCGCGTTCCCTGCGGGAAAGCTGGCGATGCCCGCGGCGACCAGCGAGGTCAGTCCGGACTGGATGATTCCGAACACGAAATGAGAATAGCGGCGGGGAATGCCCAGCATGACGCGCCCATGTTGCTGACCGTGATCGGACCAAGCAAGGCACATGCCGCCACGTTCCGGAAGGCGCCCTTACCCATCCCAGGAACTCTGTTCATGGCCGGAGAACCACGGAGAGCTCTCGCGCCGCCGCTGGGCGGCAGCGCGTGCGTTTGCGGGATAGCCGTGAGCTATCCGGGGCTTACCGACAGATTTAGCTTTCCCAGGAATATTATGCCGCCCAGCATGTTCTCAGTGATGGAATCGTGGGAGAAGGCCATGAATCACAGGGGCGTCGAGTTCACCGTCGCCAAGACGGCACTTCCCGGCATCTGGCAGTGGCAGTTCCGGATCGGCGAGCAGATCAAGACCGGCCGGACCGAGACCAAGATCGATCTGTTGGCGATCCGGCGGGTGCAGCTGCGCATTGATCGCGAGCTGAAGGCGATCGGGCGCGACACGGCCTGAGCGGCAAGCCTAAACGGCAGGACCGAGATCGGCGGCGGCTGGCGCGCCCCGGCGCGCCGCAGCCGTCATGGCCTATAGGACGCAGCGGCGCCCATGGGACTATTCCGTAGCCGACCGGAATTGATCTGCCGACGGTTTGGGATTGGACTGCCCGCGATTATGGCCGTGGGGACGGAGCCATCAGGCGCGATCGGTGCGAACCATGCCGCTCTACTTCTTTCGAATCCGGAACGGCAGCTATTCCGGCTGTGCCGACCAGGCGTCGGAATTTGCAAATCGCGATCTGGCCTGGAAGGAGATGACCAGCGTCTGCGCCGACATGGCCGCCGGCATCGCCCGCAAGCTCCAGGAAAATTCCGAATGGCACATGGAGCTGCTGGACGAGGCCAAGGAGCCCGTGTTCCGGATCCGCATCACATCGGAAACCTTCGAATAGGGGCCGGCCCTAATCCGCGCTGGGCAGCCGCCGCATCGTGAATTCGATGTCCCCGCCGGGCAGCTCGCGCCAGGTCTCGACCGCGCTCATATAGCCGGCCTTGGGGTAGCGGGCGAAGAAAGCCTGCGCCCTCTCCCGTGCCGCCGCGCGTGGCAGCGTGAAGGTCTCGCGCAGATAACCGTCGCCGGCCGTCGCGCCGGGTGTGCCGCCCATCTTGCGCCGGCGCGCCATCCGCTCGGCGAGATCTCGCGGACGATCGGCCATGTCCCGCCTCCGTTACGCAATACGCTCTCGCGCAATGTAGGAAGCAGGCCGGCCGAAGTGGAGTCCCGGCCGGAGGCCGGCCGCCTCCGATCGGGCAGACGGTCAATTGGCAGTCGTGCCGGATTTCTTCTTCGGCGCACCGGTTGCGGCCGATGCCTTTGGCGCCGCCGCCTGCTTCGGCGGGTCGGAGCGCATGCCACCCCAGGGATCGTTGGAGGCCTTGGAATCCGGAATCTTCTTCAGCGTTTCCTTGTAGGCCCTGTCACGCTCCGCTTCCGCAGCCTTCTCCTCGGGTGTCTTGCCAGGCCCCTCCTGCAGCAAATTGAGATTGGGCATCTGCGCATAGGCCGGTCCCGCCAGCACGGTCGGTCCCGCCAGAACAGCCAGCACCGCGGCCATACGGAAAAGCTTCATCATCAACTCCTTGATCATCCATGGCGACGCGGGTCGCCTGCGCCTTATCACCCCTGCCACTCCGCAGGGGCTGCTCGGCCCGCTAGAGCCTGTCCGATTTGCACGATTTCGGCGCGTGGAGCCAGTCGTCCCAGATCGGGCCGCACTTGGTGCACCCGTTCAGCAACAGGCCGAGCCCGGCCAGACAAAACACGAGGACATACCGACGCAACATCACCCACCCATACCCACTCCGTGGCATCATACCGGGCGAAGTCAGGCATTTTCAAGCCGACGGGACCCGCGGCAGTCCGGGTGACTTTGCCGCGCCGGTCCGCTCGGAATGCCGAACATCCGGCAACACGGAGGAAACGACAGCAATGCCATCGCAGCCAGAAGCCGAGTTCGGCATCACTGAAGCCAGACGCATCCTCGGCGAGGTCTTTGCGCCCTGGGTCCAGGATCTCAACCTGTCGGTCGAGCGCATCGAGCACCTGCCGCCGCCGGACGTGCCGGATTGGCAGCCGGCAGCGCTCCTGCGCATGCCGTTCTCGGAGCGCCTGTGCCGCAACGGCGGCGTGGTCTGCGGCCAGGCGCTGATGGCGCTCGCCGATACCGCCATGGTGATTGCGAACCTCGCCGCCAACCGCGGCTATCGTCCGATGACGACGGTCGACCAGACCACGCATTTCATGCGCGCAGTCTCCTCGTCGGACGTGCTGGCCGACGCCCGCGTGGTGCGACTCGGGCGCACCATGAGCTTTGGCCGGGTCACGCTGCTCTCGGCCACCGACAACAAGCCGGTGGCGATGGTGTCGAGCGCGTTCGCGATGCTGCCGGGGTGAGTATCAGCCGAAAAGAGGAAAGCCGCGTGAGCGCAAAGCGCACCGCGGCTCTCGATGGCGTCATGTCGAGACCGGAAGCGCGATCGCGCTTCGCGCCGTCACGCGGGAGAAGTTACTTGCCGAGCACTTCGTCAGCCGCCGTGACGATGCTGACGTTCGGATTTTTTCCGCAATAGCTGCCGAACTGCTTGGCGTTCTCGACGAACACGTCGGTGTCGATGATCGCGTTCTCTTCATCGCCCTTGTACCAGCCATCCATCCAGGTCAGCACCATCTTGATGGTGTCGTCGCCGCTCTCCAGGAACTGCTTGCAGCTCATGGTCGCGAGATCGAGCTTGGTGGCGTGGGCGGGCATGGACGACAGCGAGAGCGCTGCGGCGAACAGAAGCGAGAACGTGGTCTTCATCAATATCTCCATCGGCGCGTAGCGCCACAAAGGAACGGCTTGGGGGAAAATCCGCGGAGTGACTTCCGCTTCGACGTCGTAAACGAAATCTGAAGCGCAGTGCAAGTAGCGCCAGTATTGAGTTTAGTTCAACGTAATTTCTATGCACTACTTCACAAATATCATTATGGATTAACGCGGATGATCGAGAAGCGTGCAGCGCAGCGTTACCGTGTTTTCAAGGGTGGAACGATCACCTTTGAAAATTGCGGCATCACGTGCACGGTGCGAAACATGTCGGCGAACGGCGCCGCAATCGACCTCGATGCCCTCGTCACAGTGCCGCAATCGTTCACGCTCGCGATCGCGCGCGACAATTTCGTGCGCAAATGCCGCCCCGTCTGGCGCAGCGAGAGGCGCATCGGCGTCGCTTTCGAACAGTAGTGCGCATGATGTGAACGATCGTTCGCATCGCGCGCGCGATGCTGCGTCATGTTCGCGCGATACGACGTCGGCGACGCCAGCGCAGGCTTACAACCACGAGCGCGACAATCGCGAGCGCGACCGCCGATGATGCTGCAAAAAATCGTCCACCGGGACGATCGATGGTACGCGACCATAACGACGGCCCCTCGCCCGGCCGCGCCAGGCGAAACGCAACGACGCTGTCGCCAATCGAGGTGCCTGCCTCGGAGTGGCCGCCGGCGCCGATGGCAACATACTGCTCGCCCTTCCAGAGATAGGTCATCGGATTGGCGACTCCGGGCACCGGCAGCCGGCCTTGCCACAGCTCCCTTCCGCTTCGCGCATCGAAGGCGCGCAAATAGGCGTCCATCGCGCCGGTGAAAACGAGCCCGCCTGCCGTGACCGCGAGCCCGTTGACGAGCGGCGCACCCCATGGCAGCGGCACGCCGAGCGGGGCGAGATCCTCGGTGGTGCCCACCGTCGAACGCCAGAGGATCTTGCCGGCCTTCAGATCGACCGCGACCATCTCGCCCCAGGGCGGCTTGTTGCAAAGAAGCCCGAGCGGCGACATTGCCACCGCACGTGACATCGCAAACGGCGCACCATTCTGCTGGCCGAAATCATGACCGGGCGGAGGCTCGAATCCGGCCGCCTCCGCCCGCGGAATCAGCTTGATGAGATGAACGGCCCGGCTGGTGTTGGCATAAAGGATCTGGTTGACGGGATCGAAGGCCGCACTACCCCAGTTGACGCCGCCGCCGGTGAAGGGAAACTCCAGCGTGCCTTGCGTTGAGGGTGGCGTGTACAGGCCCTCGTTGCGCGCCTCTGCGAACTGCTTCTCGCAAGCTGAGCGGCGCAGGCCCGGAACGAGCGAGAGCGCATCCTCAGCCGAGATTTTTTGCGACATCAGCGGTGGCACATGCGTCGGGAATGGCTGCGTGGGCGACAGCCGTTCACCTTCCGCGGCCCCCTGCGGAACGCTGCGCTCCTCGACCGGCCACACCGGCTTGCCGGTGTCGCGATCGAGCACGAAGACAAAGCCCTGCTTGGTCGGCTGGATCACGACATCGCGCTGACCTTCGCCGGTGTCGATGCGCGTGAGCGTCGGCTGCGCCGGCAGATCGTAATCCCAGACGTCGTGATGCACGGTCTGGAATGCCCATACGAGCGCGCCGGTCTCGATGCGCAACGCGACCACCGAATTGGCATGCTCGTTATCGCCAGGCCGCATGCCGCCCCAGAAATCCGGCGACGGCGAGGACGTCGGCAGGAATACCAGTCCGCGCGCCGCGTCGACCGACATCGGCGCCCAGACATTGGCGTGACCGGCTTCGATGCCATCGCGCTTGAGCGGCTCGAAGGTCCAGCGTGGCTGACCGCTGCGCGCGTCGAACGCGCGCACGATTCCGCTCGGTGCGTCGACGCGGCGGTTGTCGCCGATCGCGGAGCCGACCACGATCACACCCCGGCCGACTGCCGGCGGCGAGGTGATCTGGAATTCGCCGGGCCATTCCAGCTTCATGCCTATATCGGGCCTGACCTCACCGCCCTTGCCGAAGTCGGCACAGGGGATTCCCGTCTTCGCATCGAGCGCGATCAGGCGGACATCGTTGGTCCCCATGAAGATGCGCGATCGACATGAGGCATCTACAGGCGCCTCGTCGTCGAGCCAGTAGGTGACGCCGCGGCAGACGTAGCGGTTGGCGGGACGCTGGTTGATCGCGATCTTCGGATCGTAGCGCCATTTCTGCGCGCCCGTGCCAGGATCGAGCGCGATCACCTCGTTGAAAGGCGAGCAGAAGATCAGACTGTCCTCGACGAACAGCGGCGTCGCCTGGAATTTGGTTCGCCGCATCACCCCGGGCGGCCGCGCCGCGAGATCGCCCGTGTGGAATTCGAAGGCCCGAACCAGGTTGCCGACATTGTCGGGCGTGATCTCTCGCAATGGCGAGAAGCGCGAGCCGCCGGGATCGCCACCCCAGCTCTCCCAGGCGATGCCTGGCCGCGACGAAAACAAGAGGAGCGTGACGAGAGCGGCCAAATAGCAGGAGCGGGTCGCCAGCGCCCGCCTCACCTATTTCGGCTTCTTGGCAGGTTCAGGCGGACGCGCCCCGCTCCACGGATCGTACTTCTCCTTGGACTCGGGAATGCGCTCGAGTGCGGCCTTGTAGGCCTTCTCGTCGACCTTAGGCTTGCTGTCCGCCTTCTGGCCGCCCTCGTTAGGCTGACGCCTGCCGCCGCCCATCTGCGCCTGCGCGGAGGCAACCGCCAGCGCCAGCACCGCGGCCGCTATGACCAAAATCCTCATGGGCGCAATCCCCCTCGTCTGGGGCACAAACTAGCCGGCAATTATGGAATAGCCAATGCTGCGGGCTCCAGGGCCTGAGGAAATCTTGGCTTCGGGAAATGCTGGCTTCAGCAAATCTTGATCGGCCGGGTCTTCGTCGGATCGCATTCGTGCCTATTTTGGCCCGCAGGGGACCTTCACGGATGTTGCGGATCATTGTTCATGCCGCGCTGCTGGCCAGCGCGCTCGCGCTCGGGGCCTGCGGCTTTGCGGACAGCCGCGCACCGGTGCCCGAGTTCATGCGCATGAAGGAGGCCGAGCAGCCGCCGCCCGAAGCGCCCCCCGACGTCAAACGCGTCGTGCGCGAGCAGATGGAATTCGTCTTCCTCAGCACGTCCTATCCGCGTGAGGTGCATGTCGCCACGCCCCATCGTGAGGTGCGGGGACCAGGCTGGACAGCTTGCGTTCGCGCCCAGCTCACCTCGGCGACCGGATCGCCGCTCGGCCCACAGACCTACATCGTGACCATATCAGGCGGAAAGGTGGTCGATCGCCGCCGCGCCGAAGCGGACGACATCTGCGGATCGGAAAGCTACGAGCCGATCTAGGAAATGGATCAAGCCGGCATCCGATCCCGGTTCCGGGAAAAACCTGTAATTTTGCCGGAACGATCATGGCCTCCCCTTCTTGTTACCGCCGAGGGCAGTTTCGAGGAGGACATGATGAGGACATTCACGATTGCGTTGCTGGCTGGCGTCGGAGCTTTGGCAGCGGTGAGCGGCGCGAAGGCCGCCGACGTCTACACGACCAGCGAATACACCAGCCCCGATCTCGTCCAGCAAGTGCGGCTGGTCTGCGACGATTCCGGCAATTGCTATCGGACCCGCGGCGGTTCGCGCGTGATCGTGCGCGACTCCTACGCAACCATGCCGCGCGACCGTTACTACGAGCGCCGCACTTATCGTGACTGGGACGATGGTCCGCGCGGCGGCGTCGGCATCCGCGCGCCCGGCGTCAGTGTTGGCGTCGGTGTCGGCGATCGCTGGTAGTCGATGAAGCCATGAAAGGCAGGACATGACAGGCAGGACCGGACGAGACAACTCGCCCGGTCCTTTCCATGTCAGGTTTCGAGCGGATCTGCCGGCGTGACGACACGCGTTGCCGACGGAAGCTGCGCGATGAAGCGGGCGAGCACCATGCCAGCACACATCGCGGCGACGAAGATGAATGCGGAGGCCGAGCCAAATCCGAGCGCGGTCAACGCCGGGCCTGGACAAAAGCCTACAAGGCCCCAGCCGATACCGAAGATGGCGGGACCGGCGACAATTCTCGGATCGATATCCTTTCGCGTTGGGACATAGAAGCGATCGGCGAAGACAGGCCGCGCCAGTTTCAAGACGCGGCTGAAGCCGATGAAGGTCACCGCGACCGCGCCGGCCATCACGAAAGCGAGGCTTGCATCCCACGTTCCTGCCGGGATGCGGCCAACGTCCAGGAAATTCAGGACCTTTGCCGGGTTCGACATACCTGAGACGATGAGGCCAAGGCCAAAGACCACACCGATCCCGAATTGAATGAGGATTGTCATCGCGGTCAGCTCCAGTGCCGCATCACGAAGACGGTCGCCATGCCGGCCGCCATGAAGGTCATGGTCGCGACCAGCGATCGCACCGACAACCGCGACAGGCCACAGACGCCGTGGCCGGAGGTGCAACCGCTGCCCCACACCGCGCCAAAGCCGGTGAGCAGTCCCGCGACAATCAGAAGCGGCGTTCCGGCGGCGATCGTTTGCGCCGGCAGGCCTCCCATGACCAGGCGCACCAGGACGGGCGCGATGACGAGGCCCGCGACGAAGGCGAGCCGGCCGGCGAATTGCCGATCCTCGTAAGGCGGAAACAGCCGCGCCGCGATTCCGCTGACTCCCGCGATTCGCCCCGTCGTCCACATCAGCAGCACGGCGGACAGGCCGATCAACGCGCCGCCAAAGAGCGACGCAATCGGCGTAAAAGGTGTGACAACCATGATGATCCTCCGGGTCGAGAGCAATTCTGTCGTATCCATCGGCACATCCGGCGGATGCTCAACGAGACGTTAATATTACCACTCGAATTGAAGCGGCGTTCCAACGGTATTTTCCAATCTTTGCGCTAATCATGGCCTCCTGAACGGGGACGACGGGACGTGGTCGATATCGCGCACCAGGCTGCGATCAATCCGGCATCGGCAATGCCTGCCGCGGCCTCGCGCGCGCGTGTCCCGCTTACGGCGGTCGAACCCGGCCAGTGGCGCGAACTCGCGCAGCGCGCGATCGAGCCGAACGGATATTACTTGCCCGGCTGGGAGCTCGCCGTCAGCGCAACCGCGCGCGACCGCACCGATGCCTCGGCGCTTCCCGCATACGATGGATCGCGGCTGATCGGGCTGATGCCGGTGATCTCGCTCTGGCGGGCATGGAAGATCCCTCTGCCCGCGCTGGTGAGTGCGCATCCCTATGGCACGCTGTGCAGCCCGCTGATCGACCGCGATGCCCCGACCGAGGCAGCGACGCGCCTGTTGCAGCACGCCCGCGCGACCGGAGCGCATGCGCTCGTGCTGAACGATGTGGCGCTCGATGGGGCGGCAATGACCGCCCTCAACCGGATTCTGAAGCGCGACGGCCTGAAGCCGCGCCTCCTGAGCTCCTACATCCGCGCCAGCCTCGACGCGACCCAGGACGGTGAGACGCTGCTACGCGACGCGCTCGGCACCAAGAAGCTCAAGGAGCTACGCCGCCAACGGCATCGCCTCGAAGACCACGGCGCAGTCGTGTTCGACGTCGCGCGCAGCCCCGACGAGATCAGGCCGGCGCTCGAGACATTTTTGCAGCTCGAAGCCAGTGGCTGGAAGGGCAAGCGCGGAACCGCGCTGGTCCAGCATGCCGGCGATGCAATCTTCATCCGGCGCGCCGTTCCCGCGCTGGCAGAAACCGCGCAATGCGAGATCGTCACTCTTCGCGCCGGCGCGACGCCGGTGGCCGCCGGCATCGTGCTGCGCCATCAGGATCGCGCTTTCTTCTTCAAGCTCGGTATCGACGAGCGCTTTGCCAGATATTCGCCGGGCGTGCAGCTCACGCTCGAACTCACCCGCCGCCTTTGCGCCGATCCGGCCATCGCCAGCGCGGATTCCACGGCGAGCACCGATCACCCCATGATCAACCCGATCTGGCGCGGGCGCTTCGCCGTCGGCGACGTGCTGATACCGTTGCGGCGGAACGACCCCATCGTGGCGCTCGTTCACGGAGCGCTCGCGGCGCACGGCATCGCCTACGCGGCGGCGCGCCGCGCAGTTCGCCTGCTTCGAAAATAGAATAACTCCTACTCCGCCGCCTGGGTGTTGATCTCCGCCGAGACCTCGCGGATGGCGCGCGCGAGCATGTTGGGATCCTGCGCGCCGGAGACGGCGTATTTTTGCGCGAACACGTAGGTCGGCACGCCGGAGATGCCCTTCTCGGCGGCTTCCTGCGCGTCCGCCGATACGCGCGCGACGTCCTCGTCGGTCACAAGGCGTTTGCGCACGTCGTCGGCATCGAGGCCAACATCGGCAGCCGCCTGCACCAGCACGTTCAAATCGGTGAGGTCGCCGCCGTCGCGGAAGTAGAGCTCCATCAGGCGCTGCTTCATCTCGGGCGCCTTACCGATCGCCTCGGCCCAGAGGATCAGGCGGTGGCAGTCGGTGGTGTTGGGTTGACGCGCGACAAGCTCGGGCCGATAGACGAGCCCCTCTTCGCCCGCGGCCGCAACGACGCGTCCCGCAATGCCCTTATAGGCCTCGACCGAGCCGAACTTCTTGGTGAGATACTCCTCCCGGCTAATGCCCTCGGACGGCACCCAGGGATTGAGGAAGAAGGGACGGAAATTGAGTTTGACCGGAACATCGGGCACCAGCGCCAGCGCGCTCTCGATCCGGTGCTTGCCGATATAGCACCAGGGGCATACCACGTCGGAGACGACGTCAATCTGGAGCGGCTTTAGGGTGCTCATGAGCGCCTCCTTCGGGCGTTGCGGGTTTGTGGCCAAAGATAAGCCGAACCCATGCCGAGGCAAGGCCGCTAACTCATGGCTGCTGCCATTTGTCGGAGCCGCTCGGCAGTGCGCTCGTCGGCCGGGAAGAAGGTTTCCAGAGCCAGCTCCGACAGCGTGATGTCGACGGGCGTGCCAAACACCATGGTGGTGGAGAAGAAACTGAGTATCTCCCCGTCGTGGCGCAGCTTGAAGGGGATCGCGACATTGTCGCTCGACAGCGGCGCCGCGCGCGCCGGGATCGGATAGCTCTTCAGGTCGTTGTACAGCTTGATCAGCTCGGGATCGGCGGTCGCCTCGCATTGCCTGTGCAGCCGCTCCAAAAGATGCCCGCACCATTCCGCGAGATTGACCGTGCGCGGCGCCAGCGCCTCCGGATGGAAGGCGAGCCGCAGCACGTTGAAGGGCTGGCCGAGCAGTCGCTGCGGAATGCCGGCGAGCAGCGGCGCCAGCATGCGATTGGCTGAGACCAGATTCCAGTGCCGGTCATAGGCCAGCGCCGGATTGGGCTCGTGCGCCCTAAGGACGAGGTCGATCGCCTGGCGGGCTGATTTCAATGCGGGATCCTCCAGCGGGCGCTGCGGAAAGGCGGGGGCATAGCCGGCGGCGACCAGCAGCACGTTGCGTTCGCGCAAGGGCACGTCGAGCCGCTCGGCGAGTCTGAGCACCATGTCGCGAGAGGGTGCGGCACGGCCGGTCTCGACGAAGCTCAAATGCCGCGCCGAGATTTCGGCCTCGCCGGCAAGATCGAGCTGGCTCATGCGGCGGCGCTGCCGCCATTCGCGCAAATGGTCGCCGATATGAATCGGTTGGCTGCGTTCGGCCTGCGCCGTGGATGCATGTGCGTTCATGGTCGAGAACCTACCACGCAGATTTCGGCCCTTCCATTACGTCGGAGGTAATCGAATTGGTCCTCGGGCCGGCGCATCTTGGGTCGCAACAGGAGACGACCATGATCGCACTGCTGCTCTACCGGACCGTCACAGACCAGCTAGTTCCCTGGGCCATGGCGCTCGCAACCCGGATGCTGGCGCGCAGCCTCAACATGCCCGAACCGCTGGTGCATTCGACCGGCGACTACGTCGTCGCGCAGGTCACAGCCTTCGAGCACAGCGTCGGCAGGAGCCTCTGCCCGTTCCGCCTCGCCCGCCTGCTTCGGGCCTGGTGGCGCGGATTGCACTGAGTTTCACCTCGAGCCCACCCCAACCAGGAGACCCACGATGATCGACGCATCCACCTTCCTTCGCCGCGCGCTTCTTGCCGACGCGATCTTCAGCGGCGTCGCCGCTCTCGGCTTCACGTTCGGCGCCAGCGCGTTCGCCTCGCTGTTCAACCTGCCCGAAGCGCTGCTGCGCGAGACCGGCCTGTTCCTGATCGCCTACACGGCGCTCGTCGGCTGGCTCGCCTCACGCGCCTCCGTGGCAAAGCCGCTCGTGCTGCTGGTCGTCGTCGGCAACGCGGCCTGGACGGTCGGCAGCATTGCGCTGCTGCTCTCGGGCGCGGTGTCGCCGAACTTTGCCGGCGAGCTCATGGTCGTGGCACAGGCGATCGCGACCGGCGTGTTTGCCGAACTGCAATATGTGGGATTGCGCAGGAGCGGGAGTGTGCTGGCTGCCTGAGGCCTCATCACTCGCTGTCGTCGCCCGGCTTGACCGGCGACCCAGTATTCCAGAGGCAGTCGTCGCATACGGAGAGGGCGCGGCGTACTGGATGCCCCGCTTTCGCGGGGCATGACAGTTGTGCCGGAAGCTCGAACTCAGGCTACGCCCGCGCGCGGCCGTTCGCCTTGCCAACAGCGACGCCGTTGAGCTTCTTCTTTTTGGCGGCCTTCGCCCCCGCCTTCTGCGCTTTGCGCTCCGTGCGCGCCTTCACCTTGGCGCGCTCGGCCCGCGCCTCGGCGCGCAGCTTCTTGCGCTTCTTCTCGCAAGATTCGCACTTGCAGCCGATCGGCTTCAGGTAGGCTTTGAAATAATCGGTGCCGTAGTCGTAATTGATCTCGTCGCCCGGCTCGATGTTCTTGATGGCGCGGATGAAGACCTTGCGCTCGCGCGGCCGGACGTCGGATTCGGCGTTGGGCCGGCACGAATGGTTGATGTAGCGCGCGAGGTTCTTGCGCACCGAGCCGTCGATGGTCCAGCGGCCGTTGAGCTCGAACAAATATTTGTTCTCGATGTCATCGTGCGCGGGAATCCGGGAGTCCAGGATCGGTCCGTAATAAC
This sequence comes from Bradyrhizobium sp. Kon69, assembly GCF_055807515.1. NCBI lineage: Bacteria > Pseudomonadati > Pseudomonadota > Alphaproteobacteria > Hyphomicrobiales > Nitrobacteraceae > Bradyrhizobium > Bradyrhizobium sp. Kon69. Next base: position 49,865 of record NZ_JBVVOS010000015.1, on the reverse strand, counting down.
GGATGATCCGGGTGCCCTTCTTGATCGGCTTGGTGGCGAAGAGGCCGAGCCCGGTTTTCGAGCGGCCGACGCGATAAGGTTTGTTGGACGAGGTGGCTGGCATGATCACGAAAAACGAGGACGCGAACGAGGCTGAAAGAGCCCAAGCGAAGCCGCTCTTCTAGAACGATTCCGCGCCGCTGTCAGGTGTCTGTCGACCCTGTTTGAACCTTGCCCACAATCAAGACGTCTGACGGTACGGAGTTCCCGCTCGATCAAAGGCATCGTCATGTTCCGCATCACCACCGCAACCTTGACCATATTGCTCCTGGCCATGTTGCTGATCTGCAGCGGTCTCGACCGCGCCGACGCCCAATCCGTGGGCAGCCAATATAGCTCGACGGCCTCGAAGGATTGCCGCCAGATCGGCAAGCCCAGCGAGCTCGACGGCAGCACCACGCGGGTCTGCAGGGGCAAGGATGGCCTCGTGGTCCTGATCGCCGAGGACGATCTTCGCGAGGTCGTCTCCGTCGGCCGCAATCGTAGGGCCGCGGCCGAGGAACCGGCGGCAAAAGTCTGGTTCGCTCCGTTCAACTCGTCCGAGACCACCGTCGAATGGCGCACCGCCGGGGCCAAGCCGTTTGCGATGATCCAGCGCTGGCACATCGCCGATGGCACCGATCCCGACAAGCAGGGGCGGCCGAACACCAAGGCCATGCTCATCGTGACCCGGCTGCCACCCGGCCCCGTCTGCCACGTCGCCTATGTCGACGCGATTGCCAACCGGAACGCCAATGAGCTCGCGCGCAAGGCGGCAGACGACTTTGCCCGCGGCTTCACTTGCGGCAAGGACGAGGTGAAGATCATCGGCGCACGCGGCCGCGCGGTCGAGCTCGCGACGATGCGGTAGGTGCTCGCTGGCAATCAATCAGGGACCCGGCAACTTCCCCGTCACCGGCGACATCAGCATCGCCTCGAGCAGGCGTTCGGGAGTCGTGCCCTCAGGCAGGCGCCCCAGAATATCCTCCAGCCGCCCATCGAGCAGCAGCATGGTAAAACCGTGCACCATCGACCAGGCGCGCGCGATCGCGGCGCCCTGATTGAGCGTCAGCGCGTCGCCGCTGATCTGCTCCTGCCGCATCATGCCGACGGCATTGGCGAGCCCGGCGAAGGACGCCTCGGCGGCCTCGTGCAGCGACGGCCTGGAATAGTCGAGGCGCTCGGTGCGGAACATGATGCCGTACATGCCGGGATGAGCCTGGGCATAGGCGACATAGGCTTTCGGCCGCGCCAGCGCCCGCTCGAGCGGGGTGGTGGCGCTGTCAGAGGACGAGGCCATCGCCGCATTGAACTGGCGGAAGCCGACTGCAGCGAGCTCACTGAGAAGCCCGGTGAGGTCGCCGAAATGATGGGTGGGCGCCGCATGCGAAACGCCCGCCTCGCGGGCCACCGCGCGCAATGTCAGGCCGGCGAGCCCGTCCCGCTCCAGCACCCGTTCGGCGGCTTCGAGCAGCGCCTCGCGCAGCGCGCCGTGGTGATAGGGCGCCTCGGACTTGACGCTCGCCGGGCGTCGCGCGGAACGCGCCGGCGCGCTCGCCTTCTTTGGAGTGCGCGCACCGCGCGCGGTTTCTGTCCTGATTTCGCTCTTGCCCATCGGCCAGCTATAGGACGCCATATTGACAGTGTAAAGATTTCGCTTGACCAAGCTCCCTCACACGGCTATTTCATCTTTACGATGTAAAGATGAGGAGGGATGCCCCGTGCAGCAGGACGCCATTGCCGAACGCCGCCACAACCTCGGCCCGATCCCGTTCGAGGCCGACGCGCCCTTCCTGAAAATCATCGGTGAATTGCCGCGCGACCTGAACGGCACGCTCTATCGCAACGGCCCCAATCCGCAGTTCGAGTCGCCCGGCGCGCACTGGTTCGTCGGCGACGGCATGCTGCACGCCTTTCACCTCGAGAACGGCCGCGCCAGCTATCGCAACCGCTGGATCCGTACGCCGAAATGGCTGGCCGAGCACGATGCGGGCCGCGCGCTGTTCGGCGGCTTCGGCCGCAAGCTGCCGGATGCGCCGCAAAACCTCACTGACGGCGGTGTCGCCAACACCAACATCATCTTCCATGCCGGCAAGCTGCTTGCGCTGGAAGAAGCGCATCTGCCCACCGAGATCGAACCGGGCACGCTCACAACGCGCGGCTATCACAATTATCACGGCCGCGTCGCCGGCAGCTTCACGGCGCATCCCAAGATCGATCCCGTCACGGGCGAGCTGGTGTTCTTCGGCTACAACGCCGCGGGACCGCTGACGCCTGCCCTCTCCTACGGCTCGATCGATGCGTCGGGCAAGGCGACGCGCTTCGAACGCTTCGAGGCGCCCTATGCCAGCATGGTGCACGACTTCATCGTCACCGAGAACCACGTGCTGTTTCCGATCCTGCCCCTCACCGGCAGCATGGAGCGCGCGATGACCGGACGGCCTCCCTACGCCTGGGAGCCGGACAAGGGCGCCTATGTCGGCGTGATCAAGCGCAAGGGCAGCGCGAAGGACATCGTCTGGTTTCGCGCTGAAGCCTGCTATGTCTTCCACGTCATGAATGCGTGGGAGGACGGCAATCAGATCATCGCCGACGTCATGCAATTCGAGGAAGCACCACTATTTACGCATCCCGACGGCACGCCCACCAATCCCGAGAAATCGTTTGCGCGTCATTGCCGCTGGACCTTCGATCTCTCGGGAAATACAGACCGCTTCCAGCAGACCTATCTCGACGATCTCACCGGCGAATTCCCGCGCATCGACGACCGCCGCGCCGGATTGAGGAGCCGTCACGGCTGGTACGCCTGCGCCAATCCGAAGCTGCCGATGTTCGGCGCGCTCTCCGGCGTCGTCCATGTCGACGGCAATGGAAAGCGCCTCGGCCATTATCCGCTGCCGGCCGGCGACACCATTTCCGAACCGGTCTTCGTCGAGCGGTCGAAAGGTGCGGCGGAAGGCGATGGCTGGCTGCTGGCGGTGGTCTGGCGCGCGCGGGAGAACCGCAGCGACCTCGCCGTGTTCAACGCCGGAGATGTCGAGGCCGGCCCCGTCGCGCTGGTGCAGCTCGGCCATCGCGTGCCCGACGGTTTTCACGGCAATTGGGTCGGCGCGCGCTAGCTCCTCTCGACATCGCTGATGTCACCAAAAGGTCTCTCATGCATATGCCCTCGATCGCCGCGGACCACCTCGCCGTCCTGATCTTGTTCCTGATCTGCGCCGGGATCACGCTCCAGATGATACGGCCGCGGCGGAGCGGCCAAATCGTCTTCAACGGCGGTATCCTGCTCGCCTTCGTCCTCTCGACCGCTTGTGCGTTACCTGTGCTGTCGCACCTGCCCTGGGCCGGCTTTGTCGACGAAATGGCCGGCCAAGCCGTTGCAGCAATTCAATTTTTGGAAGTCGCCTACGTCATTTTGACACTGTAAAGATTTTGCTTGACCCCGGCTCGCACCTGACCTATTGATCTTTACATCGTAAAGATAAAGGCCTGACCGAGGCGGACCATGGCGATTTTCCTGATCCTCGCGCCCTACGGCGCCTTCACCTTCCTGATGCTGATGACCTCGGCCACGATCAGCGTGTTCGTGGCCTCGGCAATCTGTCTCGCTACCGTCGCGATCGATGTCGTGCGCGGCCGCTCGGTGAAGATCCTGGCCGTGGGCTCGGCGCTGCTATTCGCCGCAGTCGGCCTCCACCTCGCGCTGTTGGACCCGGCGCTCGGCACGCTCGGTGTCAAGCTGTCGGTCGACATCGGCATCTTCGTCATCTCGCTCGGCTCGATGCTGATCCGCCGTCCCTTCACGCTGCAATACGCGCTCGAAGCCGTGCCGGCCGAGACCGCGGCGATGCCCGGCTTTCTCTATGCCAACTACGTCATCACCGGTGCATGGACCGCGGCTGCGCTGCTGATGGCGGCCGCCAATCTCGTGCTGCTCTATGTCCCCGGCCTGCCGCTCTGGTCGAGCCTTGCGGTCGCCTTCGCCGCCCGCAACAGCGCGATCTACTTCACAAAATGGTATCCCGAATATCGCCAGATCAAGTACGGTACACCGCCCGACGCACTGTCCAACGCTCGCTGAACAGGATCGACGATGAAGGACGTATTCGCCCGCCTCGCCTCCGACCTCTTCTCCGCCATCGTCTTCCTGGTCATCTATCTCGTTACCGACAACGTCGTCTTGGCAACGTCGGTGGCGATTGCCGGAGCGATCGCGCAGGTGATCTACGCGCGCGTCAAGGGGCAGCAGCTCAATTACATGACCTATGCGAGCGTCGCGCTCGTCGTCGTGCTCGGCACGGTCACGCTGCTGACCAACGATCCCCGCTTCATGCTTGCAAAGCCCTCGATCGCGCATTTCGCGATCGGCGCCATCATGCTCAAGCGCGGCTGGATGCTGCGCTACATGCCGCCGATCGTCGCCGAGACCGTTCCGGAATATGTGACGGCGGCAGGTTATGCCTGGGCGGCACTGATGTTCGTCATCGGCGTCGGCATGGTCGCCGTCGCCTCAACAGGCGATCTGAAGCTGTGGGCGTTCTACATCACGGTGGTCGCGGGCGGCGCCAAGATCCTCGCCTTCGCCGTGCAATATGTCGTGCTTCGCCTCATCGTCACCAGCCGACGACGCGCCGCCGCCCGCGCCTAAATGCCTCCAACGGAGCGTTAGGCGCGAGCGGCAAGTTGCGCTATACGCTCGGCCGGGACTGGTCCGCGGATGGTCGCGGTCCGCCGGGATCTTGGGAGACGCGAATGGCCGTCGACGGCAACTGGACTCTGACCCTGACGACACCCATGGGCGAGCGTAAGGCGACGCTGAGCCTGACGGCTGCCGGCGGCACGCTCACGGGGACGCAGGGTGCAGAAGGCGATACAGCCGAGATTTTCGACGGCACCGTCAGCGGCGATGCCGTCAACTGGAAAGTCTCGATCACCAATCCGATGCCCTTGACGCTCGAATTCATCGGAACCGTCTCCGGCGACAGCATGAGCGGTGAGATGGGGATCGGCCCGATGGGCAGCTTCCCGTTCACCGGGACGCGCGCCTAAGCCGCGCGGCAACCGTGCGCGCGCTCGCTCTCATCGCGGCGACGATCCTGTGTGTCGCGACCCAAGCGGCGCGCGCGGACGATGCCGAACCGGCGTGGCGCGCAAGCGCGCTCGCCATGCTGCCGGCAGGCTATGTCGCCGGCACGGCCTATCGAACCGAAGGTTCGACGGGCTACATCGCCGTCTATCCGGCCTCCTCGAATGATCCGAAGTCACCTGCAAGCGTGTTCGTCGCGCGCCAGGCTCTCGTGGTCGCGCTGACGCCGGATGCGGCGCGCGCAGTCTCGGCCGAATTGAAGCCGCGTAGCGGGCCGGATCCTGACAACGACGACACTGATTTCGCAAAGCTGCACGCCGATCTCGCCGCCAAGCGCTCAACGCTTCCCGACGGCACCGAGCCCTGCGATTTCGGCGCCTGGTCCGTCGACAAGGATCCTGACGGCCTCAACGTGCGTGCTGAACCATCGATCAAGGCGCGTGTGCTCGGAACGCTTCCGCCGCCTTACCGGCTCAAGCTCGGCGGCAGCGAGAACACGCCCGATGGCGGCTGGCTCACTGAATTCCGCATCATCGGCTTCAAGAACGGCTGGTTTCTGATCGAAGGCGCCAAGCCGCCGGGCAAGGACTATGAGGACGACAAGAAATATCCGCGTAGCGCGCCAAAGCCCTATGCCGGACGCGGCTGGGTCGCCTCCAACAAGGTCGGCGCGTCCTACGCCAATGGCGCGACACGCATGGGCGGCCTGTTCCAGGCGCCCTTCGTCGATGCGAAATGGATGCCGGCACAGCGCGAGCTCGGCGGCCCGATCGACACCGACGGCGGACCGAAGCACATCTTTGCCTGCAGCGGCCTTTGGGGCCTGGTCGAGAGCCAGGACGGCGTCCGCGGCTGGTGGCGCGGGCTGTGCTCCAACCAGGTCACGAATTGCAGCTAGCACGCTGAGGCATCCGCATCGTCATGGCCGGGCCTGTCCCGGCCATCCACGTCTTCCTCGCCGCACCAAGAACGTGGATGCCGGGACAAGCCCGGGCATGACGATCGTGGTGGGTGCATGCACAATCACTCGCACGCAGGTGCGAGTGAGGCAGCTAACCCAGATTCAACTCCTTGAAGAAGTCATTGCCCTTGTCATCGATGATGATGAACGCCGGAAAGTCGACCACCTCGATGCGCCAGATCGCTTCCATGCCGAGCTCGGGATATTCGAGCACCTCGACCTTCTTGATGCAGTGCTCGGCAAGGTTCGCCGCGGCACCGCCGATCGAGCCGAGATAGAAGCCGCCATATTTCTTGCAAGCCTCACGCACGGCTGGCGCCCGGTTGCCCTTGGCGACCATCACCATCGAGCCGCCGGCGGCCTGGAACTGATCGACAAAGGAATCCATGCGACCAGCGGTGGTCGGGCCGAACGCACCGGAGGCATAGCCCTCCGGCGTCTTGGCGGGACCCGCATAATAGACCGGATGGTTCTTGAAATAGTCCGGCAGCGGCTCGCCCTTGTCGAGCCGTTCGCGCAGCTTGGCATGCGCGGAATCCCGCGCGACGATCATGGTGCCGGTCATCGAGACCCGCGTCTTGGTCGGGTACTTCGAGAACGTGGCAAGGATATCCTTCATCGGCTGGTTGAGGTCGATCTTGACGACCTCGCCGCCCAGCGACTGCTCGACCTCAGGCAGATACTGCGCCGGGTTGTGCTCGAGCTCTTCGAGATAGACGCCGTCCTTGGTGATCTTGCCGAGCACCTGGCGATCGGCCGAGCATGACACGCCGAGCCCGATCGGGAGCGAGGCACCGTGACGCGGCATGCGGATCACGCGCACGTCGTGGCAGAAATATTTTCCGCCGAACTGCGCGCCGACGCCGAGCGACTGCGTCATCTTCAGGATTTCCTGCTCCATCTCGAGATCGCGAAACGCATTTCCGTCAGGCGAGCCGTGGGTCGGCAGCGCGTCGAGATAGCGAGCCGACGCCAGCTTCACCGTCTTCATGCAGAGCTCGGCCGAAGTGCCCCCGATCACGATGGCGAGGTGATAAGGCGGGCACGCCGCAGTGCCCAGCGTCAAGACCTTCTCCTTGAGGAAGGCGAGCAGCCGGTCCTTGGTCAGCACCGAGGGCGTCGCCTGGAACAGAAAACTCTTGTTGGCGCTGCCGCCGCCCTTCGCCATGAACATGAACTTGTAGGCGTCATCACCTTCGGCGTAGATTTCGCACTGCGCCGGCATGTTGTTGGCGGTATTCTTCTCCTCGTACATCGACAGCGGCGCGACCTGCGAGTAGCGCAGATTGCGGCGCAGGTAAGCATCGCGCGCGCCTTCCGACAGTGCCGCCTCGTCGTCACCGTCGGTGATGACGTTGCAGCCCTTTTTGCCCATGATGATCGCGGTGCCGGTGTCCTGGCACATCGGCAGCACGCCGCCGGCGGCGATGTTGGCGTTCTTGAGAAAGTCCAGCGCGACGAACTTGTCGTTTGGGCTCGCCTCGCCGTCCTCCAGGATCGCGCGGAGTTGCTTCAGATGACCCGGCCGCAGATAGTGGTTGATGTCGCCAAACGCCGCCTCCGACAGGTCCCGCAGCGCCTCGCGCGACACCACCAGCATGTCTTTCCCGAGCACCTTCTCGACCCGCACGCCCTCGGCTGTGATCTTCTTGTAGGGCGTCTCGTCCTTGCCCAGCGGAAACAGCGGCGTGTGCTTGTAAGGCGGAACGGGCTTTGCGGGGTCGGGGAAGGCGGTGGGAGCGTTCATGGGCTGGAATCTCGGGGTTTTGGAGCCCTCGCATGGGCCCCTTTCATAGAAGCGTTCTAAGCTTTTTTGCCGCAAAGGGAAGGCGCTCTGGTGCGGTCGGGGCATCCCGATTCGGCGCATGGCGAGCTATTTTCGGCGGCTGGCGGCGGACACCAGGCTCTCATGATGCCGGTGAAGACCCTGGGTGCACCCCTTGCGCTACGCGCGGGACGACGGTTGAATGCGCCCGCTAAGGGGCTTTTCATCATGACATTGAACTTGCACGTCCGCGGCGCGATCTTGGTCGCCGCCGCCATCACCGGCCTTGTGACCCTCGCCGCACCCGCGCGCGCGGACCGCTGCGATGACAGCGCCAAGGAGCTGGCGAACCAGGTCGATCGCCTCAAGGTGAATTTCCGCGCCGCGAATGTCGTCTACCTGACGCACCCCGCGGCCAAGGAATTGTCCGTGGCTTGCCGTGGCGACAAATATTCGATCGAGCTCTTTGCCAAGGGCGATCGCAAGCCGAAACCGGAGTTCTTTGCGCTGGTTGGGTCGATGGCGGCGATCGTCTTCACCGTGACCAAGGACGATACGACGACGGGCGCGACACGCTGCCTGAAGCGGATGGGGCTCTTGCGCGGCGACAAGATCAGCATGCGTTACCGGCGTCTCAACATGGAATGCACCCGCACCAAGACGGATGCGTCCATCGCGATCACGCGCGGCAAGGACGAATAGGCTTGCACGGCGGTGTGCGTCTGAAAGCACACCGCCCACTTCGGACTCCGTCATTGCGAGCGTAGCGAAGCAATCCAGAATCCCTCCGCGGAGACAGACTGGATTGCTTCGCTGCGCTCGCAATGACGAGGAGAGGTCTGTCCCCTCGCGGAAACAGCGCTTGTGGCGTCACGAAAGCGGCCTCCTCTACCGCACCAGATCCCTCGCATTTTAACGATTGGCTTGAAGGAAATTTCGCTCCTCGCGGCGCAGGGTCAATGTTTCCATGTGCGAGGATTTCTGGATGAGCGTTTCCACCGTTTCGCCGCCGCCGATCGCGATCGTGGTGCCGAGCTACGACACGACCAAGCAGCAGGACGATCAGGCCAAGACCAAGGACAACGATCCGACCTATAAGCCGCCGCCGCCTGCGCCGCTGCCGCCGGGTCAGGGTACGCGGATCGATCAGCTCGCCTGATCAACCGCGTCGAATATGAAATGCCCGATCCGGTCGATCGGGCTTTTCGCGTGTCCGGCCGCATCTTCGCCGGATAGCAGGACCAATATCGTGCGCGGCTACCTGAGACCTGCGCATGATCGCAAAACTGCTGTTGCAGAGCACGATCACCATCGCCGCCATGGGCGCGCTGCTGTTCGTGTCCGCCGGAACCCTGCATTGGCCGTCGGCCTGGGTATTCCTCGCGACCTCCGCCCTGCTCGGCCCGCTCGGCGGCTGGTGGCTGTACCGGGTCGACCCCGCACTGCTCGCCGAGCGCCTGCGGCCGGTCCTGCAAAAGGACCAGCCCGCTGCCGACAAGGTGTTCATGACGGTCTTCGTCGTCGCGATGCTGGTCTGGCTGGCGGCGATGGGGCTCGACCGGCGTACGCTGTCCTCCGACTTGCCGGTGGCGCTGCAGATGCTGGGCCTCGCCCTGTTCCTGCTCTCGACGCTGTTCATCCTCTGGGTCTTCCGCGAGAACTCGTTCGCGGCGCCCGTGGTGAAGCTGCAAGCCGAGCGCGCGCAGCGCGTGATCTCGACGGGGCCCTATGCCCATGTGCGCCACCCCATGTACAGCGGCATGATCCTGTTCTTCGCCGGCGTGCCGCTGCTTCTGGGCTCATGGTGGGGACTTATGATGGTGCCGCTGTTCCTCCTATTGTTTGCCATCCGCATTCGCATCGAGGAGCGCACGCTGCGCGAGGGCCTGCCGGGCTATGCCGACTATGTGACGCACGTGCGCTATCGGCTGCTGCCTGGCGTGTGGTGAGCGCACGCATCACTCTGCTGTGCACGTCCCGCCGGACCGGCTAACCATCCAATTCGCGGTAGCGGCGGAAGATGCCCTGCTCGTTGAAGGAAATACGGCGCTCGCTTTCGAGATAAGCCTTGATGTTCGGGCGCGCCGACACGCGGTCGTGCAGGCCGACGAGGGCCGGTATATCTGTCTCGAACGCCTTCATCCGCTTCGGAAACGCATAGCGCAGCCCCGCGACGAGCTGGAACAACGAGAGATCGACATAGGTCAGCCTGCGGCCGGTGACATAGGCGCCGCCATTGTCCTGAAGGAGCTGTTCAAAATAGCCGAGATATTTCGGCACGCGCTCGCCCCAGAAGTCGGCGGTGCGCTTCTTCGCCGGCGGTTTCTGATCTTCGTAGTAGAGCGAGGGCCCGAGCGGGTGATGGGTGTCGTGAATCTCGACCACGAAATCGGCGATCGTCAGCTGGAGCTGATGCACCCAGAGTTGCGCCGCCTCCGACTTCGGGGCAAGGGCGTGGCGGGCGCCGAGATAGAGCAGGATGTTCGCGGTCTGGCCGATGACGAGCTTGCCGGCTTTGAGGAACGGCGGCGCAAAGGGCGGCGTACCCTTGTGCGCGTCCATCATCTTCATCATCGCAGCTGTGCCGCGTGGGCCGCGCGCCACGTCGACGTAAGCCGCGCCCGCCTCCTCCAGCGCCAGCCGCACATATTCACCGCGGCCCTGGATCTCGGGCCAATAATAGAGCTCGTATTTCATGGAAACTGTCCGTGATCGCGTGGTGGCGAGTGTAGCACGCAATCACGAACGCCATGACGGCGGAGCGAGTTCCGCGTCTCAATTCGACGCGAAGCAATACAGCAGGCCGTCGCCGCCGGTGCTCTTCAGATCGGCCTGCGAGCAGCCGCCGTCGGGCCCGCGCGAGGGATGCGAGCTGTTCCACGATTTCGACGGCTCGTCATCGCGCAGGCCTTGACGGTCGGCGTGGCCGACAACCGCCGCGCCTTGCGTGCTCGACGTCCAGTTCTTGCAGGTTTTGTCGTCACCCGCGGGGAATGCGGTGCCGTCGGCTTGCGAACCGGTGAGGATGTCGTGCCGGTTCGGCGTGTCGCCGCGGCCGTTGATGACCTCGCCCTTCTCGCTCAGCGTGGTCTGCTTGGTGAGGTTGTTGGCCGCGCCGTGCAAGTCGGCAACGTCCTTGGCGATTGCAGCGCCCTTGGCGTTCTGCCACGGTCCCTTGCCGATGCGGTCGCGCGCGTTGACGGCCGGCTTGCCGTCGGCGGCCTGGGTCGAAAGATAAGCGCGCCAGGTCTTACTGCCGGCGCCGCCGGCCTGGGCCAGCTTCTGGCACTGCGCATCGGCCCCCTCCAGGCCGCCGAGATCGGCGCCCTTGCCAGGACCGTTGGACGTCACGAAGAACGTCATGTCGGCCGACTGCGCCTGCGCCGATGGCGCTGCCAGCAAGGCCGCGGCGAGCGCGAGCCCTGAAATCGTCACGGATCTCTCAATGCGGATCATCCTGTCCTCCCTTTGTGTTGTCGTTGGCCGCCAGATTTCAACCCGACGCAGCCCCGCTTATTCCGATGCCGCGATGCGAGACCCCCAAAAGAAAAAGGCTCCGTGCAAGAAGCACGATGCCCTGGTTATTTCATGTCGCCTGCGATCAGTTGGTCGGCGGGATCGCCGACGATTCCCAGCCGCTTCCCGACTGCCATGTCGATTAATTGCTTCCCGGAACAATGGTGCCGGGCGAGCATACCAAATGGGCCGGTCCGCAAGTGATCGTCCAGGGGAGGACGCGGGGGACTGTGGCGGGACCGTTCAGGGCGGTATCCGCGATCACATCGGGGCTGCGCTGGGCGCGGCGCAAGGGGAGATCGTCATGCACCGGACCACCATCCGCCCAATCACGGCAATTGCCGGCCGTGCCATGCTTTGCTGCCTTGCCGTCGGTCTTGCCATCGGTCCGAACTGCGCCTCGGCCGCGGAATTGCTCAAGGCCCGGCTTGCGCAAAACCTCGGGCCGATCTCCGGCCTTGCGATCGTCGCCAAATCGAAGGGAATTTTCGAAAAGAACGGACTGGACATCACGGTCTCGAACTTCACGTCCGGCAAGCAGTGCCTGGACACGGTGATCGGGGGCGGCGCCGACATCGCGACGACGGCCGAGGCGCCGGTCACCGCTTCGGCGATGGCAAACCAGCCCATCGCCTTCGTCGCCGGGATGGAATATTCCGATCTCAAGACGCTGGTCGCGGCCAAGGCCGGCATCAAGACCAAGGAAGATCTTCGCGGCAAGCGAATAGCCTTCACTGCCGGCACCGGCAGCGAGGTTTACACGGCGACCTTGCTGAAGTCGGTGGGATTGACGCCCAAGGATGTCACCCTCGTCAATCTGCGGCCGCAGGAGATGCTGCCGGCACTTGCAGCCGGAAGCATCGACGCGTTCGACACCTGGGAGCCCCACGTCGCCAACGCGAAGAAGGCCCTGGGCGAAGCCGTTACTGAGGTCGATACAAAGGGCACCTACTCCGAGACGTTCAATATCGTCGTCATGAAGTCCTATCTGGACGCCAACCCCGTGCTGGTTGAGAAATTCATCGCCGCACTGATCGATGCCGAGATCTGGATGAAGGCACACCCGGATGAAGCAATCACGACAGTGTCGGATGCGGTTGGAATGAAGCGGGACGACCTCGCCCCGATCTGGGCCGACTATGTTTACCGGGTGCGTCTCGACGACCGGCTGATCGAGATTCTGAAGACCCACTCCGCATGGCGCCTCGAGAGCGGCAACCATCCTCCGGGAGCGGCGATGCCCGACTTCAGCAAGGTCGTTGTCACCGAGCCACTGAAAAAGGTCGATCCCGCACGCGTCACCCTGTCGTGGAAATAGACACCCGCGCGGCCATGCAGCAAGCCACTTCAGCAGGACGCGATATTGCCATCCGCATTGGCGGTCGCGCTCGGCGGCCGAATTCAGTTCGGCTTCGCCGCCTCAATATTCTGGTCGGGGCGCTTTCGCTTCCCTTGTTCATTGGGCTCTGGGAACTAATCTCTCGTTCCGGGACCGTCAACATGGTGCTGTTTCCGCCGCCGACGGTGGTTGCTGCGGCCGTGCTTGAATGGATACGAAGCGGACAGTTCTTTAGCGATCTGTTGGCCAGCCTCTTTCGCGTCACCACGGGATTCATCATAGGCGGCGCGCTCGGCATCCTGCTCGGTGTTCTCACCGGCCAATTCCCCGGTATCTCAAGCTTGCTGTTCCCGCTGTTCCATATCTTGCGGCCGATTCCGCCGATTGCGTTCGTGCCGATCGTTATCCTCTGGTTCGGCCTGTCGGAGGCGGGCAAATTGTTCCTCGTCGTATGGGGCGTATTCTTCACGGTATGGCTTTCGACTCACATCGGCGTGCAGAAGGTCGACCGTGGCCTTATTCGGGCGGCGTTGATGCTCGGCACGCCCCGACGCCAGATGCTGCAGGAGATCGTGCTGCTGGGCGCGCTTCCCTACATTGTGGTCGGGTTGCGCACCGCCGTCAGTATCTCCTTCTACACGCTTGTCGCGGCTGAACTGGCCGGCGCTTTCGCCGGCATTGTCTACAGGATCGAGATTGCGCAGCAGAATTTGCAAACGGGCCAGGTCATGGGCGGGCTCGCAGCGCTCGGGTTGATGTCGTTCATAGCCGACCGGCTGTTTGCGGCTCTTGCCGAACGCATCGTCTGGTGGCGCTGATGTCGGGATCTCGATCGGGCATGAAACTGGCGCTGGCAAGTTCGCCTGCCTCCGTCGAATCGGCGCGGAAACAACCGGCCATTCAAGTCTCGAACCTGAGCATCGTTTTCGACACCAAGCGCGGGCAGATCATCGCGGTCGATCGCGTTTCGTTTGACGTGGCGCCCGGCGAGTTCGTTTGCATCGCCGGTCCCTCCGGCTGCGGCAAGTCGACGGTGCTCAATACGATCGCCGGGCTGGAAGTGCCGTTCGAAGGCGAGATCCTGGTCGAGGGCGCGCCCGTCTACAGTCCGCGTCCCGATGTCGGCATGGTGTTCCAGCAGCCGCATCTCTTCCCCTGGAAGTCCGTCCGCAGCAACATCGCCCACGGTCCCAGGATGCTCGGGAAGTCCAGGACGGAAGCGTATGCCATCGCCGACGATCTGATCTCGATGGTCGGCCTCAAGCGTTTCGCCGACGCTTATCCGAACACGCTGTCCGGCGGCATGCAACAGCGCGTGGCGATCGCACGAGCGCTGGCCAATCAGCCCCGTGTGCTGCTGATGGACGAGCCCTTCGGAGCGCTCGACGCGCAGACCCGCGCGGTGATGCAAGACAATCTGCTGGCGCTGCGCGACCGGATCAAGGCGACAATCGTATTCGTGACGCATGACATCGATGAAGCCATCGTGCTGGCCGACCGCGTTCTCATCATGAGCGCGGGACCCGGCCGCATCCTGCGCGAAGTCGCGGTCAAGCTGCCGCGCCCACGGTCGAGTTCTGTCATGGTCGAGCCAGCTTATCTGTCGCTCAAGAAGGATTGTCTCGACGTCATCCGCGCAGAAGGGTTGCGGGCGTTCAATCAGTCGGACGCGGACTGACGACGCGGAGCCCGCGGGTCTGAGGCGACGCAGCGGGCTGGCATGGTTCTTGAATAGTCGATGCCGGGTCTCACCTGCGGAGCCGGCCATGCACAGGGCGAACAGCGCGATAGCGGCAGGTGTGATGCTCGCGGAGTCGGACGATCTCGTCAGACCGCTGGCCGGCTTGCTGGATGGTCTCAACCGGGCTGATTGCAATCGCTTGCGTGCGATCGGACGCGAAAAGATCCTGCAAGCCGGCCAACTGGTTTGGTCTCAGGGCGACGCACAGGCCGGGATCTACCTGATCAGCGAGGGACGCATACGCAGCTACTATGCTGCACCGTCGGGGCGCGAAGTCACGCTCGCCTATTGGTTTCCCGGCAACTTCGTCGGCGGGCCCGACATATTCGGGACGGGCCCGCACATGTGGACATCGGTTGCGGCCGAGCGCAGCCGATTGACGTTCATGCCCGGACCGGCACTGCGGCGGCTTGCGCTGGAATCGCCGACGATTGCCGTCGCCTTGCTGGATGCCCTCGCATTCAAGGCGCGATGCTATTCGGCGATGGCCCAGATGCTGGGGACGCGCTCGGTGACCGAGCGGCTGCACAGCCTGCTGATCTTCCTGTCGCACGTCTACGGCGTGAAGCGCGACAACGAGGTCGTCGTCGGCATGCCGTTCACCCACGGTGATCTCGCCAATCTCATCGGATCCACCCGCCAATGGGTGACCGTGCAACTCGCGCGGCTCCAGGACGAAGGCGTGATCAGATACGAAAGATCCGTGATTTCGATTCTGGATGTTTCTACGCTCGGGCAGGCGATCGGATAATGTCCGCCCTTTAGCCGCCAGACTTCAACTCGAACGCCGATCCGTCTGCGCCGGCCTCGAACCGCCGCGCCAGTCCGATCAGCGCGCGATCGTGCCAGGCCGGCGCCAGCAGGGTCACGCCCATGGGCATGCCGCTTGGCAATTTCGCATTCGGAACGGCGACGCCGCAGAGATCGAGTAGATTGGCAAAGTACGAGTAGTAGCCCAGACGATTGTTGAGGGTGATCGGATCACGATTCATCTCCTCCAGTGTGAACGGCCGCGGTGCAGTCGGAACCACCAGGGCATCGATGCCGGCAAAGATTGCTTCGGCGTCGCGGCGAAGCCGGTGCAGCCGGTGAATGGCGCCAAACGTGTCGATCGCCGAATAGCCGGCGGCTGAGCCCAGCACGGTCCTCGTGACATCAAGCAAGGCGCCGGATTCGACGTCAATGAGCGAAGCGATGGCAGAGTGCCGCTCCGCGACCCAGGGACCGCTGAACATCAACTCCCCGGCCTGGCGGAATGGGGCGAAGTCCACCTCGATCGCCGTTCCTCCGATATGGGCAAGACGTTCGCAGGCGCTCTCGTAGAGTTCGCCGCATTCCGACATGCCGAAGCATTCGAGATCTGCTGGCGCAAGGCGGCCGAACCGGAATGATGCCGCCGCCCCGTTGGCGGGGAAAACGGTTCTGGGCAGGCGGCTGTAGGGATCTTCGAAATCAAACCCTTCGATGATGTCGAGGATTGCCTCGCCGTCGCTGACAGTATTGCAGAATACGGACACGCAATCGATCGTCGGACAATTCGGCACCAGGCCACGTGATGACACCAGCCCAACGGTCGGCTTGATTCCGACGATGTTATTGAACCCGGCAGGTATGCGCCCCGAGCCGCCGGTATCGGTGCCGAGCGCAAAGGCGACGTGCCCGGCCGCCACGGCGACCGCGGACCCGGAACTGGAGCCGCCCGCAACATAGCGCGCATCAGCAACAGACGCGCAGGGGCCATGGGGCGAGCGCACGCCCGACAGGCCTGTGGCGAACTGATCGAGATTGGTCTTCCCGAGGCAAATTGCGCCGGCTGCGGTGAGGCGTTCGACGCTATGCGCAGAATGCCAAGGCGTGTAGCTGAACGCCGGACATGCGGCAGTGGTCGGCATTCCCGCGACGTCGATATTGTCCTTTACACCAAATGGAATGCCGAGCAGCGGAAGATTTTCGCCCGTCCGCGCGCGCGCCACCAGCTTATGGCATTCTTCGAGTGCCTCCTGCCGTGGGCGAAGATAGATCCAGCAATTGCGGTCGCGCTCGGCCTCGATCCGGTCATACGCCGTTCCGATCGCCTCCAGCAGCAGGGACGAACTCCTGGCAATGCCTTCGTAGTTTGTCCTGAGGCGCGCGACACACTGGCTCACGGAATATCTCCTCATCCAACCGGCAGGCGCGAAATTGCGGCAGCTCTGCGCGGCCAACAAGCAATTAAGTGCTTCGCCAAATGGCCACCTGACCGGAAACGTGCCGCTCAAACAAAAAGGGCGCCGTGCCGAAGCACGACGCCCTCGTTTGTCGCTATACGCGCGATCAGATCAGTTGGTCTGCTGGATCGCCGACAATTCCCAGGCGCCGCCCGGACGTCGGGCGAAGGTCCAGACTTCGGTGGCCTCGCCCGGCTGCTCGCTGCCGGCGACAATTGCGCCGGTATTGCGGTCGAGCGTCTTGTCGGTGAGCGCGAAGCGCAGCGCCACCGTCGCGTAATCGGTCTCGCCTTCGCGCCAGGATTCCGCGAGGTCGCCCTGCAACAGCTTCACGCCGCTGACCTTGTTGACGACATTGCGGGCGCGGTTCTGGCCGAGGTCCTGCTCGAAATAGGAGACCATTTCCGGCGTCGCCAGCGTGTGCAGCTTGGCCACGTCCTCGTTGGACCAGGCGGACTGGACGTCGCCGAGCAGGCGCTCGAACGCTTCATAGTCGTCCGGCTTGATCTCGAGCGGCGCGTTGTTGGCGCCGAATCCGAAGCCGCCGCCAAGACCGCCACCAAGACCACTACGGTTGTTCGCCTGAGGTCCCGGACCGGCACCGGCGTCAGCGTTGGCATAGGCCGCCTGCGGGGTGTGGCGGCGCTGCCACCAGGACATCGCCAGCCGAACCACGAGCACCACGAGCACGATCTGGATGATCAGGCCGATGATCGACGATAGGCCGCCGAGACCGCCGAACAGGCCACCGCCGAACAGCATGCCGAGCAGGCCCGCGCCGAGGAAGCCGGCCGCGAGGCCGCCCATAAAGCCGCCGGCACGGCCGAACAGGCCGCCGCGCGCGGGGGCGGCGGCAGCCGAATTCATGCCTGCGCCCGGCTGGGTGTAGGTCCGATTGAACTGCGAGGTCGAGCCCGGCGCGGTCGTGGTCGACGGCGGGGCCGAATAGGTGCGCGAACCGCGCGAACCCGACGACATGCCGCCACCGACGCGCGCGTCGGCGGACGAGATCGCCAGCGCAGTCGGCAGCGCAAGCGCCAGCACGACGGCAATCGTCTTGAAGATGCTGCGGGAGCGTTGCGAGAAATTCATGTTGGTTTCCCAGATCCCCGGCATGGGGACGTGCCCCTAAGATGGGCAGCCTTCCGTAAAAAGGAAGCCACTATCGGAACTTGTGGCTGCGGCCCTCAGTCGCGGGGATGTGGCAAAAGCCCATATTTGGCGGCAGCTTGGCCGGGCGAGCGAAGGAGCCGCGGTCGCGGGTTACCGGTGGCTGTTGAGAGCTTTTTTCTCGTCATTGCGAGCGAAGCGAAGCAATCCAGGCTGTTTCCGCGGAGGCAACTGGATTGCTTCGTCGCTTCGCTCCTCGCAATGACGGAGAACGTGGAGCCCGCGCCCTCACCCCGCCTTCGCCATCGTCTCCTTCACGGCCGCCACGAGCTGGCTCAGCGTGAACGGCTTGGGCAGGAAGTCGAACTGCTGGCCTTCGGGCAGGCTCTTCTCGAACGCGTCTTCCGCGTAGCCGGAGACGAAGATGAACTTGATGTCGGGGTTCTTCTCCCGCATCGCCTTGAGCAGCGTGGGGCCGTCCATCTCCGGCATCACGACGTCGGACACGACGAGATCGATTCCGCCGCTCTGCTCTTCCAGCACCTCCAGCGCCTCGATGCCATTTTCGGCCTCGACCACAGTGTAGCCGCGCGAGCGCAGACCGCGTGCGTTGAGCGCGCGCAGGCCCTCTTCGTCCTCGACCAGCAGGATAGTGCCCTGTCCGGTGAGATCGGTGCGGGGCTTGGCGTCCGCCGTGGACCCAGCTTCCTTCGCGGCACCATTGCTGGCGCCCACGACCGGCGCCGGCTGCTCGACCTGCACCTCCGGCTCGGCATGATGGCGCGGCAGGAAGATCTGGAACGAGGTGCCCTGCCCCGGCTCGGAGTCCACGTAAATGAAACCGCCGGTCTGCTTGACGATGCCATAGACGGTCGAGAGCCCGAGGCCGGTGCCCTTGCCGACCTCCTTGGTCGAGAAGAACGGCTCGAAGATCTTGTCGCGGATGTCGGCGGGAATGCCGGTACCGGTGTCGGCGACCTCGATCCGCACGTAGTCCGCTGCCGGCATGCCCTTGTAGGCCAGCCTGGCCGCTTCCTCGGTGGTGACGTTGGCGGTCCGGATGATCAGCTTGCCGCCGTCGGGCATGGCGTCGCGCGCGTTGACCGCGAGATTGACGATGACCTGCTCGAACTGGGAGACGTCGACCTTGACCGGCCAGAGATCGCGGCCGTGGATGGTCTCGTGCTTGACCTTCTCGCCGATCAGGCGGCGCAGCAGCATGGCGAGGTCGGAGAGCGCATCGCCGAGGTCGAGCACCTGCGGCCGCAGCGTCTGCCGCCGCGAGAACGCCAGCAACTGCCGCACCAGCGTCGCGGCCCGCGTCGCGTTCTGCTTGATCTGCATGATATCCTGGAACGACGGGTCGGTCGGCTTGTGCGCGTTCAGCAGGAAGTCGTTCGCCATCATGATGGCGGAGAGCACGTTGTTGAAGTCGTGGGCGATGCCGCCGGCGAGCTGGCCGACGGTCTCCATCTTCTGCGACTGGTTGATCTGGTTCTCCAGCGCGCGCCGCTCGGTGGTCTCGAGCATGTGCACGATGGCGGCTTCCGCGTCGTTCTCACCCCCGTCGACCGGCGTGACGAAGAACTGGCCCCAGCGCTCCTTGGTTCCTTCCAGCGCGACCTCGACCGGCGCGATGTCGGCCTGATTCTCGGCGGCCTGGTTGATGGCCGCGATCAGCAAATGACGGTCGCGCGAATTGACCGCGCGGAAGATCGACTTGCTGGCGCTGTCGAGCCCCAACGCCTGCCCGAGCTTGGCGTAGCGCGCATTGGCGCGCACGACGTTGCCGCCGCGGTCGACGGTGGCGATCGCCATCGGCGTATGGTCGAAGAAGCGCATGAAGCGCACTTCGGCGGCGCGGTCCGGATCGCTGCGCTCGTCGCGGGCGCGGCTGATCACCAGCGTGCGCGACGGGCCTGGCGCACCGTCGGCGCCGAAGGCGAGCTTGTGATAGAGCCGCACCGGCATGGTCTTGCCGGTACGCATGCGCAGGTCGATGTCAAAGACTTCCGTCTTGACCTCGCCCGGCACCGCCACGATCGCGGTAAGCAGCGAAGCGCCGTCGCCGGAGACGATGTCGGTGAGCTTCAGCCCGCCCGAGCCGATCTCGGCAAGGTCGTAGTCGAGCCAGTTCGCCAGCGTCGCGTTGACATAAGCGAGCTCGCCGGCTGGATTGACCGAGAAGAAACCGCAAGGCGCGTGATCGAGATATTCGATCGCGTGCTGGAGTTCCTGGAACACGTCCTCCTGGCGCTCGCGGTCGCGGGTGATGTCGGCGATCGACCACACCGCGTATCTCGTCTCGCGCTTGCCGGTGCCGAGGGGCCGCACCCGCATGCGCAGCCAGCGGCCCTGGCTGCCGTCATGGCCGGAGATGCGCACCTCTTCCTGCTGCCGCTTGCCTTCGCGCGCGGCTTTCAACAGGCGGAACACCGCTTCGGAGACGTCGGGGTTGCCGATGAAGACGCGCTCCACGGGGCGCACGTCCTGCGGGCCGGCGGCGCCGGTCAGCGTCAGATAGGCCGCATTGGAATAGACCACATGGCCGCGCGGGTCGGTCACGGCGAGGCCGTCGAAGGCGTGATCGGCGATGCGGCCCATCACGGGATCGTCGAGATTGCGATCGACGAAGCGGATGATGCCGGCGGCAAAGGCGAACAGATTGAACAGGCCGACCATCGCCAGCACGGCGAGGATGCCGAGAATATAGGGCTGGGCCTGCGCGCGCCCGAGCGTCATCAAGCCGACGGCAACGGCGACGAGCCCGGCGGCCACCAGCAACACCAGGGCAATGCTGCCCGAGCGCGGCGACGGCTCTTGCGCCGCAACGGGCTCGCGTGTGAGGTCGTGGTCGGTCTCGGCAGTCATCTCAAGCTGGCACAGCCTGTCGGCAGAGAATCAACGCGCTACAGGGCGCGCAGGGTCCTCCCTGCCTGAATCGGACCCGCAGGCGCAAGAGCAGCAGGGGCGAAAGGTACGCTGATTCCCAGATTACGGCCATTTCCAGTACTTTTCAGGGGTATTATTGCCGGCTGGCACCGAATCCGCTCTTCAGACGCATGACGTAGCCGATGACTTCGGCGACCGCATGGTAGTGCTCGGTCGGGATTTCTTCGTCGATCTCGACGGTGGCATAGAGCGCGCGGGCGAGCGGCACGTTCTCGACGATCGGGATGTCGTGCTCGCGCGCGATCTCCCGGATCTTGAAAGCGAGGTTGTCGACGCCCTTGGCGACGCAGATCGGCGCCGACATGCCGCGCTCGTAGGACAGCGCGATCGAATAGTGGGTCGGGTTGGTGATGATCACGGAGGCCTTGGGAACCGCCGCCATCATGCGCTTCTTCGAGCGCTGCTGGCGCAGTTGCCTGAGCTTGCCCTTGATGTGCGGGTCGCCTTCGGACTGCTTGTACTCTTCCTTGATCTCCTGGAGCGACATCTTCTGCCGCTGGAACCAGCTGCGATACTGGAAGAAATAGTCGCCGATGGCGATGATGGCGAGCGCCGCGACCACCGCGGCGAGCAGATGAATGGTCAGGCTGGTGGAGGCGCCGAGCAGGGCGGCCGGATCGAGCCTGACCATCGCCTCCATGCGATGCCGCTCCGGCCACAGGATCACGGTCATGACCGCGCCGAGCACGATCAGCTTGCCGAGACCCTTGAGGAAGTTCGCCGCCGCTTGCTTGCCGAAGATGCGCTTGAGGCCTTCGGCAGGCGACAGCTTGCTGAACTTGGGCTTGAGGGATTCGGCCGACCAGACCAGGCGGTGCTGCAGCACGTTACCGGCAATTGCCGCCAGTACCAGCATCAGCAGCGGCACGCCCACCGCCGCGAGCACCGCGACTTCGATCTGCTGCATCAGGGCGAGCAGAGCCCTGCCGTCGGTCTTGATCATCCAGGAATTGGCGAGCAGGTTGCGCATCGGCGCCAACAGCCCGCTACCGACCGATCCCGAGAAGCTCGAGACCACGAGCGTGGCGCCCGCGATCATGAACCAGGTGTTGATCTCCTGGCTCTTGGCGACGTCACCGCGTTCGAGCGCCTCTTCGAGACGTTTTTGCGTCGGGTCTTCTGTTTGACTCTCTGGATCGTTGTCTTCCGCCATCGATCACCCGGTCACTTGAGTGGCATCATCTGGTGCATGACACCGATGAAATAGTCGAGATAGGTGCCCATCATCGCCGTGAGCACGACGGCGAGCACCAGGAAGCCGGCGAAGATCGAGAGCGGCACGCCGACGAAATAGACCTGCATCTGCGGCATCAGCCGCGCCAGCACGCCGAGCCCGATGTTGAAGACGAGGCCGAACACCAGGAACGGGCCGGAAAGTTGCAAGCCCAGGCGGAATGCGGCGGCAAAGGCGCGCGTCGCCAGCGCGGCGACATCGGCGCTCGACACGGTCTCGCCCGGCGCGAAGATCGTGTAGCTGTCGTTCAGCGCCGCGATCACCAGATGATGACTATCCGTGGCGAACAGCAGTGTCACCCCCAGTATCGTCAGGAAGTTACCGACCAGCACGCCCTGCTGTCCCTGCGTCGGATCGACCGAGGTGACGAAGCCGAGCCCCATCTGCTGCGCGATCACGGAACCGGCGACCTGCAGCGCCGACAATGTCACCCGCGCGGTCGCCCCCAGCACGATGCCGATCACGATCTCATGCAGCATCAGGACCAGCAGCGGCGCGATCGAGCCCATGTCGACCTGATAGGCGTTGCGATGCAGCGGCAGGATGATCAGCGTGAGCAGCAGCGCGATCGACAGTTTGATCCGTGTCGGGATATTGGTCTCGCCCAGGCCCGGCAACAGCATCACCATCGCGCCGACCCGGGCAAAGGCGAGCATGAAGGAGGCGGCAAGCGCCGGCAGCAGCGAGACGTCGATGCGCATGACGGGCGCATAGTGCCTCAGCCGCCGATGATTCGCGACGATATCCGCAGCATGTGGGAATGCAGCGCGTCGGCCATGAACGGCAAGGCCAACAGCATTGTGGCAAAGATGGCCAGGATCTTCGGCACGTAGATCAGCGTCTGCTCCTGGATCTGCGTCAGCGCCTGGAACAGCGACACGACGACGCCGACCACGAGGCCGACCACCATCAGGGGCGACGACACGATCACGATGGTCCAGATCGCATCACGCGCGACGTCGAGGGTTTCCGGTCCGGTCATTTTGCAGTTCCTTTGTCTTATTCCTCGCCTCCCACCGCTCTTGCGAGCGATGCGAAGGCCTATCCCCCGTCATTGCGAGCGTAGCGAAGCAATCCAGACTGCCGCTGCGGAAAGACTCTGGATTGCTTCGCTGCGCTCGCAATGACGGTTGGGGCGGGCGCGAGCGCCAAAAATCAGATCGGCATCTTCATGATGTCTTCATAGGCCGCGATCACGCGGTCGCGGACCGAGACCAGCGTGGACACGGCAACATCGGTGTCTGCCACCGCCGTCACCACGTCCATCACGTTGGCCTTGCCGGCGGCCATCGCCACCGTCTGCGCATCGGATTTGCGGCCGGACTCCAGGACGCTGCCGACAGTGTCTTTCAGAAGCGAGGCGAAGGACTGCCCGCTCGGCTCGCTGCCCTTGCCGGCACCGCTGTTCTCCAGCACGCGGGCAAGGTTTGCATAGGCGTTGGCGGCAATTGTCGGTGTTGCCATGATTCAAATGTCCTGTTCAGCTTTTGAGGATGTCGAGGGTGCGCTGGATCATCCGGCGCGTCGCGCTGATGATGTTGAGATTGGCTTCGTACGACCGCTGCGCGTCGCGCATGTCGGTCATCTCGACCACCGAGTTCACGTTGGGATATTTGACGTTGCCGGTCGCATCCGCTGCCGGATTGTTCGGCTCGTATTTGGTGCGGAAATTGGACTGGTCGGGCTTGATCCTGCCGAGGGTGACGACCTGCGCGTCGAGTGTACGGTCGAGCGCGGAGGAGAAGGTCGGCACCTTGCGCCGGTAGGGATCGCCGCCGGCGCTTTGTGAGGTCGAATCCGCGTTCGCGATGTTCTCGGAGATCACCCGCATGCGCCCGGCCTGCGCCCGCAGACCGGAGGTCGCGATAGCCATCGAACGGGCAAAGTCGCTGCTGTCATTCGCCATGATGCGCTTCCTCTAGCTCTAGCCTTTGCCGATCGCGGTCTTGAGCAGGTGCAGGCTCTTCGAATAGAGCGAGGTCGCCGCCGCATAATCCATCTGGTTGCTGGCGGCCTTCATCATCTCCTCTTCGAGATTGACGGCGTTGCCCGCGGGGCGGGTCTCAAAACCCGCATTCTTGTTCTGGTCGAATCCGGAGGCCGCGCCTGACGGCGCCATGTGGGAACCGCTGGTGCGGGTAAGCGCCAAGGGGCCCATCGAACCCGTAACGGCCCCGGCCTTGTCCAGCTTCGGCTCGACCAAGTCGCGCGGCCGGAATTTGGGCGTGTCGGAATTGGAGACGTTCTCGGACAGGACGCGCTGGCGCTCCTGGTGCCATTGCATCTTGGTGCGAAGCGCCGAGAGCACCGGAAGATCGTTGATGGACATCGTTGCGGCTCCTTCCGCCTCGCAGGACCCAGGTCCGAAGCTAGGCAGAATTTGCCGCCTGTATGGTTAACAGCTGGTTAAGGAGGTCGCAGGCAGTTGTCCCCCGCCGGGACACGGATGCGCGCGCCCCGTGATTCTACGCCTCCAAAAGCGGCATTAACCCAACCGCTTGGCGGCGCGTGCACAGGCCAAGAAGTCGTTTTGGATCGAGCGATTCATGGGTTATTAAGAGTTGGGGACGGCAAAACTTGCCGTGGGACGTTAAGAAATCGCAGTTTGGGGCAACGTAAGCCGGTGGTTGGCGCATCTGACCACGGGCCCGAGACAAGCGCCATTTGTCGGGGACAAGTATGCAAGGCAGCCCTATCACCTTCATCGTCGCGTTCATCGTCGTTCTGGCGTTGATCGGCGTCGCTGCATGGCTGGTTCGCCGATTCGCCACCAGCCGGCTCGGCGCCAACACCCAGCGCGGCCGGATGCCCCGGCTCGCCGTGATCGATGCCGCCGCGGTCGACGGCCGCCGCCGTCTGGTGCTGGTCCGGCGCGACAATGTCGAGCATCTTCTGATGATCGGCGGCCCCACCGACATCGTCGTCGAACCCAACATCGTGCGCGCAGCGCCCGGCCGCGACCAGCTCCCGCAGCGTCCCAATGCCGCCGAGCCACCGCGTCTTGCGCCGATGCATGATACCAGCAGCTGGGCCGACGAAGCACCGCGGCCCGAGCTGCTCGATCATCCCGAGCCGCACATGCCCGAGCCGCCACCGCGGCCCACGCGCCCCTCCTTCGCCGACGAAGTGCGCCGGCCGGCTCCCGCGATGGCCGAACGCCGCAACGAGCCGCCATTGGGCGGCTTCACCTCCGAGCCGATCGCGCCGCGCCCCGAGCGCGAGCTGCGTCCCGAACCTGTTCCGCCGCGCGTTGCGCGCAACGAACCCCCTCTGATGCCGCGTCCGCCGCGCCAGAGCGAGCCGGTGAAGGCGCCTCCAGTGCGCGCCGAGCGCGTCGCCGCGCCACCTCCGCCTGTGCCGCAGGCTCCGCCAGTTCCGCCGCCGGCGCCCGCTCCCGGGGCGCCATCGAGCGCCGAGCAGAATCTCGCCGAGATGGCGCAGCGGCTCGAAGCTGCGCTGCGCCGCCCCGCCGGCGAGACGCTTGCTCCTCCGGTCGCCCCGGAGCCCCCGGCCGCTCCTCCGCGTGTGGCCCGCAGCGAGCCGTCGGCACCACCGGCCCCTCCCGCAAAGCCGGCCCCGGAAAAGACCAGCTTTGAAAATCTCGAAGACGAGATGGCCTCGTTGCTCGGCCGTCCGAAGCCGTCTTCGTGAGGCTGCCGGCCCTCCCGCGTAGAGTTTTTTTTCTTTCTGTCCTGATCGGCGCGGCTTCGCTCGCGATGCCAGCGCATGCGCAGGACATCAGCATCAATCTCGGCGGCGGAGGCGCTGGCGGTGGCGGCGTCACCGAGCGCGCGATCCAGCTGATCGCGCTGCTGACGGTGCTGTCGATCGCACCGTCGATCCTGATCATGATGACGTCGTTCACGCGCATCGTGGTCGTGCTGTCGCTGCTGCGCACCGCGATGGGCACGGCGACCGCCCCGCCCAACTCGGTGATCATCGCGTTGGCGATGTTCCTCACCTTCTTCGTGATGGGACCCGTCCTGCAAAAATCCTACGACGAAGGCATCCGTCCGCTGGTCGCCAATCAGCTCGGCGTCGAGGACGCGCTTCAACGCGCCTCCGTCCCCCTGCGCGGCTTCATGCAGAAGAACGTCCGCGAGAAGGACCTCAAGCTGTTCCTGGATCTCTCCGGCGAGCCGCCGCCGGCAACCCCCGACGATCTCGGCTTACGCATCCTCGTCCCTGCCTTCATGATCTCGGAGTTGAAGCGCGCCTTCGAGATCGGCTTTCTGCTGTTCCTTCCGTTCCTGATCATCGACCTCGTCGTCGCGTCCGTGCTGATGTCGATGGGCATGATGATGCTGCCGCCCGCAACCATCTCGCTGCCGTTCAAGCTGATCTTCTTCGTGCTCGTCGACGGCTGGTCGCTGGTGGCAGGGAGCCTGGTACAGAGTTACGGGGGGTAGCCGGCCTGGGGAGCGGTCACTGCCCCTATCCTCTGGCCCAAGGCTTGTAGGGGTGCACTTCAGCTTATCAGCGCAATGCGGAAGCCTGCCACCGTGAGCGCGTTCGGTGGTTCGTGACATACCGGAATATGCTCAGGTTGCGCATTCAACGGGTCGTTGATATGATGGTTATCATTCATTGATCCGAAGCGGCTTATGACCAGCAACGTCGAAGACCGTCCGCTAGCTCGAGCCGTGCCACTTGGTCTTCAGGTCGCCGTTCTTGCTGCGCTGTCTGCGAGTGGCACGTTGGCCACCAACATTCTGTTGCCGTCGCTACCGAGTATCGCCGTCGCGGTGGGCGTTTCCAGCGCTCAGGTAACGTCAGCTATCACCATATTCCTCGCCATGTTCGCGGTCGGACAACTTGTTGTCGGTCCGTTGTCGGATCGTTTCGGCCGGCGCGTACCCGTGATGATCGGGTTTGCTGTATTTTTCGCAGGTAGCATATGGTGCGCGTTAGCCAATGATTTGGCGGCACTATTGATTGGCCGCGTTGTGCAGGCCGGTGGCGCGTGTGCCACGTCCGTCCTTTCGCGAGCTATCGCAAGAGATCTTTTTCAGGGCGAAAAGCTAGCGCGCGTGCTCACCTTTGTTATGGTTGCGATGGCAGCAGCGCCCGGATTCTCGCCCCTGGTCGGTGGCGCGCTGGATCATTTTTTTGGCTGGCGTTCAGCATTTGTGTTCGTCGGAATCTTCGCCGTCGTCGCCGCTTCGGCATTTCTTGCGGCTTTCGGAGAAACGCACCACGCGCCACGCGCCGAGTTCGATTTCTCGACGATCGCCAAGAATTACTGGTCGCTATCGACTGACCGCCGTTTCGTGGTTCCTGCCGCAACTGTTAGCCTCATCTTAGGTGCGCTGTTTGCAATGTTTTCGGCGTTGCCGCGTGTCTTGATAGAAGGCCTCGACTTCACGCCCATGCAACTCGGCCTGTTCTTCGCAGGCACTGTCATGATCGTCTTTAGCGCTGGCATTATCGCTACAAAAATCGTTCCGCACCTTGGTCTCGACCGATCGATTTGCATCGGCCTCGCGCTAGCCTGTGTCGGTGGCGGTATGGTGTTGCTATTCGCGCTTTTCGACGGGCGCTTTTTGCCATTTCTTGTCGGCGCATGCGTATTCCTGCTAGGCATGGGCATGGTCAATCCGCTCTGCAGCGCGCAAGCTCTTTCGCCATTCGGCGATCGCGCCGGTGCTGCCTCGGCCCTGTTGGGTTTCTGGCAGATGTTGGCCGCTGCGCTGGGCGTATCGCTTGCGGCGGTGATCGCAAGGAACCCTATGATCGGGCTTGGTCTTGTGCTTGTGCTTGCGTCGACTTTGGGCTCGGCAATTTATCAGGTGCGGGTAAAGCTCCATTAAGCCCGTTAACGTCGCTTGCTGGCCTTAGCTGCTTCGCTGTTTCTCCACGCGGGCTGATCAGGTTGATGAGTACGCGCTTCTGGGCGATCGTCTTCGGCCCCTGCCCGTCACTGCGAGGAGCTTGCTCAGCGGACACCTCTCGCGAGGTCCAGAAGGAGCAGCGATCCTACCGCGTCATCTTGATCTGCCGCACCACCGGGATCGTGGGCAGCGAGCCGGTGTGGTCGGATTCGTCCTTGGCCTGCGGCGAGGCCGGCGCGCGGGCGGTGGCGTCGGGGAAGCGCTGCTTCATCTCGCGCAGGAAGCCGTCGAGCGTGTCGACGCTGGCAGCCAGCTTGGCGATATCGGCAAATTCGGCGCTGGAGGCGCCGGTCGGTTTGCTGGCGATGTCGAAGGCGAGCCGATCGGCGCTCTCGCTCATCAGCGGCGCATATTTCTCGCGGAAGCGCGACATGCCGATCGAGTCGTCGGCGAGCGCATAACCGACGGCCGCGCGGATGATGTCGCTTTTCTCCACCGCGTTGAGCGGCTTGAAGTCGCGGAAGCGCTCGCCGTAATAAAGCTCGATCTGCTCGGCGGATTCACGCCAGCGCCGCGCCGCCCAGAAGATGTCGGAGCGCAGCCGCAGCACTTCGCGCCCCGTAACGTTGGAGACGATGTCGAGCGCGAGATCGTGGCGGCCGACGTCGCTCTGGGCACGCGCCTCCAGCAGCAGGCGTTGCTGCCTGAGCTCGCCTGAGAGGTCGCTGATACGGCTCGCGCGCAACGCCGTGATCGCCATGTCGGGTCTGCGGTTGGCGAGATAGATCATGGACAGGCGCGCGGCGACTTGCGCACGCGCCGCGCCTTCGAGGCGGTGGTCGACCTGGTATTGCAGGAGCTCGGCGGCCTGGTCGAGCAGATCGATCGAGGCGAGACGGTCGGAGAGGCGCCGGATCAGTTCGTCGCCGCGGCGGCCGATCGGCGTCAGCTCGCGGAACTCGTAGAACATCCCGAGCGCTTCGATCGGCGGCAGCTCGTCGCCCTTGGGCCCCAGGAAGATCTGCGTGAATAGGTCGGAGGCGAGGTCCTGCGCCTGGCGCGAGGCGTCCGCGTTCGGCTGCAGCTTTGTCGCGGTACGCGCCGCGGTGAGCGCGTCCCGGTAGCGCCCGTTCTCGGCAAACATCTGCGACAGCATCTGGAGCGTCTTGACCTCGATCGAGTCGCCGCGCCAGGTCATCGAGAGCGTTTCGAGCTCGCGCAGCGCGTCTTCCTTGCCGATCTCGTCGCGCTTCTGCCGCAGCGCGACCTCGAGCTGTTTGGCCTCGGCCGCAGCCGGCCGGTCGGACGAGCCGACCGCGAACTTGTAGTCGTCGAGCGCGTCCTTGTCGTGGCCGAGCGCCTCGGCGAGCCGGCCGCGCAGCACGGCAAAGCCGGGCGCGGCGTCGGGCGAGACGCCGACCACCTCGAGCTCGCTGCGGCGCTTGGAGGCGCCGGCATAGTCCTTCACCTCGAGCGAAGCGCGCATCGCCTCCATCGTCACGATGCGCTGGATGTCGAGCGGCAGCGAGGCGATGGCGAACTCGACGTTCTTGAACTTCTCGCGTGCGTCCGCCCATTTGCCCTGGCGCGCATAGGCGAGCGCCTTCCAAAGCTGTGAATCGTGGCTGTTGCCGATCACGGGGTTGGCGAGGTCCTTCAGGCCCTGCGCCGGCCGGCCGATCAGGATGCTCGCGATCGCATGCATGATCAGCGCACCGCTCTCCTCCTTGTTGAGAGGATCGGCCAGCATCAATTCGGTGACGGCCTTGGCCTCGTGATACATCGCGCGCGACATGTAGAATTGCGCGAGGTCGAGCCGCGGCAGCGAACGCATCGCCGGTTCGACGTTGGAGATCGCCGTGATCAGTTCGTTCTGGCGCGCTATGAAATTTTCCGACTGGCCCTTGCGCCAGCCTTCGGGGCTGAAGACCGGCCGCACCGCGGTCGGCGCGCGCTCGGCCGAGATGTCGACCGGCGACAGCGTCAGCCCACCCTTCTTGCCGAGGATGACCTTGTCGGCCCCGACCTCGACGCCGACCTCATCGGAATTCGGCCGGATCGCGATGCCATGCGCGGATTCCAGCAGCGCGAGATCAACGAGGTCTTGCCGCTTGATGAAACCGCGCACCGGCCGCTGTGCGGTGATGACATAGAGCGTGTCGCCGGCATCGGGATCGGTGAGCTTGTGCAGGAGCCCCGGATTGGCGAAGGGGATCGCGATGTTGGCAAGCGCCGGGTCGGTGATGTTGCGCGAGATCATCAGCGGCAGCGGCGTCGCCTGGATCTTGTCGGCGAGGGTCAAGAGCCAGTTGGTCTGCTTGCCGACCTCCTCGCTCGTCAGCGAATAGACCAGCGGCCGGGTGAGACGGATGCGCACCGCCTGTCCCTTCTCGAGCGGGACGCGGCCGACTTCCCCGATCATCGCACCGCCCCTGGTGCGGATCGCCTCGACGTCGATCAGCTTCGCCGTATCGAACACCAGCCAGACGGTATCGCCACGGCGAAACGCCGCCGCAGGCGTTGCGACCTGAAGCGGGAAGGTCACGCGCAGGCCGTCGCTGTCGCGGCGGACATCGACGCTGGCACCACTCGGTTGCGGAGCTGCGGGCGCCTCTGCTGGAGCAGCCTTGACGGCCTCCGTGGCCGGCTCCTTGACGGGTTCCTTGACGGGTTCCTTGGCAGCTTCCTTCACGACCTCTTGAGGCGCTTCGGCCATGACCGGCTTGGCGGGCGCGACCGCAGTTTCTGCAACTGGCGCAACAGTCTTTGCAACTTCCTTGACCGCTTCCTTGGGCGCTTGCGTAGCGTGCGCAGCTTCGAGCGCAGGAGCCGGCAGCCATTTCGGCGCTTCAGCGGGCGGCGGCATGGCGGCGGGCGCTTCCACCTTCACCTCGGGCTTGACGTCGATCCTGGCTTCGCGCGCGATCGTCTCGGATGTCGGCGGCGCGATCTCGCGCTGCGCGTCCTTCGGCTTCTCGACCGCCGGCTTTTCAGGCGCAGGTCCATGAGCGGCGGGCTTGGCCTGTGCGATCGCCGCCTCGGCCGAATTGGCCATCTTGCCCTTGTCCGGCTGGAAGGAGATGTCGACGACGTAGTTCTTCTCGTCGCGGAAGGAATGCACGTCGGAATCGCCGATCAGCGCGATCTCGACGCTGGTCTGGTCGATGTCGGCCTTCTGCTTGATCGAGGCGACGTTCGGCGGCGCTGCGACGACCGCGTCCGCTAGGTCGAAATTGAGGTTAGCGTTGAAGGCGAGCGTGAGCTTTTGCTCGTTGAGCACGGAGGACACACCGACGCCGTCGGGCATCTCGAACACGAAGCGGACGAAGGTCGGCTGCACCGAGGCGCGCACGCGGATCTGCGGACGCTTCTTGCTCTCCGCCGCGGCGCGCTGGGCGCGTAACGCGCGTTCGGCGACGCGCGCGCGCTCGGCGAGTTCCTTGACCACGTCCATCGGCAGGCTCGGCGGCGGCCCCTTCCAACCCTCCGGCAAGAGGTCGATGAAGGTTCGTTCGCCGGCATTCATGGTGTTGACGGTGACGCGCCGCGCCAGCGACAGCCGGATGGCGCCGCCGTCGGGATCGCGGCGGGCGGAGTTGACGTAGTCGGGCGCGCCTTCCGGGACGCGGTCGACGGGCACGTCGACCGCCCGGTCGAAGCGGATGACGAGAATGGAGCCGGCCGTCGTCACCTCGGAGGGGACGTCCTCCCCGAGCTTGATCACGAGACGGGCAAAGCCGCCGCCGGCCGAGAAAGTCGCCTCGCCCCTGACAGCGTCGGCCGCCCGGGCAGGCGCCGTGAAGCCGATCAGCAGGCCGGCTGCCAGCAGCGGCGCCGCGCGGACATGACGCGACAGCCTCCGCGCCAGGACGCGGGCTCGCGACACAAATCCAGCGGCAGCCTCTCGCGCCATTGGCGGCATTTCTTCCGGTTCGACGGTCCACGCCGGCGTTGGTGCCGGCCCCTGCCCCAGACTGTAGATTTTGGCAATTAAGGACTTCTTAAGTATGAGCCCTCAATTCGGCTTTTGCGTCGGCTTGCCGTCGATCTTGGGCAGCTCGCCAGCCGAGGCGGACTGATCGCCGCCGCCATTGGCCCGGCGGGCCATCTCGACCGTCAGCCGCTCGGCGGCCTCGGGGGACATCAGTCCCATGATGTCCGACATTTTTCGCGGCGCGATCTGCGAGGCGATCTCGATCAGCACGCCCATCTCGAGCCGGTCAAAGACTCGCGCGGCGTCCTTGGGTTTCATGCCCTCATACATGGTCACGAGGCCCTTCATGCGCTGGGCTTCGGCGGCCTTCTGCTCGGCCTGCGTCGCGGAGATACGGGTTTCTACCGCCTTCATCTCCTCGACCTTGTTTTCGATGCGCTTCTCGGCGGATTTCAACAGGCTCTCGCGGATGTCGATCTCGCGCTGGCGGGCCTCGATCTCCTGGCGGCGCGACTGCAGGCGTTCCAGGATCGCGCGCTCCGAGGCGGAGATCTGCGGCTGGGCTTCCTCCTTGACCGCCGCGCCTTCGGACTTGGTGTCCGGTGCGGCCGGCTTCGGCGCCTCCTTCGGCGCGCCATGGGTCGAGCCGGTGATATCGGGATCTTCGCGGCTCGCCGGGAAGTTCAGATTCTCCTGCGCCCAGGACTTCTTGGTCGGGCTCGGCTTGTAGTCGAAGACATAGCCGCCATTGATCACAAGACCCGTGACCTTCAGCGTGGCGAGGCCAGCGACGGCAACCAGCACGATCGGAATGACGCGGATGTTGCGAAAAGACTTCATACCCTGACTTTATGCGGCAAGACCGTTGGATCGTCGGCGTTCGGAGAAGGCTTCGGCCGCAGCCGCCACCGCCTTCGCCGACGAGGGCTTGGTTGCGGGCGCGGCGACCATTTCCGGGTTCGTGACGGGGCGCGCGGCGATCGCGATCTTGGACAGCCGCCGCACCACATTGTCGGCTTCGCCAAGCTGCTTGTAGAGCTGCTCGGACATCTGGGTCGCCGACGCGAGCTGGCTGCCGAGGTTCTCGTTGACATCGCGCACGGCGAGCTTCAGCCCGCCGATCGCGCGCTCGGCGATCTCGGTTGCGGTGATCAGCTCGCCGATGACCGCCTTCAGCGAATGCTCGTCCGCCTTCAGCCGCGTCAGTCGCTTGTTGAGCGTGACGCAGTAGACGATGGTCAGCATCAGCAGGATAGCCACCAGCGTCTCGATCGCCATTCCTAGGGAGTGGTTCATGGGGCCTCCATCATCTTGTTCTGCTCGTCGACCTTTTCGAACATCGCAAGTGTCGTACTTGGCTTGCGCAAGGGTTTCGTCACCCGTATCGCGACGCGGTCGCCGACCCGGCCCATGCGTCCTTCGGTGATGGTGACGTCGCCGCAGCGAACGGTGACGTTGGCATCCGCGCGCATGTCCAGCGGCAGCGTGTCGCCGACCTTCAGCCGCATCAGCTGCTTGAGCGGAATATCGGCTTCGTAGAGCACAGCGTCGACGGAGATCTCGGCCTGGACGATTTCGGTGGCGAAATGACCTTCCCAGATCTGGTCGCGGCCGAACTTTTCGCCCATGAACATCTGGAGCAGGACGCCCCGGATCGGCTCGATGGTCGCGTAAGGCAGCAGGAGCTCGATGTTGCCGCCGCGATCTTCCATGTCGATGCGCAGGCGCACCAGGATCGCGGCGTTGGCAGGACGGCTGATCGCGGCGAAACGCGGGTTGGTCTCGAGCCGGTCGATGGTGAAGGTCACCGGCGACAGCGGCCGGAACGCCTGTTCGGCATCGGTCATGACGACTTCGACGAGCCGCTTGACCAGCTCTGTCTCGATCGTGGTGTAGGGCCGGCCCTCGATGCGCAGCTGGCTCGAGCCGCGGCGGCCGCCGAGCAGCACGTCGATCATCGAGTAGATCAGGCTGGAATCGACCACGGCCATGCCGAAATTGTCCCACTCTTCGGCCTTGAAGACGGTGAGGACGGCTGGCAGCGGGATCGAGTTCATGTAGTCGCCGAAGCGCACCGAGGTGATGCGGTCGAGCGAGACTTCGACGTTGTCGGAGGTGAAATTGCGCAAGGAGGTCGTCAGCAACCGCACCAGGCGGTCGAAGACGATTTCGAGCATCGGCAGACGCTCGTAGGAGACCATCGCCGAATCGATGATGGCGCGAATGCCCGAATGGTCGTCGAGCGTGACGTCGCCGACCGCGAAGCCGAGGAGGTTGTCGATCTCCTCCTGCGACAGCACCCGTTCGCCGGAATTCTTGCCGGCGCCGAGATCGCGGCTGCCATCCTCGACCATGGCCGCCCATTGCAGGGCCATGGTCTCCGATAGTTCGTTTTCGGCAGCAGCTTTCGCGGCCTCGGCGGGATCCTCGGAATCGAGCGAGGCCTCCCATTGGGCGGCAATTGCATCCTGGTCTGGTTGGTCGGTGCCTGCCATGATCCCTAGCCCGTCATGCTCACTGGATCACGACTTCCTTGAACAGCACCGCGCTGACCTGGACCGGAGCGACCGCCGCGTTGACGCGCTTGGTCAGCTCTTCCTTGAGGCGGAAGATGCCGGCGGAACCGTTGAGGTCGGAGGAGCGCAGCTCGCGCGCATAGGTCTGGAAGATGTCGGTGATGCGCGGCATCGTCGGCTTGATCGCCTCGACCTGCTTCTCTTCCTTCAGCTCCAGCACGATCTTGAGCTTCAGATATTGCACGCGCTCGCCCGGCGCGCCGGCGAGGTTGACCATGATGTCGGGAACCTCGACGAAAGATGGCGGCTTCGGCGGAGGCGCCGCCTCGGCGTGATGCTCGTCGTCGCCGTGACGGAAAAAGAAGAACCAGGTCGCGGCGCCGCCGCCGAGAACGGCGAGCAGGCCTACCGCCATGATCATCAGCTTGAACTTGTTCTTGGGCGGAGCGGCTTGCGCGCCCTCAGCGGCTGCGCCGCCTTCCGCTTCATTCTCTGCCATGATCGCCGCGCTCGCTCATCTCTCAAAGGGGTCGAAAGAGCGAAGCTCCTGGCAGACAGTGACGCGATACAAATGCCCCAGCGCAGTGCTCCTCTTACGCCCAAACGCTACGGTAATAATGGTTAACGGAACCTTTCGATTGGGCCTTCGCTAGGAAAAATCTGCCGGGCAAACATGGCTAACAGACCCTTTCTGCCGCCTCCCCGTGCCCTCGAAAAACAGTCAACATATTGAAATTGAAAAGTTTTCCAGCTTGGCACGAGTTTCGCTGAGAAAGGATCGAGACCCAGGGTTTGGGAGAACCCGAGGTCTCGTTCACGGGATCGGCCAATGCGCTTGGGAGAGCGAGCTGGCGGATCTCACTCAGGGGAGATTTCCGATGCAGAACGCGCTTCTGATCGGCTTGTCACGACAGATGACGTTGGAACGGCAGATGGATGTCATCGCCAACAACGTCGCCAACGCCAACACCAACGGCTTCAAGGCCGACCATTCGCTGTTCGAGGAGTACCTCAACTCGAACGCGCGTGAGGACAATTTCGTCGGCTCCGACCGCCGGGTCTCCTATGTGCAGGATCGCGGCACCTTCCGCGACGTCGGCCAGGGGCCGATGGAGCCGACCAAGAATCCGCTCGACATGGCGATCAGCGGTAACGCCTATTTCGCCGTGCAGGCCAATGGCGCCGAGCGCTACACCCGCGACGGCAAATTCTCGCTCAACAGCACCGGCCAGCTCGTCACCTCCGACGGCAACCTCGTGCTGGGCACCAGCGGCCCGATCACCTTCCAGCCGACCGACCACGACATCAACGTCGCGCCGGACGGCACCGTCACGGTGCTCGAGGGCACGGCCAAGAACGACTCGATCCGCGGCAAGATCCGCATGGCCTCGTTCGACGATCCGGCCAAGCTGACCAAGCTCGGCGCCAACCTTTACAACATCGGCTCCGCGGTCCCGCAGACCGACACCAAGTCGACCGTGCAGCAAGGCTATGTCGAGAAGTCGAACGTGAACTCGGTCGGCGAGATGAGCCGCATGGTCGAGGTCATGCGCAGCTACACCGCCATGGCCACCCTGCTCCAGCAGCAGAGTGACATGCACAAATCGGCGATCGAGAAGCTCGCCGACGTTCCGGCCTGATTGAGGGAGAACTGACATGCAGGCGCTTCACACCGCAGCAACCGGAATGGCGGCACAGGAACTCAACGTTCAGGTGATCTCCAACAACATCGCGAACCTGCGCACCACCGGCTTCAAGAAGCAGACCGCGGCGTTCCAGGACCTGATCTACGAACACGTCCGCCGGGTCGGCGCCCAGTCGTCCGACCAGGGCACCATCCTGCCGGTCGGCGTCGACATCGGCGGCGGCGTCAAGACCGTCGGCACCCCGCGCAGCATGACCCAGGGCACGCTGTCGCAGACCGGCAACGACCTCGACATGGCCATCACGGGCGAAGGCTTCTTCAAGATCCTGATGCCCGACGGCAGCTACCAGTACACCCGCGACGGCACCTTCCAGATGGACAATCAGGGGCGCATCGTCACGGCGCAGGGCAACCCGGTGCAACCGACGATCACGATCCCGAACAACGCCTCGGGCCTGACCATCAACGTGCAGGGCCAGGTCTCGGTGACGCTGCCGGGTTCGTCGACCTCGGCCGTGCAGGGCCAGATCGGCCTGACCCGATTCATCAACAAGGCCGGCCTCCAGCCGGTCGGCAACAATCAGTTCACCGAGACGCCCTCCTCCGGCCCACCGCAGGACGGCACCGCGAGCTCGGAGGGTTTCGGCAACATCACCCAGAGCAGCCTCGAGCAGGCCAATGTCGACGTCGTCTCGGAAATGAGCGATCTGATCGCCGCCCAGCGCGCCTACGAGATGAACGCCAAGGTGATCAGCGCCGCCGACCAGATGATGCAATCGACCACGGCGCTGTTCCGCTGAGGTGATGACGATGATCCGCACCACCCTCGCCACCATCTCCGCTCTCCTCGTGCTGGCGCTGCCCGCACGGGCCGCCGACGATTTCATCGCGACGCCGACGCTGCGCGCGAGCATCACCGTGACCTCGGACGTGGTGCGGGTCGGCGATCTCGTCGACAATGCCGGCTCGGCCGCGCTGATCCCGGTCTACCGCTCGCCCGATCTCGGCACCACCGGTGCGCTGCCGGTCGCGCAAGTGCTGGCGGTGTTGCGCGCAAAGCAAGTGATCGGCGTGATGACCGGCGACATCAGGGAGGTCCAGGTCACCCGTCTCGCCCGCACGCTCGTGAACAAGGACCTCGAAACCGCGGTCGCCTCGGCGCTCGAGCGCCGCTTCGGACTTGGCGACGCCGCCAACATCACCGTCACGTTCGACCGCGGCATCGCCGACATGCGGTTGGATGCCTCCAACACCGGCGTGCTGCAGCCGGTCGCAACCCGCTACGACGCCCGCAGCGGCCGTTTCGACATCGCCTTCGAGATCAACAACGACAGCAATCCGGCGCCGACCAAGCTGCGTTTCACCGGCACCGCGATCGAGACGGTGGAAGTGGCCGTGCTGACGCGCGACATCGATCGTGTCGATCTCCTGAAGGCCTCCGACGTCGCCCTGGAGCGCCGACCAAAGGCCGAGGTCACGGGTGAGGCCGCCTCGCGCGACCGCACGCTCGGCATGCAGCTCCGCCGGCCGATGCGGGCGGGGACGCCGATCCGCGTCGCCGACATCGTCAAGCCCGACTTCGTGCAGCGCGACCAGAACGTCACCGTCATCTATCAGGTCCCCGGAATCTATCTCACCACGCGCGGCAAGGCGATCGAGAGCGGCGCCGAGGGCGACACCATCAGCGTGCTCAACCTGCAGACCAAGCGCACGCTGAGCGGCGTCGTCACCGGCCGCGGCCAGGTGACGGTCCAGGGCGCCAGCCAGGCCGCGCCGATGCCGGCCGCGGTCGAGCAGACCTCGTCGCTCAAGCGCGACGAGGCGCCCGCCCCCGTCGATACCGCAGCCCTCGTCCGGAACCTGGTCCAGGCCCCGGCATCGCCGGCCCAGATCGCGCAAGCCCAGATCCCGCAAGTTCGCGTCTCGCAAGCTCCAGCCAAGTCAGAGTAAGACATGTCCAGGTTCAGTTCGGCTTTTCGTCCCCGTCGCATCGCGATCTCTGCCCTGCTGCTGGCGACTTGCGCGCTGGCGAGCGGCTGCTCCTCGATCGACCGTTTGTCGCAGATCGGCGAGCAGCCGAAATTGTCGGCGATCGACAATCCGACGACGCAGCCCGGCTACAAGCCAGTGCAGATGCCGATGCCGAAGCCGGAAGTCGCCTCCTACAATCCGAACTCGCTGTGGCGGAACGGCAGCCGCGCCTTCTTCAAGGACCAGCGCGCCCATCAGGTCGGCGATCTGCTGACCGTGGCCGTGAACATCACCGACAAGGCCAATATCGAAAACGACACCCAGCGCAGCCGCACCAACAAGGAAGATTCCGGAATCACTGACTTCATCGGCGCCAAGACATTGGGCGCCCAAGCACAGAAGGTCTTGCCCGGCCGTATCCTCACCGCCGACTCGACCGCGTCCAGCGAGGGCAAAGGAAGCGTGGACCGCAAGGAAGCGTTGCAGACCAACGTCGCGGCCGTCGTCACCCAGGTCCTGCCCAACGGCAACCTCGTGGTCGAAGGCAAGCAGGAGATCCGCGTCAACTACGAAATCCGCGAGCTCATCGTCGCCGGCATCGTCCGTCCCGAAGACATACAGAGCGACAATACCATCGATTCCACTAAGATCGCGCAGGCCCGCATCGCCTACGGCGGCCGCGGCCAGATCATGGACGTGCAGCAACCGCGCTACGGCCAGCAAGTCATGGACGTGCTGCTGCCCTTCTAAGCTTCTCCCGAGCTCCCACATCGTGTTCGCGAACCTAGGCGCGGACGACGATGTACAACGCGGCCCTCGCTAGCTCCCCTGGCGAGGGCCGCATGTATTTTGGCGATGGCTGCATACAGCGCTCAGGCACGCGCGATTGTAGCGACGCCGCTATCCCCCTCTCCGCCCTCTCAGCTGTCATCGCCCGCGAAGGCGAGTGATCCCGTATTTCGAGACGTCAGTGATGAACCGAGAAGCCGCGGCATACTGGATTCCCAGCCTTCGCGGGGAATGACGACGCGGTGCCCGCAGCGCCTACGTAAACTCCGCCTCCACCACGCCCAGCCCGTCCAGCTCCATCCGCACCTTGTCGCCGGCCTTCAGCCACAGCGTCTTGACCAGGCTCCCGGTGAGAACGAGCTGTCCGGCGTGCAGACCCTTGCCCTCGGCGGCGAGATGGTTGGCGAGCCAGGCGAGTGCGTTGTGGGGATGGCCGAGCACGTCGGCGCCGGTGCCGTGGCTGACCTCCTCGCCGTTGACGATGGCGCGGCCTTTGACCGCCTTCAGGTCCGGCACCGACGAGCGCGGCACGACCTCACCCAGCACGCAGCCGGCGGCGAAGAAATCGTCGGCGATCAACGTCGGCGCGCCCATCGTTTCCCACTTCACATAGCGGTCGTCGACGATCTCGATCGCGGGATGATAGGCCTCGACGGCTTCGCCGACCCATTCGGCCGTGAACGGCGCCTCGCCGGCGGCGAGATTGCGCTTCAGCCGCACCGCGATCTCGCATTCGACGCCGACGCGGACATAGTCGGCAGCCGCGAGCCGGACGCCGCTGTCGTGCACGCCCTTCTGGAACACGCCGCCGCCGCAAGGGTGTGGAATGCCGATGTAATCCTGCATCACCTGGCTGGTGCAGCCGACCTTGTAGCCGACCAGCGGGCCGGCATGCGGCAGCAGCAGATCGTGCAGCGCGCGCTGGACCTGATAGCCCTCGGCTTCATCGGCGGGAGGAACTTCGAGCACCGCGAGCGGCGCATGGTTGCGGCGCGCCAGCGCGATCGCCTTTGCGGCTGCGAGAATTGTGTCCATCGGCGCCCGCTCCTACACACCACAATCGAGGGCGGTACTTCAGCATCCCCGCCGGGGCGTGACAAGCGCGGGGGTCGCGCGGCCGCACGTCATTGCCAGCCCGAGCTGAATGAGCTGCGGACGCTGATCGGCCACATCACGGCAAGCCTCATTGGCTGCGCCGGCGTTTAAGGAAATATTGAGCTGGTCCGGGCTTTATGGGGATGCGCACCTTGCAGCGTCGCACCAGGCCTGATTGCAGCAATGCGTGAAGCTGCTGGACCAGTGCCTCAGCATTCGAGTCGATGTCCTTGATGCGACTCGCAAAACCTCCCGCACCTGAAGTGAAGGCTGTTTCTCATCCGAACTCACGTGAACTCGGAGGAGTTGAGTCTAGCCCATTGATCGCGATTCACTTTTCGTGATTCCGCTCGCGCGCCGAACGCACGGTTGCAAGCGACAGGCAAAATGCTGATCACGACGCGAAAAGGCGCGCCTTGCGTTCAAAAAACAAAGAGCCGCATCGCTGCGGCTCGGACTCTATTCGTCGCGATAGACCTTCTCGCGTTTCTCGTGGCGCTCCTGCGCCTCCACCGAAAGCGTTGCGATGGGACGGGCCTCGAGCCGCTTCAACGAGATCGGCTCGCCGGTGTCCTCGCAATAGCCATAGGTGTTGTCCTCGATACGCTGGAGCGCGGCGTCGATCTTGGCGATCAACTTGCGCTGGCGGTCGCGGGCACGGAGTTCGATGGCGCGGTCGGTTTCGGACGATGCCCGATCGGCGAGATCGGGGTGGTTCACGTTCTCCTCCTGCAGCGCTTGCAGGGTGAGCTTGGACTCTTTGAGGATCTCATCCTTCCAGGCGAGGAGCTTCAAGCGGAAGTACTCCTTCTGCCTGTCGTTCATGAAAGGCTCTTTTTCGGTCGGTCGGTAGTTTTTCAACTTTTCCAAGGGCGGCCTATCTGTCTAAGCAACGACTCGTACGCGGAACGGGGTCCGCTGAGCGGGGCGTTATATAGCGGCCTCCTGTGACAGACAACGTTTCCCTGATCGCCCGACCGGCGCCCCCAAGCCCTTGCACAGGAAAGCTTTATCCTGAAGGGTCCGGGAGCGGCCGTAGACCTAGTAGCCGACCGTGAAACGTTGCCTCTCATGGGCCGGCCGCTCGATCTCGTCGGCGAGCGCGATGGCGTAATCCGCGAAGGTGATCCAGCTTTTGCCGTTCGCATCTGCGAGAAGCTGATCGCTGCCAAGCCGGAACTTGCCGGTGCGCTCCCCCTCGATGAACAGGGCCGACGGCGAGATGAAGGTCCAGTTCAGCTCCTTTTCCTGCCGCAGCAGGTCGAGAAAGGCCGAACCCGCCTCCGCCTCAGCCTTGTACTGAGCCGGAAAACCGGGAGTTGTCACCAGCTTGACGCCCGGAGCGACCTCCAGGCTGCCGGCTCCGCCGACGACGAGGTAGCGAC
Organism: Bradyrhizobium sp. Kon69; assembly: GCF_055807515.1. Classification (NCBI taxonomy): domain Bacteria; kingdom Pseudomonadati; phylum Pseudomonadota; class Alphaproteobacteria; order Hyphomicrobiales; family Nitrobacteraceae; genus Bradyrhizobium; species Bradyrhizobium sp. Kon69. The sequence goes on along the minus strand of NZ_JBVVOS010000015.1, from coordinate 8,770 downwards.
CGACCTTGGAGTCCCTGGCCGCGCCGATCAGCTTGAGCGCGTCGCTGGCCAAGAAGTGCACGGAACTCACGGCGACGTCGTGCCCGGCCCACAGCTTGGCAAGGCCTGGCTGGTCGAGCACGTCTCCCTTGGTGGGGGTGACGTTCGACAGGGCCGCGATCTTTTCGGGGTTGCGGGCGATGGCCGTAACCGTGTGGCCGCGATGGAACAGTTCTTTGGTGATCTCCGACCCGGCCCGGCCCGAGGCGCCGGCAACTGCGATTTTCATGGAAGGCTCCTTTGCTTTTGTGGTAACTAACAGTGACTAGATATCGTAAAGAACGCTGGTGTTAAGAGAGCACTTTGTGCTTACCTGATTACACAGGAGTAACCGGCGCCGGCCGCCAAATAAGCGGAATGGATCGTGAGGACCCGACGATGAAGCCAGACGTCTATGCAGCGAACTGCCCCACGCGACAGATCCTCGACCGCGTCGGTGACAAATGGGCGGTGCTGATCCTGCTGCTCCTGCGCGAGGAGCCGATGCGCTTCAATCAGTTGCGCCGGACGATCGAAGGCATTTCGCAGAAGATGTTGAGCCAGGTTCTCAAGTCGCTCGAGCGCGACGGATTGCTCAAGCGTCACGCCATCGCAACCGTGCCGGTGACCGTGGAATACTCGATCACGCAACTCGGCGTGACGCTCGCCGCAGCCGTCGATCCACTGCGCGATTGGGCCGAACAGAATCTGAACGACGTGCTTGCCGCCCAGCGCCGCTACGACGCGCAGTTGAAGGATGAAGCGGCGTAAGGCGCTATGCCTGCCCGGCCTTGGCGAGCTCGACCTCGACGCGCAGCTCGATCTCGGACAGCACCGAATCCAGGCCGGGGTCGCCGGAGGACGATTTAAGGTTCGCCGCAGCGTCACGCAGCCGCATCACGGTCGAGGCGTCGAGCTTGCCGGAGAGAAGTCCCATCTTGAGATCGTCGAGCACGTCGAGCGCGGTCTTTCCGCGCACGACCGAGCGCTTGCGACGCTCGACGGGATCCTCCTCGATGCCTTGCAGCGCGAGCAGCCCGTCGATGTTGGCGGCGGCCTTCGGTGCGGCAGCGCCCCGCGTCTCCGGCGCCGACGAGGCGTCGGGCAGCACGAAGGTGCCGGAGCTCGTCCGCCTGGCCTGGCTGGCCGGCGTTCCAAGCGTGGTGCCGTTCGGTCCGTAGATGCGCATCGGAAGCAATCCGGGTGATCGATGCGCCACATTCGCCGTTTTATGGTTAACGGCCCGTAAACAGCCCGGCAAAATCTGCCGACGGGCGGCAGTTTCGCTCCTCAGGGACAACACAGGCTGAGGTCGGTGGAAACAGATTTATTCAACCTATTCAGCGACCTACCCCCGCTGCCCCGAGTTGGCACAGCGCTCGCAAGGACAGCGTCGGACCAGCTCGTCATGGGAGTGTCGTGATGGTCCTTTGATTTGAGGAGCCTCGGGGAGCAGAGGATGCCAAGCGTTCGTTGGGTGAGACTTGTGGGGGTGGCCTGCGCCGCGCTGTCAGCGCTGGTGCTCTCGGTCAATTCTGCAAGCGCGACATCGCGCATCAAGGATCTCGCCAACATCGAAGGCGTGCGGCAGAACCAGCTCATCGGCTACGGCCTCGTCGTCGGCCTCAACGGCACCGGCGACACCCTCAACAACATCCCCTTCACCAAGCAGTCGCTGCAAGCGATGCTCGAGCGCATGGGTGTCAACATCCGGGGCGCCACCATCCGCACCGGCAACGTCGCCGCCGTGATGGTGACGGGCAATCTGCCGGCCTTCGCCACCCAGGGCACGCGCATGGACGTCACCGTCTCCGCGCTCGGCGACGCCAAGAATCTCCAGGGCGGCACCCTGCTCGTCACCCCACTCCTCGGCGCCGACGGCAACGTCTATTCGGTCGCACAGGGCTCGCTCGCGATCTCCGGCTTCCAGGCCGAAGGTGAGGCGGCGAAAATCGTGCGTGGCGTGCCGACCGTCGGACGCATTGTCAACGGTGCCATCATCGAGCGCGAGATCGAGTTCGCGCTCAATCGCCTGCCGAACGTCCGCCTTGCGCTGCGCAATGCCGACTTCACCACGGCCAAGCGGATCGCCGCCGCGATCAACGACTATCTCGGCGTCAAGACCGCCGAGCCGATCGACCCATCGACCGTGCAGCTTGCGATCCCGCCGGAGTTCAAGGGCAACGTCGTCGCCTTTCTCACCGAGATCGAGCAGCTCCAGGTCGATCCGGATCTCGCCGCCAAGATCATCATCGACGAACGCAGCGGCATCATCGTGATGGGCCGCGACGTCCGCGTCGCCACCGTTGCGGTCGCACAGGGCAACCTCACCGTCACGATCTCCGAGAGCCCGCAGGTCAGCCAGCCCAACCCGCTGTCCCGGGGCCGGACCGTGGTCGCACCACGCAGCAGCGTCAGTGTCACCGAGGACGGCAAGAAGTTCGCCGTCGTCAAGGACGGCGTCTCGCTTCAGCAGCTCGTCGACGGCCTCAACGGTCTCGGCATCGGCCCGCGCGATCTCATCAGCATCCTGCAGGCGATCAAGGCCGCCGGTGCGATCGAAGCCGACATCGAGGTGATGTGATGCAGACCGGCATGGTCAACACCGCACGGGTCGCCAGCTCCGCCTTCACGGTGGAGAGCCGCAACGGCCGGCCGGACTTCGATCTCGCGGCGGCACTGCAAAAGGTCTCGCCGAAGCAGCAGGCCAAGGCGCAGAAGATCGCCACCGACTTCGAGGCGATGTTCCTCAACAGCATGTTCTCGCAGATGACCTCGGGCCTGAAGGGCGAAGGCCCGTTCGGCGACACCCCTGGCACCGGCGTGTGGCGCTCGATGCTGACCGAGCAATATTCCAAGAACTTCGCCAACGCCGGCGGCGTCGGCATCGCCACCGACGTCTATCGCACCCTGATCATGCAGCAGGCAAAAACGATCCGCACGGCATAAGGTCAAACGAGATGAATCACTTCAACGCCTCGCGTCAGCCGGTGCAAGCGCAGCGCCCGAACACCGCAGCCGGCAGCGCCGAGGCGCGCAAGATTGCCGAGCAGCTGATGGATGCGATGAGTGCCCTGCTCGGCTTGATCGAGCGCGAGACCGAGCTCGTGCGCGCCGGACAGGTCCGCGAGGCGATGACCCTCGAGAGCAAGAAGCAGGAGCTGTCGCGAAACTATGTCGGCGCCGTCACCCAGTTGAAGGCGAACCAGGCCCAGCTCGCCAAATCCGCGCCCGAGCTGCTCTCGACGCTGCATCGGAACCACGATGCATTCCGCGCGATGCTCCAGGTCAACCTCACCGTGCTCGCAACCGCTCACGCCGTATCGGAGAGCGTCGTGCGCGGCGTCAACGCCGAGATCCAGAAGCGCAACGTGCCGAACACCTACACGGCCGCGGGACGCCGCGCCACGCCGGGCCCGCGTCACATCACGCCGCTCGCGGTCAGCCGCTCGCTCTGAGCGCGCGCAACAACAAGCAACAATTTTACGAAAAACCGCGCGGCAACATCGTCGCGCGGTTAGCCACGTTTCCTTACCGGATGTTCAATCCCGGTGTTCCATGGTTGCGTATTGAGAGGGGTTGGGATTTGACTCACGTGAGGCAACCAGGAGGCTGCCATGAGTACAGATTTCAGCATCAGGCCGGTGGGGATACCGGTTGCCGTGCAGATCGTAACGACGTCGAATGCGGCGGCGAACGAGGCCGTGCAAACCGATCTGCCCGTGAGCCAGACAGTGGCCGCTGGCGACGCGAGCGCGCCTGCACGCAATGACTTGCGAAGCAACGAGAACGTCTCACGCCAGGTCGTGTTCGACCAGGCGGCGGCGTCGTTCGTCTTCCAGGTCGTCAACGACAGGACCGACGCGGTGGTCAACCAGTTCCCCGACGAAGCAATGCTGCGCCGGCGGGCCTATTTCCATGCGCAGGATTTGAAATCCGAGCCCTCGCGTCCGGCCAGCACGGACCGCAGCGCCTGACAATCAGGCGTCGAGCGTCGCAACGGCAACATCGAGATCGCTCGAACCGATCGCTGGACCGGTGACGAGGTTCCTGATCTGCGTCTTGCTGGTATCCTCAGCATGAATTTGCCGAAGCGGAACGAGCCGTGCTCGATCACGGACGGCCGGACAGACCAGCGGCGATATTGCGGTTGATCTCGATCAGCGGACGGAAATGATCGAACTGCGGGCTCATCTGCAGCGCGGCGGTCTGGCTCAGCACGAACACGCTGATGTTGGCGATCTTCTGCCGGACGTCGATCGGCTGCGGATTGTTCTCGCGCATGGCCTCGCTCAGGAAAATCGTCCAGAGCTTGCGATTGAACATCAGGGCCTGCGTGGTCTGCTCGCTGAACGGCTCGGCGCTGTTGATCGCATCCTGAAGCTTGTTCGCGGCCTTGAGCAGGGTCTGCGCTTCGATGTCGCGAGGAGATGCGGTGGTCGTTGCAACACGCGCGTAGGCCGAGGCAGCGGAATTCGACATCAATCACACCCTGGAGGTTACCTAGCCCGTTGAACGCGCTTAAGGATTTGTTTCCCGACCCTAGGCAGCACCGCTTAAGATTTGCTTACATGTGTGCTTGGAAGCACTCCGGATTATTACGGGTCTCGGAGTTCTTCGTCGTCGTCAAGCTAGACGCGCATGTGCACGCTGTAAACACGTCACGCTGGTGTGCGTCGATCTCAGCTAATCCTGCCTTAGCGATCTGCGTAAAATGAACGGCGGAGCGTTAGCCCCGCCGCGAAATCGATGAGTGATCTTGCGCCGCGAAATTAGCGGAGCAGCTGCAACACGCTCTGTTGCGACTGGTTGGCCAGCGACAGCGCGGAGACCGCGATCGACTGGCGGGTCGACAGCGCCTGGCTGTTCGCCGCTTCCTCGTTGGTGTCGGCCAGCGTCAGGTTGGCCGAGCCGGTCTGCAGAACGTTGATCAGGTTCTTGGAGAAGTCCTGACGCACCTGCACGATCGACAGATTCGAACCGAGCGAAGAACCCTCGGAGCGCAACGTGCTCGAGGCGGCATTCAGGCTGGCCAGCACCTTGTTGGTGGCACCGTTGTCGATGAAGTCCGTGCCCGGAACGAGATTGCTGAGACCGAGGCCGGCCGCGTTGAACACCACGCCGTTGATGCCGAGCGTCGAGCTGCCGTTCTCGTTGAAGACCAGCTTCAGCGTGTCGCCGTTGAGCAGGTTGACGCCGTTGAAGGACGAGTCCTGCGAGGTCGTGTCGATCTGCGCCAGGATGTTGTTGAACTGACTGACCAGGCCGGAGCGCGCGGTCTGCGCGACGGGATCCTGAATCGGGGGCTGCGCGGTGGTAAAGGCCAGCACGCCGGAGAGCGTCCCGCCGACCGTACCGCCAGCGGTACTCGAGCCGAGGGTCGAGGATGCGTACTCGTTGACGGTGGTGACCGTCAGCACGCCGTTGGCGTCGATCGTCGCCGTCAGGTGATTGGCCTGAAGCTGCACATTGAGCTGGTCGAGCGTCTTGACGGTGCCGTTGGTGCCGTCGCCGAAGGTGACGTTGACCGGCGTGCCGCCGTTGAAGGAGGTGAAGGTCAGCGTTTTGCCGGCGACGCCACCAACACCGGAGTTGCGCGCCGCGGCGAAAGCGGTCGCCGTTCCGGTATTGCCGCTGAGACCGAACGCGTTGAGCGCATTACCGGTGCCGGTGATCGACAGGTCGGCGTTGATGCCGGTGGAGAGCGCAAGCTGACCGCTGCTGTTGACCGACGAGGGGATCTGGCCCGCGGTGGTCGACAGCGTCGCCGAGCCGTTGAAGATGCTGGCGGTCTTGACGCCGGTGGCAAGGTCGATCGAGTTGAGCAGATCGGAGAGCGTTGCGCTCTGGAGGTAGACGGTCGAATTGCCGTTGCCGTCGGTGACGATGTTGCCGTTGACGCCGCCGGAGGTGACGCTCAACGCCGACTGGGGCGACTGGGCGTTCTTGAAAGTGATGGTGTGGCCGTCGATGTTCAGCGTCGAGCCGTCCTGAACGAGGGAACCGAGCGAGCCCGCGGTGGTCGATCGGTCCGCGGTCACGCTCGCATTGCCCGCGCCAGTCGCCGCGGTCAGACCGAGCTTGTTGAGGAAGTCGGCCTTGCCGGTCACGCTCAGGTCGGCGCCGGTCGAACTCTTCAGCGTGACTTGGCCGCCCGTGACGGACGATGCCACCTGCAGCGTGCCGATCGGACCGCTCGAGCCGCTGACCGTAATGGTTGCCGCGCCTGCACTGATTGCCGCGGTCTTGACGCCGCTGGCGAGGTCGATCGCGCTGAGGACGTCGTTGATAGTTGCGCCGGGCGCAGCCGGCGTTCCCTCGTAGACGATCGAATTGCCGTTACCGTCGGTGGCGATGTGCCCGCTGGGGTTGAGGCCCCAGCCGGTCGGCTGCGTCGTCGGGGCAATACCGGTGCGGAAGGTGATGGTCTTGCCGTTGACCGTGATGGTGTCGCCGTCCGCGGGCGGCGCGCCGAAGGTGGTGGATGTCGTGGTGCCGACCAGCGTGGTGGTACCGGACAGTGCCGTCGTGCCGTCGGCCGCGGTCGCGGCAAACCCGACATTCGTGCCGGCGTTCGAGCCCAGCGAGGCGCCGAGCGCGGCGGTTCCCGTGACCGGAGTTACGCCACCGGCTGCGCCGGTATAGAGCACGTTGCTCTTGGCGGTCGCGCTCGCATAGGAGGTCGTGCCGCGCAGGTCGGCGGGCGTCGCACCGGGAATCGTGGTGGAGACGTTCGATTTGGTGGAGTAGCCGACCGTGGTCTGGAGCGCCTGGTTGGCGATCGACTTGGCGCTGTCGATCAGCTTCTGCAGCGAGGTGATGCCGGTGTTGGCGGCCTGGAGCACCTGCACACCGTTGTTGATGCCATCCAGCAAGTTGCCGATGTCGCTCGCCCGGTTGTCCAACCCCTGGGCCGTGAAGAAGTTGGTGGGATTGTCGAGCGCCGTGTTGACCTTCTTACCGGTCGACAGCCGCTCCTGCGTCGTGGCCAGCAAGTCGGCCGTCGACTGCAGCGACAACAGGTTCTGGCGAACGGACGCCGAGAGAACGATGTTGGACATTGGCGAGTCTTCCTCTTGAACCGGGTACGAATCGGCCGCGCGGTCTTGAAAGCGGGCTTTTGTCCAGTCTTAGAGGCTGTCCTTTAAAGTATGGTTAACGCCGGTTTAAGGGATAGGGTTAATGCGCGGTGAACGTCCCTGCCCGCCTCCGGACGCAAAAAAGCGGCGGGGCAAATGACCCCGCCGCTCTTGTTTTATTTAATGATACCAGCTACTTAACGGAGTAACTGGAGCACACTCTGCTGCGAAGTGTTGGCCAGCGACAGCGCGGAGACCGCGATCGACTGGCGGGTCGACAGCGCCTGGCTGTTGGCCGCTTCGACGTTGGTATCGGACAGGGTCAGGTTGGACGAACCGGTCTGCAGCACGTTGATCAGGTTCTTGTTGAAGTCCTGACGCACCTGCACCACCGAGAGGTTCGAACCGAGCGCTGAGGCTTCCGAGCGCAGCGTGCTCGACGCGGCGTTCAGATTGGTCAGCACGCGGTTGGACGCGGCGTTGTCGATGAAGTCGACACCGACGGTCAAGGCCGCGAGGCCCAGACCCTTGGAGTTGTAGGTCACGCCGGTGATGTTGAGGCTCGACTTGCCGGTCTCGTCGAACACCAGCTTGAGCTGGTCGCCGTTCAGCAAATTGACGCCGTTGAACGAGGAGTCCTGCGAGGTCGTGTCGATCTGGTTCAGGATGTTGTTGTACTGAGATACCAGGTTCGCACGGGCCGTCTGTGCAACCGCATCCTGGACGGGGCTGGAAGCCGTCGAGAAGGTCAGCGCCGAAGTCAGCGTGCCGCCGATGCCACCGCCTGCGACGGTCGAACCGATCGTCGAGGACGCGTAGTCGTTGGACGCCGTGATGGTCAACCGGCCGTTGGCGTCGATCGTGGCAGCCAGATTGTTGGCCAGAAGCGCCGTGTTGAGCTGATCGAGCGTCTTGACCGTGCCGTTGGTGCCGTCGCCGAAGGTGACATTGACCGCCGTGCCGCCGTTGAAGGCGGAGAAGGTCAAGGTCTTGCCGGCAATGCCGCCGACGCCCGAGGTGCGCGCCGCGGTGAAAGCCGACGCGCTGCCGGTGTTGCCGGCAAGACCGAACACGTTCAGTGCATTGCCGCTGCCCGTGATCGTCAGATCGGCATTGATGCCGGTCGAGAGCTTCAGCTGACCGGACGTATTGATCGTCGAGTTCGACTGGCCTGTGGCGGTCGCAAGCGTCGCGGTGCCGTTGGCGTTGATCGTCGCGGTCTGCACGCCGGTGGCAAGGTCGATCGCCTTCAGCACGTCGTTGACCGTGCCGGCCTGCAGATAGACCGTCGAGTTGCCGTTGCCGTCGGTGAGGATGTTACCGCTGGCACCGAAGCCGCTCGGAACGCTCGGAGCACCGGTCGAGCCCGGGATCGGCGCGTTCTTGAAGGTGATGGTGTGACCATCGACGTTCAGCGACGAACCGTCCGTGATCGTCGCACCCAGTGAGGCCGAGCTCGTGGTCCGTGCGACGTTGACGGTGGCGTTGCCTGCACCCGTAGACGTCGTCAGGGCGAGAGCCTTGAGCAGGTCGGCCTTGCCGGTAACGCTGAGATCCGCACCCGTCGAGCTCTTCAGCGTGACGGCGCCGCCGACAGCGGTCGAGACGGCAGCACCTGGCTGGCTGGCGCTCGTGGAGATCGTCGCAGCGCCGGAGGTGATGGAGACGGTCTT